>CAZZAW010000183.1:0-5634 GCA_964652405.1 uncultured Ramlibacter sp.
CATCCTGGCCGGCCTGCGCCTGGTTGTCGCCGGATTCCAGCGCGGCGTGGGTGAGAAAGGCGGCCAGGGGGGACAGGGTCTCGCCGGTCTCCGCGTCGGGCGGCACATAGTCGGGCGCCGGTTCGTTCGTCTCGGGCAGGCTGGGGTCCAGCCCCTGGCTGGCCGGGCTTTGCCGCAGCTCGTCCACCGGCAGCGCCACGGCGTCGCGCCCGAAGCCTTCCTGCGTCACGAAGCTCTCGGCCGCGTTCACCAGTTCCTCCAGGTTCTCGACCCGGTCGCCGCCATCGCGCTCGGCCTTGTAGTGGTCCACCAGGCCGGAGTGCTGCAGCACCAGCTCGATGATCTCGCGCAGAGACAGGCCCGTGGTCTGCTCGCGCAGCACGTCGATCTTCGCGACGAACGCGCCCAGGTTGGCGCCGGCCTTGCCCGTGGTGGCGCTCACCGCGTCGTGCAGCGAGCAGCCGGCGGCCCTAGCCGCGTCCTGCAGCTGCTCCACGCTGCGCGCGCCGATGCCGCGCGGCGGGAAGTTCACCACCCGCAGGAACGAGGTGTCGTCGTGCGGGTTCTCCAGCAGTCGCAGGTAGGCCAGCGCGTGCTTGATCTCGGCGCGCTCGAAGAAGCGCAGGCCGCCATAGACGCGGTACGGCACCGCGGCGTTGAAGAGGGCCGTCTCGATCACCCGGCTCTGCGCGTTGCTGCGGTAGAGGACGGCGATTTCCTTGCGCTCCAGTCCGCCCCCGGGACCGTCGCCGCGCACCAGGTGGCGCATCTCCTCGACCATCCACTGCGCCTCGGCCAGGTCGGTGGGCGCCTCGTACACCCGCACCGGCTCGCCGGGCCCCTGGTCGGTGCGCAGGTTCTTGCCCAGGCGTCCCTTGTTGTGGCTGATCAGGGCGTTGGCCGAGTCCAGGATGTTGCTGTAGCTGCGGTAGTTCTGCTCCAGCTTGATCTGGTGGCGCACCTGGTACTCGCGCACGAAGTCGGCCATGTTGCCCACGCGCGCGCCGCGGAACGCATAGATGCTCTGGTCGTCGTCGCCCACGGCGAAGACGGAGTTCTCCTGGCCGGTGAACGCCTTGATCCAGGCGTACTGCAGCCGGTTGGTGTCCTGGAACTCGTCGATGAGGATGTGGCGGAAGCGCCGCTGGTAGTGCTCGCGCAAGGCATCGTTGTCGCGCAGCAGCTCGTAGCTGCGCAGCATGAGCTCGCCGAAGTCGACCACGCCCTCGCGCTGGCACTGGTCGTCGTACAGCTGGTAGAGCTCGGCCTTCTTGCGGTCGTCCTCGTTGCGCACCTCCACGTCCCTGGCGCGCAGGCCGTCCTCCTTGGAGCCGGAGATGAACCACTGCGTCTCCTTGGCCGGGAAGCGCTCCTCGTCCACGTTGAACTGCTTCATCAGGCGCTTGATGGCCGACAGCTGGTCCTGCGTGTCCAGGATCTGGAAGCTCTGCGGCAGGTTGGCCAGCTTCCAGTGCGCGCGCAGGAAGCGGTTGCACAGGCCGTGGAAGGTGCCGATCCACATGCCGCGCACGTTGACCGGCAGCATGGCGCCCAGGCGCGTCATCATCTCCTTGGCGGCCTTGTTGGTGAAGGTGACGGCCATGACGCCGCCGGGCGAGACCTGGCGCGTGGACAGCAGCCAGGCGATGCGGGTGGTGAGCACCCGGGTCTTGCCGGAGCCGGCGCCCGCGAGGATGAGCGCGTGCTCGTTGGGCAGGGTGACGGCGGCGCGCTGCTCGGGGTTGAGGTGCTGTAAGAGCGGGGACGCAGCGTCGACTTCTGGGAACATACGGCATTGTAGAAAGCCGGCAGGACACCGAATGTCACGAATCACCTCCTTCTCCGTGGGCGCGCTGCTGCTCGCGGCCACGGCCGCGCAAGCCCAGCAGGCGTTCTGCTCCAGCGACGGCCAGCCGCGGCCGCTGGCCCTGGTGGAACGGTTCATCAACGCCGACTGCGAGGCCTGCTGGACCGATGCGGCCACACGCAAGGCAGGGCCGCGCGAGGTCGCGCTGGACTGGATCGTGCCCGGCGGCAAGGGCGAGGACGCCCCGCTGGCCGCCGCCGCGACCCGCGATGCGCAGGCTCGGCTGCAGGCGCTGCGGCGCGAGCGCCCGCTGCAGTCCGACACCGTGGAGGGCAAGCTCCTGGCCGCCGCCCGCACCCTGCGCGTGGCGCACGGGCTGCCGCTGAACGGCTACATCGGCGCCTCCATCGAGCTCAAGCCGGCCGGCCGCGGCCCCTGGACGGCCTGGCTGGCGCTGGTGGAGACGCTGCCGGCCGGCACAGAGGGCAGCCCGGTCGAGCGAAATCTGGTCAGGAACCTGCTGCAGCCCGCCTGGGACGGGCGCACCCCGCTATCGAAAGAGGAGCAGAAGCGGCTCTTCGAGTCCCGGCCCATGGGCATTCCGGAAGGCGCCAAGGCCGACCGGCTGCGGGTGGTGGGCTGGGTGGAGGATGCACGCGGCCGTATCAGGGCCATAGCGCAATCCAGATGCGCCCCGGAAGGGCAGCAGCGGTAGAATCAGTCACCGGGCCCAAGCATTTGCGGCCCGGTTTGCTTTTCTGCGCCGCCGCAGGAAGCCCCGGGCCCGATCCAAGCGCTCTCCCTGTTCTTCAACAGTCTTCCGGAGCCTGGTCATGGAAATCTTCGACTACGACAACGTCCTGCTGCTGCCGCGCAAGTGCCGCGTGGAAAGCCGTTCCGAGTGCGACGCCAGCGTGGAGCTTGGCGGGCGCAGCTTCCGCCTGCCGGTGGTGCCGGCCAACATGAAGACCGTGGTGGACGAGAAGATCTGCCTCTGGCTGGCGCAGAACGGCTACTTCTACGTGATGCACCGCTTCGACCTGGACAACGTGGCCTTCGTGCGCCAGATGAAGGCCGCGGGCGCGTTCGCGTCCATCTCGCTGGGCGTCAAGAAGCCCGACTACGACACCGTGGACCGGCTGGCCGCGGAGGGGCTGGTGCCCGAGTACGTGACCATCGACATCGCGCACGGCCATGCCGACACGGTGCAGCGCATGATCGGCCACCTCAAGGCCAAGCTGCCCTCGACCTTCATCATCGCCGGCAACGTGGGCACGCCCGAGGCGGTGATCGACCTGGAGAACTGGGGCGCCGACGCCACCAAGGTCGGCATCGGCCCCGGCAAGGTCTGCATCACCCGCATGAAGACCGGCTTCGGCACCGGCGGCTGGCAGCTGTCGGCGCTCAAGTGGTGCGCGCGCGTGGCCACCAAGCCCATCATCGCCGACGGCGGCATCCGCGAGCACGGCGACATCGCCAAGAGCGTGCGCTTCGGCGCCACCATGGTGATGATCGGCTCCATGCTGGCCGGCCACGAGGAGTCCCCCGGGAAGACGGTGGAGGAAGGCGGGCGCCTGTTCAAGGAGTACTACGGCAGCGCCTCCGACTTCAACAAGGGCGAGTACAAGCACGTGGAGGGCAAGCGCATCCTCGAGCCCGTGAAGGGCAAGCTGGCCGACACCCTGCGCGAGATGCAGGAGGACGTGCAGAGCTCCATCAGCTACGCCGGCGGCAAGCGGCTGATGGACATCCGCAAGGTGAACTACGTGATCCTGGGCGGCGACAACGCCGGCGAGCACCTGCTGATGTGACGCGCCAGCCGGGATCCATTCCTATTCCACGAACATCCTCGGCGCCACCGCCTCGCCAAAGACCGGCGACGGACGGGTTGGCATCGCAGCGCTCTGCGGCGCCGCCGCCTCGCAGCGCCCGTTGGCGATGTAGGACAGCGCGGCCCGCAGCCGGCCCTCCTGCGGATCGCCCAGGGGCCGGCTGAGGTCGTCGGAGGCCGGGCATTGCGCCGGCAGGCCGGCGGTGAACCGGCCCTCGCCCACGGCGTTGAGCGACTCGAAGTTGACCGCGTTGTAGGTGATGCCGCAGTAGTCGCGGGGGGCGAAGCCGTAGGGCTTGCCGAAGGTCGTGTCGCCCACCAGCACCACCTCCATGAAGGGCCGCAGGCCGTTGATCACGAGTTCGCTGGCCGAGGCCGTGTCGCGGGAAGTGAGCACGATGACCCGGCTGAGGTTGGGCAGCGAGAACGCATTGAGCGACTCCGCCGTGGTGAACGGAATGCTCTGGTTGTTCTCGGGGTGCTTGCTGTTGAAGCGCAGGTAGGTGAAGAGCTTGTCCGAAGTGCGGGCGCCCCCGATCATGCTGGCCAGGTCGCGCGCCACGGTGACGCTGCCGCCGCCGTTGTAGCGCAGGTCCACCACCAGTTCCTGCACGCCGGCGAAATAAAACGACCGGAAAGCCTGGGCCAGCGCGTTACGGCTGTAGCCCACGAACTGGTGGTAGGCCACGTAGCCCACCTTGACGGGCGATCCAGCCCGGGACGCGTCGAGCACCGCGCTGGCCTGCACCGGGCTCAGCGGGTACTGCGCCGACTGCACGGTGAGCGAGCGCTCGGTGCCGTCCGCGCCCTGCAGCCGGAAGGTGCGCGAGACCCCGGGCTGCGAGACCGGCCGCGGCAGTCCCTGGGCGATCTGCGCGGGCGTGTAGCCGTCGATGGCCAGCACCTGGTCGCCGCGCCGCAGGCCGGCCTGCCCCACGGGGCTGAGCGGCTCCACGCTGCGCACCCGCAGCTGCGTCTGGGCGGCGTCGGCCCAGACCAGGGTGTAGCCATACCCGGTGCGGGTGCCCTGGTTGAACAGCTCGTCGAAGGACGCGGTGCTCTCGGTGTAGCTGTAGCGGTCCAGGGGCCGGTACAGCAGGGACCGGAAGTACGCGTCCATGCTGGTGGCCGCCGTGTCGGGCGTGCCCATGCGGTCGTGCCAGAAGTACTGGTCTTCCATGAATCCCCGCACCGACAGGCGCTGGCCGGACACGGAGCAGACGGCCGGGTCCTCCGGCGGCTCCTGCGGCGCCGGGGCCGGCGGCGTGCCGGCATTGGGCTCCTGCGGCGCGGGCGCGCCGCCACCGCCGCCGCCGCAGGCCGCCGCCATCAGGGCCGCGAGGGCCAGGGGGAACCACCGAGCGCTCATGCCACCGCCAGCAGCCGCTGCGCCAGTTCGTGCAGTCGATGGCCCGGCTGCACCAGGGCCTCCAGCACGCTGAAGTGGTTCAGCCCGGGGAGGCTCTCGCACACGCGCACGCGCCGCACGCCCCAGGCGTGGCGGATGAGTTCGTTCTGCCGCTGGAACTCGGCGCTCTCGTCGCCCCCCACCACTGAGTAGTAGCGGCCGTGGCTCGGCGCGGGCAGCAGCGCCGGGCTGGCCTGGCGGACCTGCGCGGGGGTGAGTTGCAGGTCCGGCTGCAGGAAAGGCGTGTGCATCAAGGGGGTCAGATCGTAGAGCCCCGAAATGCCGAGCGAGGCCTTCACGAGGTCTCTGGGCAGATCACTTGCAACTTGTTGCCACAGGCAGGCCAGCATCATGGCGGCCAGGTGGCCGCCCGCGGAATGGCCCGCGACCACGATGCGCCCGGGATCGGCGCCGTAACGGGCGGCGTTTCTCCAGGTCCACGCCAGCGCCTGCGTGAGCTGCAGCACGATCTGCGGAATGGTCGCCGCGGGGCACAGGGCATAGTTGGGCACCACCACGGTCGCGCCCTGCGCCGTGAAGGGCGGCGCCACGAACGACTTGTCGCTCTTGTCCAGCGCCCGCCAGTAG
>CAZZAW010000184.1:0-5622 GCA_964652405.1 uncultured Ramlibacter sp.
CCTGCGCCCGGCTGCGCGAGAAGGACGACATCAAGGAGTTCTACCTCGGCATGAAAGAAGCCGGCGTGCGCGGCGAGCGGCGCTGGAAGAAGAAGAAAAACTGGAGGTAACAAAGAGATGTCGAACCTCTGGGACCTCTCCCACATCCAGCCCGACACCCGGATCGTCCTGGAAGGCGACACTATTCCCGCGCTGTTCTGGAACGGCGTGGCCCGGCGCGGCCCGCAGGTCTGGATGCGGCAGAAGAAGCTGGGCATCTGGCGCAGCTGGACCTGGGAGCAGACGGCGCAGGCCGTGACCGAGATCGCCGGCGGCCTGATGAGCCTGGGTTTCCGTCCGGGCGACACGGCCTCCATCCTCTCCAACACCGTGATCGAGTGGGTGCTGGCCGACCTGGCGGTGCTGTCCTGCGGCGGCGTGTGCAGCGGCATCTACCCCACCGACGCCGCCAGCCAGGTGCACTACCTGTGCGAGGACTCGCGCACCCGCCTGCTGTTCGTCGAGGACGACGAGCAGCTGGACAAGGCCCTGGAAGTGCGGGCGCAGCTGCCGCAGCTGTCCAGGATCGTGGTGTTCGACATGGAGGGCCTGCGCGAGCTGAACGACCCGGGCGTGGTCTCGCTCGAGCAGCTGCGCGCCGAAGGCCGCGCCTACATCCAGACGCACCCGCAGGAGCTGCAGCAGCGCGTGGCCGCCGTCAAGCCCCAGGACCTGGCCATCCTGATCTACACCTCGGGCACCACCGGCAAGCCCAAGGGCGCCATGCACTCCCACCATTCTCTGGTGTACAGCGTGCGCGGCTACAACTCACTGATCCGCCAGGACGAGAAGGACCAGCGCATGTGCTTCCTGCCGCTGTGCCACGTGGCCGAGCGCTCGGGCGGCGCGTACTTCGCGCTCTACACCGGCACCTTGCTCAACTTCGTGGAGAACCCCGAGACCGTGCCGGAGAACGTGCGCGAGATCGCGCCCACGGTGTTCGGCGCCGTGCCCCGGGTCTGGGAGAAGTTCTATTCGGCGGTGATGATCGCGCTGAAGGAAGCCTCGCCGGTGCAGCAGGCCACCTACCAGTGGGCGATCAACGTGGGCTACCGCATCGCCGACAAGGTGCTGGCGGGCGAGCCGGTGCCCGGTGGCCTCAAGGTGCAGTTCAAGCTGGCGCGCTGGCTGGCCCTGGACAACGTGCGCAAGCTGATCGGCATCCACCGCTCCCGCTTCCTGGTCACCGGCGCGGCCCCGATCTCGCCCGACCTGATCCGCTGGTACCTGGCGCTGGGGGTGCCCATGCTGGAGGTGTGGGGCATGACCGAATGCGGCATCTCCACCGGCATGCCGGCCACCCGCATCAAGCCCGGCTCCATCGGCAAGCCCGGCCCCTTCACCGAGATGAAGGTGGACCCGGCCACCGGCGAGATCCTGGTGCGCGGCGCCAACGTGTTCATGGGCTACCTGAACCAGCCGGAGAAGACCCGCGAGACCATAGATGACCAGGGCTGGCTGCACACGGGCGACGTGGGCACGGTCGACGACGAAGGGTACTTCCGCATCACCGACCGCATGAAGGACATCATCATCACGGCCGGCGGCAAGAACATCACGCCCAGCGAGCTGGAGAACGAGCTGAAGTTCTCGCCCTACATCACCGACGCGGTGGTGATCGGCGACAAGCGGCCTTACCTCACGGTGATCGTGATGATCGACCAGGAGAACGTGGAGAAGTACGCCCAGGACCATGACGTGCCCTTCTCCAACTACGCCAGCCTCACGCGCGCGCCCGAGGTACAGGCGCTGATCCAGGCCGAGATCGACCGGGTCAACGCGAAGTTCGCGCGGGTGGAGCAGATCAAGAAGTTCTTCCTGCTGGACACGCAGCTGTCGGCCGAGGACGAGGAACTCACGCCCACCATGAAGCTCAAGCGCAAGCTGGTGCAGCAGAAGTACGCGCCGCAGATCGAGGCGATGTACCGCTAGCTCGCGTCGCCTGCGCGACAAAGCCGCCCCCGCGAGGGCGGCTTTTTACATTCGCGAGTCGCCAAGGTGAAAGGGAAAGCGCGGACCGCTTCGAAACAATCCGTTTCGACCGCGGGGCTTCATCGCGGCATACCGGAGACATCACCTTGAAGACGAAACTCGCATTCCTCGCCGCCTGCGCCATCGCGGCCGGCAGCGCCACCGCGCAGACCCCCACGCCCGGCGTGAGCAAGGCCGAGATCGTGCTCGGCACCATCCAGGACCTGTCGGGTCCGCTGGCCGGTTACGGCAAGCACATCCGCAACGGCATGCAGATGGCCGTGGAAGAGGCCAACGACCTGGGCGGCATCCA
This sequence comes from uncultured Ramlibacter sp., assembly GCA_964652405.1. GTDB lineage: Bacteria > Pseudomonadota > Gammaproteobacteria > Burkholderiales > Burkholderiaceae_C > Ramlibacter. The sequence continues at coordinate 2,324 of CAZZAW010000184.1, forward strand.
TGGCCGCAAGCTCCGGCTGCTGGTGGAAGACTCGGGCTACGACCCCAAGAAGGCGGTGCTGGCCGCGCAGAAGATGGTGAGCCAGGACAACGGCATCTTCGCCATGGTGGGGCACCTGGGCACGGCGCAGAACATGGCCGCGATGCCGGTGCAGTTCGAGAAGAACGTGATCAACTTCTTCCCCGTGACCGCCGCGCGCGAGATGTACGAGCCGCACCACCGCCTCAAGTACGCCAACGCCGCCACCTATTTCGACCAGATGAGGATCGCCGCCCCGCGGCTGATGAAGGACGGCAAGCACACCCGGGCCTGCGTGATCTACCAGGACGACGACTTCGGCCAGGAGGTGATGCGCGGCGCCGAGGCCGGCCTCAAGACCATCGGCATGCAGTTCCACGAAAAGACCTCGTACAAGCGCGGCGCGACCGACTTCTCGTCGCAGGTCGCGAAGATGAAGGCCGCCGGCTGCGAGCTGGTGGTGCTGGGGACCATCATCCGCGAGACGGTGGGCACCATCGCCGAGGCGCGCAAGACCGGCTTCAACCCGGTGTTCGTGGGCTCCAGCGCGGTCTACACCGACCTGATCCCCAAGCTGGGCGGCAAGTTCATGGACGGCCTGTACGCGACCATGACCGCGCAGCACCCCTACCTGGACGCTGCCGAGCAGCCGGTGCGCTTCTGGGCCAACAAGTACAAGACCAAGTTCAACGAAGACCCTTCCGTGTTCTCGGTCTATGGCTACGCGACCATGGATTCGTTCATCAAGGCGGCGTTCAAGACCGGCCCGCAGCTGACCACCGACAGCTTCATCCGGACCATGGATGGCATGACCTTCAACCGCAACATGTTCGGCACGGCAGAGCTGACCTTTTCCCCGACCAAGCGCCTGGGCAACCCCTATTCCCGCCTGTCCCAGATCCAGGACGGCCGCTGGAAGGTGACTTCCGACTACGTGGCCTTCGCCGGGCTCAAGCCGGTGCTGCAGAAGGACGGCAAGTGGAAGGTCGAATCGGAGTTCCTCAAGGACCAGTGAGGCGTTTCCCCTAGGTGAATACGCCAGCTTGACCTGGCGGGGGGCGGCACAAGAATGCATTCCGGCTCACCCCATGACAGGAGACCCCTCATGACATTCAAGTCCGCCGCCACCGCCACCGCGCTGGCCCTGGCCGCCAGCGTGGCCCTGGCGCAAAACGCCAACCAGGGCGTCAGCAAGACCGAGATCACCCTGGGCTCCATTCAGGACCTGTCGGGCCCGCTCGCCGGTTTCGGCAAGCAGGTCCGGCTGGGGATGATGCTGCGGGTCGACGAGATCAACGAGCAGGGCGGCATCAACGGCCGCAAGATCCGGCTGGTGGTCGAGGACTCCGGCTACGACCCCAAGAAGGCGGTGCTGGCCGCCCAGAAACTGGTCAACCAGGACAAGATCTTCGCCATGGTGGGCCACATCGGCACGGCCCAGAACCTGGCCGCCATGCCGGTGCAGTTCGAGAAGAACGTGATCAACTTCTTCCCGGTGACGGCCGCCCGCGAGATGTACGAGCCCTTCCACCGGCTGAAGTACTCGTTCGCCGCCACCTACTACGACCAGATGCGCACCGTGGTGCCCAAGCTGGTGAAGGACAAGGGCGCCAAGAAGGTCTGCACCATCTACCAGGACGACGAGTTCGGCCTGGAGGTGATGCGCGGCGGCGAGGCTGGCCTCAAGACCATCGGCATGGAGTTCGCCGAGAAGACCACCTACAAGCGCGGCGCCACCGACTTCTCCTCGCAGGTCGCCAAGATGAAGGCCTCGGGCTGCGAGGTGGTGGTGCTGGGCACCATCATCCGCGAGACCATAGGCACCATCGGCGAGTCGCGCAAGACCGGCTTCAACCCGGTGTTCATCGGCTCCAGCGCCGCCTACACCGACCTCATCCACAAGCTGGGCGGCAAGGCCATGGACGGGCTGTACGCGACCATGACCACGCAGCATCCCTACCTGGACGAAGCCTCGCAGAACATCCGCTTCTGGGCCAACAAGTACAAGACCAAGTTCAACGAGGACCCCACGGTGTTCTCGGTGTACGGCTACAACGCGATCGACGCCTTCGCGCGCGGGGCGGCCAAGGCCGGCCCCAACCTCACCACCGACGCTTTCGTCAAGGCCATGGACACCATGGTGATCCCCGCCGACATGTTCGGCACCGCCGAAGCCCGCTTCGGCCCGCAGAAGCGCCTGGGCAACGACCTCTCGCGCATGTCCCAGATACAGGACGGCCGCTGGAAGGTGGTGTCGGACTATGTGAAGCCCTGATCCCTCCGCATGGGACAAGGCCGCCGCCGGGCGGCCTTTTTTTTGGGGGGCCGGTTGAGCCGCGCTCGCCGGCGCCGGCCTCAATGCTGGAGCGAAGGACGGCCTCGACGCATCAACCGGCTGCGGCGTTCCTTCCTGATGAGCACCGCCCACGCCCAGTACACGACCGCATAGGCCAGGGTGCCCAGCACCACGCCGGCCATCGGAAATCCGACCATCAAGGCCGGGCCCCAGGACACCACCTGCTCCCACAGCGCCGAAGGCCAGGTCAACGGGGCCTGCCATTCCCAGGCCGGGGCGGCCGGCGTCGTCTCCTCGGGGGCCTGGCGTCCCATGACGAGCGACCCGAGAAAGGCGGCCAGGGCCCAGATCGGGGCCATCGTGAAGGGATTGGTGATCCAGGTCGCCGCCGCGGCCGCGGCGACGTTGGCCTTCAGCCAGACCGCCGCCAGCATCGCGGCGGGCATCTGCAGCGGCAAGGGGAACACGCCGATGCCGATGCCCAGCGCGACCCCCAGGGCCACGCCGCGCCGGTGCAGCACCCACAGGCGCGGTTGCCGCCGGAAGTAGTGCCCCAGCCAGGCAAACCCGCGGGTCTGCTCCAGCGTCTGTGCGGTCGGCAGCCAGTGCCGCAGGCGCTTCTTGAATTCAGCCATACGCTGCCGAGTATCCAGCAATCCCGGCAAGGACCGTCGTGGCGGGTGTTAACCTCGCGCCCCATGACGACGCCACCCGACCCGCTGCGCACCCCCACGCTGGAACACAAGGCCCTGCTGTGGCTGGTGGTGGGCTGCACGCTGGCCTTCGCCTTCGTGCTCTGGCCGGTGGCCGGGGCCGTGATGTGGGCGATGTTCATCGCCATCGTGTTCTGGCCGGTGCACCAGCGGGTGCAGCAGCGCCTCAAGCGCGGCGGGCCCTCCACGGCGGCGCTGATCACGCTGGTGCTCATCGTGCTCATCGTCATCCTGCCGCTGGTCATGACCGGCGCCTCGGTGGTCGAGCAGGC
>CAZZAW010000185.1:0-5614 GCA_964652405.1 uncultured Ramlibacter sp.
TGGATCATCGTGGACTGCGGCCAGGCCGTGGCCCACATCATGCAGCCGGCGATCCGCACCTACTACCACCTGGAAGAGATCTGGGGCGACAAGCCGGTGCGCCTGAAGTTCGGGGCCGACAAGCCACCCGCGCCGGCGCCCGCCAAGGCCAAGGCCACCGCCAAGAAGGCCGCGCCGCCGCCCAGCCTGAGGCGCAGCAGCGCGGCCAAGACCGCCGCCAAGGCGGCGACGCCCGCGAAGAAGACGGCTGCCAAGAAGGCGGCGCCCGCCAAGGCGCCCGCGAAGAAGGCCGCGGCCAAGAAGGCCCCCGCGCGCGGCAAGTGAAGCTGGTGGTCGTCGCGGTCGGCCAGCGGGTCCCCGACTGGGCCCAGACCGCCTGGGACGATTACGCCAAGCGCTTTCCGCCCGAGCTCAAGCTGGAGCTCAAGGCCGTGAAGACCGAGCCGCGCGGTTCCAAGTCGCTGGAGACCCTCTACGCCGCCGAGCGCGAGCGCATCGAGGCCGCCATTCCCAAGGGCGCGCGCATCGTGGCGCTGGACGAGCGGGGCACCTCGCTCACCACCCAGGCGCTCGCGGCCAAGCTCAAGGCCTGGCAGCTCGAAGGCGACACCGTGGCCCTGGTGATCGGCGGGCCGGATGGGCTGGACCCGGCCTTCCGCCAGGCCGCTCACGAACGCATCCGCCTGTCGGACCTGACGCTGCCGCACGCCATGGTGCGCGTGCTGCTGGCCGAGCAGCTGTACCGCGCCTGGTCGATCAATGCCAACCACCCGTACCACCGTGAGTGAAACGACCCCCACGCTTGTCACTGCGTGTACTTCGCTGCCCCCCGGGGGGGCTGAGTCGCCTCGGGGCGGCCCAGCGGCGACTCGCTTCCTTTACCTGGCCTCCCAAAGCCCCCGCCGGCGGCAACTCCTGGAGCAACTCGGCGTCGAGTACCAGTTGCTGCTGCCCGACGAAGGGGAGGACACCGAGGGCCTGGAAGCCGTGCTGCCCGGGGAGGCGCCGGCGCGGTACGTGCAGCGGGTGACCGGGCTCAAGCTCGATGCGGCCCTGGAGCGCCTGAAGCGGCGCGGCCTGCCGCCGGCGCCCGTCCTGTGCTCGGACACCACCGTGGCCCTGGGCCGCGCGATCTACGGCAAGCCCACCGATGGGCAGGACGCGGCCCGCATGCTGCGCGAGCTCTCGGGCAAGTCCCACCGGGTGCTGACCGCGGTGGCGGTGCAGAAGGGCCGGCGGCGTCTGGCCGCCCTGAGCGATTCCACCGTCCGGTTCGCGGCGCTGGCCCCGGCCGAGATCCGCGCCTACGTCGCCAGCGGCGAACCCCTGGGCAAGGCGGGCGCTTATGCGGTGCAGGGCCGAGCGGCGGCCTTCATCCAGCACATCAGCGGGTCCTTCAGCGGCATCATGGGCCTGCCGCTGCACGAGACCGCGCAGCTGCTCAAGGCCCTGCGCTAGCGCAGAGCGGTACTTTCTTCCTCGGTACAAACAGCGTGTGAGGGCCGCGGCGGGCTTGGTACCGTGGCCGGACCATGGACCGCCGCAGTTTCATCGAGTCTTGCACCGCCGGAGCGGCGTGCGTCTCCGCCGCGGCGGCCTTGCCGGTGTTCGCCGCCGATGCCAGGCCCCGGCACTACGCCAGGTCGGTGCTGGTGGACGAGCAGGGCCAGCCCTTCAAGGCCTCGGGGCTGAAGCCGCAGGTGAACTACGTCTTCCACTATCCCTTCGAGGCCACGCCCGTGTTCCTGCTGGACCTGGGCAAGGCGGCGGCGCCCGTTTCCCTGACCACGAAGGACCGCGACGCCTACGCCTGGCCGGGCGGGGTAGGGCCCAGGCGCAGCATCGTGGCCTATTCGGCGATCTGCTCGCACCAGCTGGTGTACCCGACCAAGGACGTGAGCTTCATCAGCTTCCGCAAGACCCGGGCCCAGCGCGGCGTGCAGGACGAGCTGATCCACTGCTGCGCCGACCACAGCCAGTACGACCCGGCGCGCGGCGCCCAGGTGCTGTCGGGGCCGGCCACGCAGCCGCTGTGCGCCGTGCTGCTGGCCCACGACCCCAAGGCGGACACGCTGACCGCCTACGGCACGCTGGGCGGCGAACTCTTCGACGAGTTCTTCCGCAAGTACGAGATGAAGCTCAGCCTGGACGTGGGCGCCAAGGCGAAGAACGCGGTGGGCGGCCAGGCGGTGGTGCGGGAACTGGCGAAGTTCTGCCGCAACACCATCCAGTGCTGAGGGGCTAGAGCTTCGCCAGTCGGTCCAGCGCCATGCGCAGGGTCTCGTCCTTCTTGGCGAAGCAGAACCGCACCACGCGCTGGTCGAAGCCGTTGCCGTAGAAGGCCGACAGCGGAATGGCGGCGACGCCGATCTCGGTGGTGAGCCACTTGCAGAACTCCGCCTCGGCGAGCTGGGACACCTCGGAGATCTCCACGCACTGGAAATAGCTGCCCTGGCTGGGCAGCAGCTTGAAGCGGGTGCGGGCCAGCCCTTCGCGGAACAGGTCGCGCTTGCGCTGGTAGAAGGCCGGCAGCTCCAGGTAGGGCTCGGGCCGCGCCATGTAGCTGGCCAGGCCATGCTGCACCGGCGTGTTCACGGTGAACACGTTGAACTGGTGCACCTTGCGGAATTCGGTGGTGAGCGAGGCGGGGGCGGCCACGTAGCCCACCTTCCAGCCGGTGACGTGGTAGGTCTTGCCGAAGCTGGAGACGATGAAGGCGCGCGCCGCCAGGCCGGGGAAGCGGGCCGCGCTCTGGTGCGCCTGGCCGTCGAACACCATGTGCTCGTACACCTCGTCGCTGATCAGCAGCACGTCGGTGGGGGCCAGCAGTTCCTGCAGCTGCAGCATCTCCTCGCGCGACCACACCGTGGCGCTGGGGTTGTGCGGGCTGTTGATGAGGATGGCCCGGGTCTTCGGGGTGATCGCCGCCGCGATCTTGCCGAAGTCGGGGCGGAAGGTGCCGGGCGTGAGCGGCACGCGGACCACGGTGCCGCCGGCCAGCTCGATGTTGGGCACGTAGCTGTCGTAGCAGGGCTCCAGCACGATCACTTCGTCGCCCGGGCGCACGACGGCCAGGATGGCCGTGATGATGGCCTGCGTGGCGCCGGCCGTGACCGTGATTTCCGTGGCCGGGTCGTAGCGGCGGCCGTAGACCGCCTCCACCTTGGCCGAGATCGCCTCGCGCAGCGCCGGCACGCCGGTCATGGGCGGGTACTGGTTCAGGCCGCGCACCATGGCGTCGGTCACCGCGTTCACCAGCTGCGGGTCGCAGTCGAAGTCCGGGAAGCCCTGGCCCAGGTTGACCGCGCCCTTTTCGGCGGCCAGGGCCGACATCACGGTGAAGATGGTGGTGCCCACCGCGGGCAGCTTGGTCTGCAGGACGGGGGTGCGTGCGGTTTCAGAGCTCATAGTCATTGACGTGGCCGGTCATGGCCTTGGCGATCAGGTTGCGGTCGAGACGGTCGGACAGGAGTTCGGCGAACTGGTAGACGAAGTTGCGCAGGTAGGCGCTGCGCTTGAAGGCGACGCGGGCCACGTTGTGCCCGAACAGGGCGCCCAGCGGCCGCACGGCCAGGTCGCCGTTGCTGCCGTCCTCGCGCACCGCCATCTCGGCCACGATGCCGATGCCCAGCCCCAGGCGCACGTAGGTCTTGATCACGTCCGAGTCGATCGCTTCCAGCGCGATGCGCGGCGCCAGCTTCCTGGCGGCGAAAGCCGTGTCGATGCGGGTGCGGCCGGTGAACGAGGGGTGGTAGGTGATGATGGACTCGGCCGCCAGGTCCTCCAGGGTGATCCGTTCCTTCCGGGCCAGGGGATGGTCCAGCGGCATCACCAGCACGTGCTGCCATTCGTAGCAGGGCAGGGTGACCAGGTCCTGGTAGTCGGAGAGGGATTCGGTGGCGATGCCGACCTCGGCCACCTCGTCCAGCACCATGCGAGCCACCTGGTCGGGCGAGCCCTGGTGCAGGCTGACGTTGACCTTGGGGTACGCCTCGCGGAGCTTGGCCACGGGCACCGGGAGCACATAGCGGGCCTGGGTATGGGTGGTGGCGATGGACAGGGTGCCGCTGTCCTGGGCGCTGAACTGCTCGCCGATGCGCTTGAGGTTGCCGACCTCCCGCATGATCAGCTCGATGCTCTTGAGGACGTGCTGGCCGGGTTCGGTGATGCGCTTGAGCCGCTTGCCGTGCCGGGCGAAGATTTCCACGCCCAGTTCCTCTTCCAGCTCGATGATGGCCTTGGAGACGCCTGGCTGGGAGGTGTGCAGCGCCTTGGCCGCCTCGGTGAGGTTGAGATTGCGCCGGGCCGCTTCTTGCACAAACCGGAACTGGTGCAGGTTCATACCGAATTTCTGCTAAAAGAGAAATTCATTATGCCATCGCGATCTTAGCAATCAAGTCCAGCACAGCAGGCTGCTCGCCCACGGCGGGGGAAAGCTCGACGCTGACCCCGGGATGTGCTTTCCGGACTGCTTCCACCAGCCGAGGGAGGTCTTCCCGGGCGTGGCGCCCGGTTCCCAGGAACAGGGGCACCACCCGCAGGGAGCTGGCGCCGGCGGCGACCAGCTCCTGGGCCGCCGTCGGCAGGTCGGGCTGGTCCAGCTCCAGGTAGGCGCAGGCCACCAGGGCGCCGGGCTCGGCCTGCCGGATGCGGGCCGCCACCGCCTCGATGGGCGCGCGCCACGCCGGGTCGCGCGACCCGTGGCCGAAGAGGAGGACAGCGCGGCCCACGGCTAGCGCCTGAGCACGAGCCAGCCGAAGGCCCCGAGGGACACCACGCTGTAGATCAGGCCCGGGGCCGCCGCGGTGAGCCAGGGCCACCAGCTGCGCAGGTTCCCGATGTAGCCGAACACGTTGTTCAAGAGGAAGAAGCTGATGCCGATCAGCACGCCCCCGAACACATAGGTGGTGATGCCGCCCGATCGGAAATGCAGGTAGGCGAACGGCAGGGCCAGCACCACCATCACCATGCAGCTGAGCGGGTAGAACACCTTGCGCCAGAACTCGATCTCGTAGCGCTGCGAAGTCTGGCCGTTCTCTTCCAGGTGGTTGATGTAGTGGAACAGGTCCAGCGTGCTCATGCGGTCGGGCTTGAGCAGGGCGACGGACACCATCTCGTTGCTGATGCCCGTGGTCCAGCGCAGCCGCTCGAACTGGTTGCGCTCGACCTGGGCCACCTCGGCGCTGCGCGTGTTGAAGCGGGTGCGCTCGCCCTTCTCCAGCACCCAGGCCCCGTCGGCGAAGGTGGCCCGGGGCGCCTGGGTGATCGTGACCAGGAACCCGCGGTCGTCGGCCTCGAAAATCCGCACCCCTTGCATGGACCCGTCCGGGGACAGCGCGCTGACGTTCACGTTGTAGGTGTTCTGCAGCTGCCTTTCCTTGAGCCAGGCACCCGTCTGGCCCACGCTGATGCGGCCCTGGTAGGTGGCCCGCAGCAGCTGGCCGGCGCGGTCGGCCGCCGGGGCCAGGTAGTCGCCGGCGGCGAAGGTCAGCAGGGTGAACATCATCCCCAGGGCGAGCAGGGACCGCAGGGCCCGCCAGGGGCCCAGCCCGCTGGTGCGCAGGATGGTGTATTCCGAGCTTTGCGCCAGGCGCGCCATCACGAAGATGGTGCC
>CAZZAW010000186.1:0-5602 GCA_964652405.1 uncultured Ramlibacter sp.
CCTGGGCGCAAGCCGAGACCCTGGGCCTGATGCCCGATCCCACGGCCCTGTACACGCTGGGCCTGCTGCTGGTGCTGCCGCTCTCGCCCTGGCTGCGCCGCGCCGCCCTGATGGTGCCGGTGCTGTCGCTGCTGGCGGGCGCCGCCACGCACTGGGCGATGGCGGGCTGATCCGACCTCAGAAGCCGACGCTGTAGCGCTGGCCGCGGAAGTTCAGCACCGCGGTGTTGGGCCGGATCTGCTCCAGGCGCACGCCCGGCACGGGCTCGGCGCCCTCGTTGAACACCTGGCCGTTGACGATCAGCATGCGCTGGGCCTTGTCGGTGGAGTAGACGCCGCCCGTGATCGTGAGCTTGGGCGCACCGGGCGGCGGGCTGGTGCGGACCTCGGCATTCGCCGCCGGTGCGGGCGCAGGCGCAGGCGCAGGGGCATTGGCGGCTGCCGGTGCCGGCGCGGGTGGCGGGACCTGCACCACCACCGGAGGCGGGGGCGGTATCACGGCGGTCGCGGGTGCGGGGACCTCGGCCGCGGGGGCCGGTACCGCAACCGGTGCCGCTGCGGGCGCCGCCGGAACTGCAGGAGCCGCCACGACGGCCGGAGGCGGCGCCTCGCGCGTCAGCTGCCAGCCCGCGTAGCCCAGGGCCACCGCGCCCAGGGCGATGCCGCCCCAGAGAACGGCGCGGCTGCCGGGCCGCGTGCCGGAGGACGGCGCGCCCAGCGGCACGGGCTGCGCATGGATGCCGCGCGAGGGGTCACGCTCCCGCTGGGCGTCGGCCTTCCGCAGCGCATCGAGGATGTAGGACATGGCGGGTCAGGGTTCGGTGCGCAGGCGCGGTTCGTCCACGCCCGCGGCCCGGTTCAATTGCATGAAGGTCAGGGGCCCGAGCTGCCCGTCGGCGGGCAGGCCCTGGGCCAGCTGGAAGGTCTTGAGCCGCTGGGGCAGCGGCGCCGCGGCCGTCTCGGGCGGCAGCCGGGAAGCCACCCACTGGGCCACGGCCGGTGACGCCTTGCGCGGGGCGTACTCCGGGGGCGCTCGCCACAGCGTCGCGAAATCGCCTTGCCAGCGCGAGGCCAGCGCCGCCAGCGTCACCGTCTGCTCGGTGCCGCCGGCGCGCAGCGTGGCGCTGGTGTCCGTCAGCCCGGTGAGCAAGGCATAGGACGGCAAGCCGGTGTCGCGGTCCAGCGTGACGATGCCGGGCCGGCCCAGCTGCCGGATCAGGGCCAGGCTGGTGCTGCGGGCGTAGCACTGGACCTGCTCGCGGGCGAATGCCTGGCAAGGGTCGCCCGAAGGCGGCGGCAGCTTCCACGCCTGCGCCAGTTCCACCCAGGCGTCACGTTCGCTGCGCAGCAGGACCGGAGCCGCCGCGGGAGAGGCCGGCTTGGGCGCGGCAGCCACAGCCGCGGAAGCCGCGGTCTCAGGCACGGCGGGTGCCCCGGAAGCCGCCGCGGCAGGCACGGCCGCAGCGGCCGGCGCTGCTGCCACGGCCGGAGATGCCGGCGCCTCCCCGCCCAGGTGCCTGGCCACCGCCACCAGGACGGCACCGGCCACCAGGCCCAGGCCGACCAACGCGGTGCCGCGCGCCCACGGAAAAGACTGGGCCGGCGGCGCCACCTTGGGCCCGAACACCTCCTCCGCCGCCTTGTCGACGATGGAGCGCGTGACCGCCGGCTCGCTGGCGGCGAAGGCCCCCAGCAAGGCGCGGTCGCACAGCAGGTTGATGCGGCGGGGCACGCCGCGCGCGAGCTGGTGGATGCGCCGAAGCGCCTTGCGCTCGAACGGCAGGGCCCGCGACAGCCCGGCCACGTCCAGCCGGTGCCGCACGTACTGGCCGGTCTCCTCCTCGGTCAGCGCGTCGAGGTGGTAGCGCGCGATCACGCGCTGCGCGAGCTGCTCCAGCTCGGGACGGGCCAGCAGCGTGCGCAGCTCGGGCTGCCCGATCAGCACGATCTGCAGCAGCTTGCGCTCGCTGGTCTCCAGGTTGGTGAGCAGGCGCAGCTGCTCCAGCACCTCGGCCGAGAGGTTCTGCGCCTCGTCGATGATCAGCAGGTTGTTGCGCCCGGCCGCGTGCTCGCGCAGCAGGAAGTCGTTCAGCGGGTCCAGGTAGTCCTTGACCGTGGGCGGCAGCAGGTCCTTCTGCGGTACGGCGATGTGGAACTCGTCGCAGATCGACTGCAGCAGCTCGGGCACCGTGAGCTTGGGATTGAAGATGTAGGCGACGTTGCAGTCCTTGGGCATCTGCTCCAGGAAGCAGCGGCACACCGTGGTCTTGCCGGTGCCGATCTCGCCCGTGAGCAGCACAAAGCCGCCCCCGCCGCCCAGCCCGTACAGCAGGTGCGCCAGCGCCTCGCGGTGGCGCTCGCTCATGAACAGGTAGCGCGGGTCCGGCGCGATGGAGAACGGCTCCTGCGTCAACCCGAAGTAAGGCGCGTACATGGCGCCAAGGATAAGCCAGCGGGCGCGTCAGGCGGCGGCGAGCGCGGTGCGCCGCACGCGGCGCACGTTGAAGGCGCTGGCGATCAGCACCGCCTGCATGGCCACCAGCCCCAGCCAGACGCCGCGGAAGTTGCCCTGGTCCATGAGCGCGCCGAACGCCAGCGGCGCGAGCGCCTGGCCGATGTCCAGGCCCGAGTACACGATGCCGTACACCCGCCCGCTGGCGTTCTCGGGCGTGGATCGCTTGACCAGCAGGTCGCGCGAGGGCCCGGCGATGCCGCTGGCGAAGCCCATGGCGCCGAACAGCGCCGGCACGGCGAGCGCGGGCACCGGCGCCAGCGCCACCAGCAGGGCGACCGCGGCCGCCATGCCGAAGCCCAGGCCCACGATGCGCTCGGAGCGGGCCGGGTCGGCCGCCAGGAAGCCGCCCAGCACCATGCCGCCCGCGCTGCACACCATGTAGACCGTCAGGCAGATCGCCGCCAGGGCCACCGGCACGCCGTGCAGGTGGCGCGCCGCTTCCGGCGCGAACGCCTGGATCACGCTGAGCACCACGGCATAGAAAAAGAAGAAGCCGAAGCACATCCACACGGCCGGGATGCGCAGGAACTCGAAGCTGCCCTCCCCCGTCGCAGCGGCGGCCTGCGCCCGGGGCGCGGCGGCCGGCAGCACCAGCTGGGCGCGGTTCAGCCAGAGCACGGCCAGCACCGCGAACGCCAGCACCCCGGCGCCCACCAGCGCCACCCGCCACGAGAACGCGATCGCCAGCGGCACCAGCATGGCCGGCGCCAGGGCCCAGCCCAGGCTGCCGGTGATGCCGTGGAAGCTGTAGGCGTGTCCCAGCCGGGGCGCGCTCACCTTGCGGTTGAGCAGGGTGTAGTCCACGGGGTGGAACACGCCATTGCCGATGCCGGCCACGATGGAGAAGAAGGCCAGCATCCAGTAGGAGGTGGACGCGGCCAGCCCGAAGGCCGCAACGCCCAGCAAGGCCAGCCCGCCGAACAGGATGGGGCGCGGCCCGTGCCGGTCCACCAGGAAGCCCGAGCCGGCCTGCACCGCGCACGAGACCACGAAGAACAGCGTCATCAGGAACCCCAGCTCGGTGTAGCTGGCGTTGAACGCTTCTTTCAGCCAGGGGAACAGCGGGGCGAGCAGGAGCTGGCTGTAGTGGCTGATCATGTGCGCCAGCCCGACCAGCCCGATGACGCCGGCGTCCTGCCGGAAGGGAACGGGCGAAGCGGCAGCGGCGGCGGAACTCATGCAGGCATCGTAGCCCTGCGGGCGCTTTCTGAAATGCGACAGAACGACAGCTTCCTGCGAGAATCGGCCACATGCCCCGCAGCTCCCGCGCCACCCCCGTCGGCGACACCGACCCGTTCCGTCCCAGCCGCCAGCGGCCGGTGCGCGTGCGGTCCCGCACCCTGCCGGTGGACACCCATTTCGAGCCGCACCAGCACGCCTGGTCGCAGCTGGCCTACTGCGCCAGCGGCATCCTGCAGGTGACCGTGCAGCAGGGCCAGGCCGGCGGCGAGGACATCACCTTCATCGTTCCGCCCTCGCGGGCGGTGTGGATCGCGCCGGGCGCCCGGCATGCCGTGCACGTGCTGGAGGCGGCGGAGTTCCGCACGCTCTACATCGACGCCTCGGTCACGCCGGCCGGCTGGGACGGCTGCCGCGTGATCGTGGTCTCGGCCCTGCTGCGCGAGCTGATCCACCACCTCGACGTGGCGCCGCTGGCGCGGGCGCGGGAGGAGATGCTCACCGGGCTGGTGCTGGACGAGATGACGAACGCCGACCCGCAGGCCCTGGGTGTGCCCCTGCCGGCCCCCGGCGGCGACAAGCGGCTGCGCGCCCTGTGCGAGGCGGTGCTGCGCTCGCCCGCCGACCGGGCCAACCTGGCCCAGCGCGCGGCGCAGGCCGGCGCGAGCGAGCGCACCATGGCCCGCCTGTTCCAGGCCGAGCTGGGCACCAGCTACCAGCAGTGGCGCCAGCAGGCGGTGCTGGCGCATGCCCTGCCCCTCCTGGCGCGCGGCCTGCCGGTCGCGCACGTGGCCGCCGCCACCGGCTACGCCAGCGACAGCGCCTTCACCGCCATGTTCAAGGCCGCCATGGGGCAGCCGCCGCGGCAATTCCGCACCCAGCCACGAGGTACCCGGGCGAGTGCACGATGGAGCGCATGAACGCGTTCACCGAGCCCGTCGAGCTGGCCCACGCCAGCCGCCTCGTCAACCACGGCCCCACGGTGCTGGTCACCAGCGCGCACGCAGGCCACGCCAACGTGATGGCAGCGGCCTGGTCCATGCCGGTCGAGTTCACCCCGCCACGAATCGCGGTCGTGATCGACAAGCGCACCTGGACGCGCGAGCTGGTGATGGCCAGCGGCGCCTTTGGCCTGTGCATTCCCGGCGCGGCGCTGGCCGACCTGACCTATGCCGTCGGCCAGACCAGCGGCCGGCAGGGCGACAAGTTCCAGCGGTTCGGGCTGCCGCTGCGGCCCGGGCCGGTGCTGGGCATGCCCTGGATCGAAGGCTGCGCCGCCTGGCTGGAGTGCCGGCTCATCCCCGAGCCCCATGCCCAGGACGCGTACGACACCTGCTTCGGCGAAGTGGTGGCCGCGGCCGCCGACAGCCGCATCTTCGAGCGCGGCCACTGGAACTACCGCGACGACAACACTGCCCTGCAAAGCATCCACCACCTGGGCGGTGGGCAGTTCGTGCGCTCGGCGGGTGCCTTGCAGGCCCGACCGCCTGGCGCAGCCTGAAGCTATTGCACCGAAATGTCGTGGTAGCGCTGGACCTGGCAGGCGTACGTGGCCTCGCCTTCGTCGCAGGGCGAAGCCTGGCGCTGCACCTGGGGAGGCGCCGCGCATCCGGCCAGGGCCAGGCCCACCGCCCACACGCAAACGGATCGCTTGATGTTCATCATGGGCTCCAGAGTGCCTGCATCGCTGCCGCGAACCCATCGGCCGGCGCCGCGAGGTCCACGCGGCGCCCGGCGACGTAGACCTGCTGCGGCGCCGGGCCGGGGCTGCTGAACACCAGGGCGTCGAGCGCGTGGTCGGCGGGCAGCCCGTCCAGCGCCGGTGCGTGCGGATCGATGACGATGAAGTCGGCACGCTGGCCGGGTGCCAGGCCGCCCAGCGGCAGCCCCGCCGCCGCGCTGCCGCCGG
>CAZZAW010000187.1:0-2400 GCA_964652405.1 uncultured Ramlibacter sp.
TGCCGGCCACACCCTGCACGTCGGCCTGGCCGCCCAGCTTGCCTTCGGTGCCCACCTCGCGCGCCACACGGGTCACTTCCGCCGCGAAGGTGCCCAGCTGTTGCACCATCTTGTTGATGATCATGGCGGTGCGCAGGAACTCGCCTTCCAGCGGCCGCCCATCGGCCTCCAGCGCCATGGATTTGGACAGGTCGCCCTGCGCCACGGCGCCGATCACCCGCGCCACTTCCGACGTGGGGTGAACCAGGTCCGAAATCAGGGAGTTGATGGACTCGGCCGAGTCACGCCAGAAACCGCTGGCGTTGGGCACCTGGGCACGCTCCTTGAGCTTGCCCTCCTTGCCGACTACCCGCGACAGACGCGCCAGCTCGTTCGACATGCGGACGTTCTCGGCCACCACGTCGTTGAAGGCGTCGGCGACCTTGCCGAACACCCCGGACCAGTCCTGCGGAAGCTGGGCGCTGGGCTTGCCCTTCTTCAGGTCGGTCAGCGCCGAGAGGAAGGCACGCGTGTTGTCGCCCGTGAGTTCCAGTTCATCGATCAGGCCGTTGATGGCCGCGACGTTTTCCTGCCAGAACCCGGTCAGCTTCTCGTCGCTGAGCCGGCGATTGGGCTTTCCCCCGACCCGCGCACCCGCCTCGATCGCCTTGAGCTTATGGCTGGTGCGCGCCGCCTGGGCGGTCAGCTCGTTGAACTCGGTTGCAATCTTCCCGTACACGCCGTCCCACTCGGTGGGCAGGGTGACGCCGCTTTCACCTCGTCGAAATGCCCCCAGGGCCTTGAGCACGAGCTTGAGCTCGCTGTCGCGCTGTTCCGTCGCAGGGAGTTTGGCTACTACTTCCATTTGTTGAGGTCCCCAATACGTAAGCAAGCGTCACTGCGGACGCAAGATGAGGCAGGGTAGTGAAATCAGCCTCTGGAGACAACCTCGGCCGTGTGCGGATCAGTCCGCAAACCCAATGCCGGCGCGGGTTGTAGGACCGCGCCTACATCAACATGGCGCAAGGTACTACAGCGCCCTGTGGGCCCGGAGCGACCCCACAGTGCCCGGCGTCTGACACGGCCATTCAATGAAAAAAGCCGCCTTGCGGCGGCTTTTCGGGCTGGGCCGGAAGCCTCAGTTCAGCGGCGACTTCTTGCCGTCCTTGTAGACGTACAGCGTCATGGCCGGGTTCTTCAGTTCGCCATTGGGTTCGAACGCGATGTTCGCGGTCACGCCCTTGAAGTTGGTCTCGGCCAGCTTCGCGGTGTAGACCTTGGGGTCCACCGAGTTGGCGCGCTTCATGGCGTCGACCAGCACGAACGTGGCGTCATAGGTGTAGGGGCTGTACACCTGGAACTGGTTCGGGTACTTGGCGTCGTACTTGGCCTTCCAGGCGGTGCCGCCGGGCATCTTGGCCAGCGAGGCGCCGCCTTCGGCGCAGACCACGTTGTTCAGGGTCTTGGCGCCGGCCGCCAGCTTGGCGATCTCGGAGGTGCAGATGCCGTCGCCGCCGAAGTACTTCACGTTCGACAGGCCCAGCTGCTCCATCTGGCGCAGCATGGGACCGGCTTGCGGGTCCATGCCGCCGTAGAAGATGGCGTCGGGGTTCTTGGCCTTGATGGCGGTCAGGATGGCCATGAAGTCGGTGGCCTTGTCGGTCGTGAACTGCTCGTCCACGATCTGCATGCCCTTGGACTGCGCGGTCTTCTTGAACACGTCGGCGACGCCCTGGCCATAAGGCGTGCGGTCGTCGATGATGGCCACGCGCTTGAGCTTGAGCGTGTCAGCGGCGTAGAAAGCCAGGCCGGCACCCAGCGCGTTGTCGTTCGCGATGATGCGATACGTGGTCTTGTAGCCGGGCTTGGTCAGGTTGGGATTGGTGGCGGCACCGGTAACGTGCGGGATGCCGCAGTCGTTGTAGACCTTGGAGGCGGGGATGGTGGTGCCGGAGTTCAGGTGGCCCACCACGCCGGCGACCTTGGCGTCGCACAGCTTCTGGGCGGCGGCCGTGCCCTGCTTGGGGTCGGCGGCATCGTCTTCGGCCTGGATCTCGAAGCGGATGCGCTTGCCACCGATGGTGATGTTCTGCGCGTTCAGGTCCTCGATGGCCATGCGGACGCCGTTCTCGTTGTCCTTGCCGTAGTGGGCCTGGGCACCGGACACCGGGGCGACGTGGCCGATCTTGACCACTTGCACGTCCTGGGCAGAAGCCAGGCTGCACACGGCGGCGGCAGCGGCGGCAACCGTCAACTTCATCTTGAATTGCATAAAACCTCCAGAGTAGGGAATAGGGTTGAGATGTGTTCTGTGCTCAACGGCGGGGACCATATCGCAATTTCCGGGCCCGAACCATAGGGAAAACTAGGTCGTCCAGGCATTAGCTCAACACTCGCGCCAGCAGCGCCGCTAATGGGCGC
>CAZZAW010000187.1:2500-4331 GCA_964652405.1 uncultured Ramlibacter sp.
GGCGCCTTCACCACCTCGGTCAGCGTGGGCACGTAGCGGGGGGGATGGCGGCCCATCAGCGCCCTTCAGGTTCGTGCTTGACCACGGCGTAGCCGCGGTCCTTGTAGTGCCGCCAGCGCTCGCGGGCCTGCTGCATCTCCGGCTCGCTGTCGCCCACGACTTCCAGCAGGCGCTCGAATTGCTCGAAGCCATCGGGAAGGGCGGGGCTGATGTTCACCAGCACCTGCCGGTGCGGGGCCGCCCGCGGGCTGTCCAGCAGCACGACCGGGGTGCGCGACTGCACCTGGGGCGGGACCGCCGGCCCATAGCAGTGCGGAACGAAGTCCAGAGGGGAAAACGTCCACAGCAGATGGTCCAGCTCGCGCAGCAGTTCGGGCTCGCCGGTCACCACGACCCGCGCTCCGGTGCCGTAGGCCTTGCGCAGCAGCCGGCAGGCGTACGCCAGCTTGTCGGGCCGGTTGACGTGGAACGCGACCTCGGTCATGGACGCCTCAGGCGCGCGCAGCCTTCCGGCGCGGCGCGCGCGCGGCGCCGCCCGTTTGCTGGGACAGCAGGTATTGGACCAGCAGGCCCACCGGACGGCCGGTGGAACCCTTGGCCGCTCCGCCCTTCCAGGCGGTGCCGGCGATATCCAGGTGCGCCCAGGGATACTGGGTTGCGAAGCGCTGCAGGAACTTGGCGGCGGTGATGGCCCCGCCGGGACGGCCGCCCACGTTGGCGACGTCGGCGAAGTTGGTCTTGAGCCCGTCGGCGTACTCGTCGTCCAGCGGCAGGCGCCAGCACAGGTCCAGCGCGGCGTCACCCGCCGCCTGCAGCGCCTGCGCCAGCGCGTCATCGGTGGAAAACAGGCCGCTGCGCACCCCGCCCAGCGCGATCGCGCAGGCACCCGTCAGCGTGGCGACGTCGACCACTGCGCGCGGCTTGTAGCGCTCGGCATAGGTCAGCGCGTCGCACAGGATCAGACGCCCTTCGGCGTCGGTGTTGAGCACCTCGATGGTCTGCCCGCTCATGCTGGTGACGATGTCGCCGGGCTTGAGGGCCCGGCCGTCCGGCAGGTTCTCGCAGGCCGGAACCAGCCCCACCAGGTTCAGCGCCGGCTGGAGGTCGGCCACGGCCCGGAAGGCGCCGAGCACGCTGGCCGCGCCGCCCATGTCGAACTTCATCTCGTCCATCTCGGGGGCCGGCTTGATGGAGATGCCGCCGGAATCGAAGGTGATGCCCTTGCCCACCAGCACCACCGGCGCTTCGGACGCCGCGGCGCCCTGGTAGCGCAGCACGATGAAGCGCAGCGGCTGTTCCGACCCCTGGGCCACGGCCATGAACGAGCCCATGCCCAGCTTGGCGACTTCCTTGGGACCCAGCACCTCGCATTGGAAGCCGCCGGCCTTGGCCAGCTTCTTCGCCTCCTCGCCCAACCGGGTGGGCGTGAGCTGGTTCGGCGGCAGGTTGGCCAGTTCACGCGCGAATTCGATGCCGTTGGCCGTGGCCGTGGCGGCCGCGAAGGCCTCGCGGTGCGCCGTGGCATCGGCGACAGCGATGGTCACGCGCTGCAGCTCACGGCCTTCCGGCTTGGACTTGGTCGCCACGTAGACGTAGCTGGTGTCCGCCGTGGCCGTGACGGCCGCGCGCACCGCATCGGACCCGGCCTTTGCCGGCAGGCAGACCACCAGGCGCTTGCACCCCGTGGTGCGCAGGGCGGCCACGCTGGCCTGCACGGCCGACTGCACCCGCCGGGCCGAGCCGTCGCCGGCCCCGGCCATGATCACGCGGCCCGCGGCGACGCCGGCCGGCCGGTAGGCGTGCAGCAGCTTGCCGGGCTTGGTCTCCAGGT
>CAZZAW010000187.1:4341-5578 GCA_964652405.1 uncultured Ramlibacter sp.
CGTCGGCCACGAGGCGCGACAGCGCGTCCTTGCCCGGCTGGAACGCGTCGGAGACCAGGACCACCAGCGCGTCGCACTTCTGCGCAGCCGCCTCCGCCAGGCCCAGGGTCTTGAGTTCGAAGTCCATAATCGCTTGTTTTCCCTTGCTGCAAACCGCGCCGATGTTATTCCATTCCACCCTGCGCAAGGAGCTGGCCCGGAGTTTCGGCGCCACCCTGGTCGTGCTGGTCACCATCGTGATGACGATGACCCTGATCCGCACGCTGAGCCAGGCGAGCCGGGGCAGCGTCAACCCCCAGGAAGTGCTGATGGTGATGGGCTACACGGTGCTCGGCTACCTGCCGCCCATCCTGACGCTGTGCCTGTTCATCGCCATCGTCGGCACGCTCTCGCGCATGTACACCGACAGCGAGATGGTGATCTGGTTCTCCGCCGGCCGGGGGCTCTCGGCCTTCCTGCGCCCGCTGTTCGATTTCGCCTGGCCCGTGCTGGTGACCGTGGCGGCGCTGGCGCTGGTGATCTGGCCCTGGGCCAACCAGCAGACGCAGGAGCTGAAGGACCGCTACGGCAGCCGCGGCGACCTGGAGCGGGTCGCGCCCGGCCAGTTCCAGGAGTCGGCCAGCGGCACGCGCGTGTTCTTCCTGGACAAGGACACCCCGAACAACAAGTCGGGCAAGAACATCTTCATCTCCACGGTGGAACGCGGCAAGCAGACGGTGACCTCGGCCCGCACCGGGCAGGTGGTCGCGCAGGGGGACAGCCAGTTCCTGCTGCTGTCCAACGGCCAGCGGCTGGAAAGCTCGGTGGATGGCAGCCACCTCAAGATCAGCGAATTCGAGCAGCTGGGCAACCGCGTGGGGGCCGCCGAGCTGGGCAGCCACGACAACACGCCGGTCAAGACCCGTTCCACGCTGGCGCTGATGCTGGACCCGACGCCCGTCAACCTGGGCGAGCTCGCCTGGCGCGTGGGGCTGGCGCTGGCGGCCCTGAACTTTGTCGTCATCGCGGTCACCGTGTCCAGCGTGAACCCGCGGGCGGGGCGCAGCGGCAACCTCGTCTTCGCCCTGTTCGCCTTCGTCGTGTACTACAACCTGCTGAACCTGGGCCAGAGCTGGATCGGCGCCGGCCGCGCCGGCTTCTTCGGCTTCCTGCTGGCGCTGCACGGCGGCGCCCTGCTGCTGGCCCTGCTCTGGCTGGGCAAGCAGCACAACAACTGGAAGCTGCGCCTGCCCCTGGG
>CAZZAW010000188.1:0-5557 GCA_964652405.1 uncultured Ramlibacter sp.
GCATGGGCGACCTGGCCGGCAACGACATCGGCTGGGCGATCCGCAAGCGCCGCGCCCAGGAACGCCCGGACATGAAGTACAGCCGCACCGCCGACAAGCTGTGCGAGCTCGGCCGCTTCGGCCAGAAGACCGGCGCCGGCTGGTACGACTACCAGGCCGGCAAGCGCGATGCGATCCCGTCCGACCTGGTCAACAAGATGATCGAGGACCACCGCAAGGAACTGGGCATCACGCCGCGCAAGATCTCCGACGAGGAAATCGTCCAGCGCCTGGTGTTCGCCCTGGTCAACGAGGCCGCGCACATCCTGGAGGAGGGCATCGCCTCCCGCGCCAGCGACATCGACATGGTCTACCTCACGGGCTACGGCTTCCCGATCCACCGCGGCGGCCCCATGCTGTACGCGGACCAGGTGGGCCTGTTCAACGTGGTCCAGGCCATGAAGCGCTTCCAGCAGAACCCGCGGGACGACGCGAAGTTCTGGGAGCCGGCGCCCCTGCTGGCGCGCCTGGCGGCCGAGGGCAAGACCTTCAACTAAGAAGCGCGGACCGACGTGATCAAGCGGGTCCTGCTGGCGCTGGCGGCGCTGCTGCTGCTCCTGGTGGCCGCGGTGGCGGTCAACACCCTGCGCCAGGGCTCGCGCCAGCTCGACGTGCCACCGGCGCCGCCAATGGCGATCGACGAGAAAGGCGTGGCGGACAAGCTGTCCGGCGCAATCCGCTTCCAAACCATCGCCAGCCGGGAGGACGCGGAGGCCGGCGCGGCCGAGTTCCGCAAGCTCCACGAGTACCTGGCGCAGCGCTTCCCGCGGGTGCACGCCAGCCTCAAGCGCGAGGTGGTGGGCGGCTACAGCCTGCTCTACACCTGGCCGGGCACGGACGCACAGGCCAAGCCGGTCATGTTCCTGGCCCACCAGGACGTGGTGCCGATCGCGCCCGGAACCCAGGACAAATGGGAGGCGCAGCCCTTCTCCGGCGAGCTCAAGAGCGGCTTCGTCTGGGGCCGTGGCGCCTGGGACAACAAGGGCAACCTGATCGCTCAGCTCGAGGCGGTGGAGATGCTCCTGGCCGCGGGCTTCCAGCCGCGCCAGACCGTGTACCTGGGGTTCGGCCACGACGAGGAGGTGGGCGGCCCGCGCGGGGCGCGCGAGATCGCGCGGCTGCTGGAGCAGCGCAAGGTGAGGCTGGAGTTCCTGGTGGACGAAGGCCTGCTGATCACCGAAGGCATCATGCCGGGCCTGGCGGCGCCCGCCGCCCTCATCGGCATCGCGGAGAAAGGCTACCTCTCGGTGGTGCTCAAGGTACCGGCCACGCCGGGGCACTCCTCGATGCCCCCGCCCAAGGGCACCAGCGCGATCGCGATGATGAGCGCGGCGCTGCGGCGGCTGGATGACGAGCAGCTGCCCGCCGGCCTGCGCGGCGTCGCCCGCGAGATGTTCGAGACCATCGCGCCCGAAATGTCGGGCTTCCAGCGCGTCGCGCTGTCCAACCTGTGGCTGTTCGGTCCGGTGGTGCAGGCCCAGCTGGAAAAGGGCGCCAGCACCAACGCGATGCTGCGCACCACCACCGCGCTCACGATCGTGAACGCCGGCAACAAGGACAACGTGCTGCCCGGCGGCGCCGAGGCCACCGTCAACTTCCGTCTCCTGCCCGGCACCACGCGCGAGGACGTGATGGCCCACGTGAAGGCCAAGGCCGGCGAGCGCTTCGAGCTCTACGCGCTGCCAGGCGGCCAGGAAGCCTCACCCGTCACGCCCGTGCAGTCGCGCAGCTACCAGCTGATCAACCGCACCGTGCGGTCGCTCTTCCCCGGCACCGTGGTGGCGCCCGGGCTCATGCTGGGCGGCACGGATACCGTGCATTTCACCGGCATCGCCGACCACATCTACCGCTTCTCGCCGGTGCGTGCCAGGCCGGAAGACCTGTCCCGCTTCCACGGCACCAACGAACGGATTTCCACGGCCAACCTGGCCGAACTCGTGCGCTTCTACCACCAGCTGCTGCGCAACCTGAACGAACCCGCCACCTGAATCTCCTCCCAGAAAGGCCCATCATGACCAATGCCGTCATCGTCTCCACCGCCCGCACCCCGCTCGCCAAGAGCTGGAAGGGCGCCTTCAACATGACCCATGGCGCCACGCTGGGCGGCCACGCAGTCAAGCACGCGCTGCAGCGCGCCGGCGTGCCGGGCGACGCCGTCGAGGACGTGCTCATGGGCTGCGCCAACCCCGAAGGCGCGACCGGCGCCAACATCGCCCGCCAGATCGCCCTGATGGCCGACCTGCCCATCACCGTGTCGGGCGTGACCATCAACCGCTTCTGCTCCTCGGGCCTGCAGACCATCGCCATGGCCAGCCAGCGCATCATCGCGGGCGAGGGCGACGTGTACGTGGCCGGCGGCGTGGAGAGCATCTCCTGCGTGCAGCAGGAGATGAACACGCACATGATGAAGGACCCCGAACTCGACAGGAAGAAGCCCGAGATCTACTGGTCCATGCTGCAGACCGCCGAGCAGGTGGCCAAGCGCTACGGCATCAGCCGCGACCAGATGGACGAGTACGGCGCGGCCAGCCAGCAGAAGGCCTGCGCTGCCCAGGCCGCCGGCAAGTTCAACGACGAGATCGCGCCCATCACGGTCAAGGCCGGCGTGGCGGACGCCGTCATGGGCCTGCGCACCAAGGAAGTCACCGTGTCGGCCGACGAGGGCCTGCGCGAAGGCACCACCAAGGAGGGCATCAGCGGCATCCGTCCCGCGCTGCCCGGGGGCGTGATCTCCGCCGGCAACGCCAGCCAGTTCTCCGATGGCGCCGGCGCCTGCGTGGTGGTCAGCGAGGACTACGCGAGCAGGAACAACCTCAAGCCGCTGGGCCGCTTCCTGGGCTTCGCGGTCGCGGGCTGCGAGCCCGACGAGATGGGCATCGGCCCGGTGTTCGCCGTGCCCAAGGTGCTCAAGAAGCTGGGCCTGAAGGTCAGCGACATCGACCTGTGGGAGCTGAACGAAGCCTTTGCCGTGCAGGTGATCTACTGCCGCGACAAGCTGGGCATCCCGAACGACCGCCTCAACGTCAACGGCGGCGCCATCGCCGTGGGCCATCCGTATGGCGTGTCGGGCCAGCGCCTGACGGGCCATGCGCTGATCGAGGGCAAGCGCCGCGGCGCCAAGAAGGTGGTGGTCACCATGTGCATCGGCGGCGGCATGGGCGCCGCGGGCGTCTTCGAAGTGCTCTGATGAACCTGCGCGCGACCCTGGACTTCCTGCTGTACGACTGGCTGCAGGCGGAACGACTCAACCAGCGGTCGCGCTTCGCGGACCATTCCCGCGAGACCTTCGACGCGGTGCTGGACACCTGCGAGCGCATCGCGCGGGAAAAGTACGCACCGTTCAACCGGGTGGTGGATACCGAGGAGCCGCGCTTCGACGGCGAGAAGGTGATCCTGCCGCAGGCCACGCACGAGGCGCACCGCGCCTACGTGGAGTCCGGCATGGTCAGCGCCGCCCAGGACTACGAGGAGGGCGGCATGCAGCTGCCCTACACCATCGAGGCGGCGGCCAACGGCTTCTTCGCGGTGGCGTCCGTCAGCATCGGCTCCAGCCTGCTGACCAAGGGCAATGCCAACCTGCTGATGGTGCACGGCACCGAGATGCAGAAGCAGGTGTTCGCGCGCAACGAGTTCGGCGGCCGCTTCACCGGGACCATGTGCCTGTCGGAGCCGCAGGCCGGCTCGTCGCTGTCGGACATCACGACCCGGGCCACGCCGGACGGCGAGGGCCACGAGAGCGATCCGCTGGGCCCGCGCTACCGCCTCAAGGGCAACAAGATGTGGATCTCGGCCGGCGAGCACGAGCTGGCCGAGAACATCATCCACCTGGTGCTGGCCAAGATCCCGGGGCCCGATGGCAAGCTGATCCCGGGCACCAAAGGCATCTCGCTCTTCATCGTGCCCAAGAAGCTCGTGGGCACGGACGGCCAGCTCACCGGCGAGCGCAACGACGTGGCGCTCGCCGGCCTGAACCACAAGCTGGGCTGGCGCGGCACCACCAACACGCTGCTGAATTTCGGGGAAGGCAAATACCCCGTGCGCGGTGGCGCGGGGGCGATCGGCTACCTGGTGGGCGAGCCGCACAAGGGCTTGGCCTGCATGTTCCACATGATGAACGAGGCCCGCATCGGCATCGGCATGGCCGCCACCTGCCTGGGCCTGGCCGGCTACTACGCCTCCCTCGACTACGCGAAGAACCGCCCCCAGGGCCGCCCGGTGGGACCGGCGGGAAAGGACGCGGCCCAGCCGCAGGTGCGCATCATCGAGCACGCCGACGTCAAGCGCATGCTGCTGGCCCAGAAGTCGTACAGCGAAGGCGCGCTGGCGCTGATGCTGTACTGCGCGCGGCTGGTCGACGAGCAGCACACCGGCACGCCGGAAGCTGCCGACGAAGCGCGGCTCCTGCTGGAAGTGCTGACGCCCATCGCCAAGAGCTGGCCGTCCGAGTTCTGCCTGGAGGCGAATTCGCTGGCCATCCAGATCCATGGCGGCTACGGCTACACCCGCGACTTCCCGGTGGAGCAGTACTGGCGCGACAACCGCCTGAACATGATCCACGAGGGCACGCACGGCATCCAGGCCGCCGACCTGCTGGGCCGCAAGGTGCTGATGGAAGGCGGCAAGGGACTGCAGCTGGTGGCCGGCCGCATCAACGCCACCATTGAGACGGCCATCCAGCGGCCCGACCTCGCCGAATACGCCAACGCCCTCGGCCAGGCGCTGCAGCAGATGGGCGCTGCCACCAAGGCGGCCTGGGCCACCGGCGAGCCAGGCCCGGCGCTCGCGAACGCCGTGCCCTACATGCAGGCCTTCGGCCACGTGGTGCTGGCCTGGATCTGGCTGGAGGTGGTGGCCTCGCTGCCGGCGGATGCTCTCAAATCCGTAGCAGCCCATGCCGGCCGGATGCGGGCTGCAGCCTATTTTTATCGTTACGAGCTGCCGAAGATCGGCGCCTGGCTGCAGGTGGTTTCGCGCCGTGACCTGACCTGTGCCGAGATGCCCGAGGACGCCTTCTAAGGAGACGAACACCGTGACACGCACCATTCCCCAACTGTTCAACCTCGAGGGCAAGACGGCCCTGGTGACCGGCGGCTCGCGCGGCCTGGGCCTGCAGATGGCGCACGCGCTCGGCGAGGCCGGCGCGAAGATCATGCTCAGCTCCCGCAAGGCCGCCGACCTGGAAGAGGCCGCGGCCGAGCTGCAAGCCGCCGGCATCGACGCCCGCTGGATCGCCGCCGACGCCTCGCGCGAGGAAGAGATCCGCCGGCTGGCCGACGAAACGCTGGAGCGCATGGGCGACGTCCACATCCTCGTGAACAACGCGGGCGCGGCCTGGGGCGCGCCGGCCGAAGACCACCCGGTCGAGGCCTGGGACAAGCTGATGAACCTCAACGTGCGCGGTTATTTCATCCTCAGCCAGCACCTGGCCAAGAAGTCCATGATCCCCAGGCGCTATGGGCGCATCATCAACATCGCCTCCATCGCCGGGCTGGGCGGCAACCCGCCGGAGATGCAGACC
>CAZZAW010000189.1:0-5549 GCA_964652405.1 uncultured Ramlibacter sp.
CTGATCCGCGCCCACCCCGAGCTCGCGGGCAAGGCCATGGTGAGCAAGTCCCTCACCGCCGAGTCCACCGGCGAGCAGAGCAGGGCCGGGCTCACCGAGTGCTCGCCCGCCGAGTCCGGCAAGCTGCAGGAGCTCAACGCCGCCTACAACGCGAAGTTCGGCTTTCCGTTCATCCTGGCCGTGCGCGGGCCGCGCGGCACCGGCCTCACGCGCGCCGAGATCATCGAGACCTTCGAGCGGCGCCTGGACAACCCGCCCGATTTCGAGCTGGCCGAATGCCTGCGCCACATCCACCGCATTGCGGAGATCCGGCTGAACGACAAGTTCGGCGCCACGCCGGTGCTCGGCGAGCAGGTCTGGGACTGGCATGAGCGGCTGGCGCAGCACAGCGATCCCGGCTTCAAGGAGAAGGGCCAGCTCACGGTCACCTACCTCACAGATGCGCACCGGGCGGCGGCGGCGCAGATCGTGGCCGACATGAAGGACTGCGGCTTCGACGAGGTGACGGTCGACGCGGTCGGGAACGTCGTGGGTGTCTACCAAGGCGCCACTGCGGGCGCCAAGCGCCTGCTGACCGGGTCCCACTACGACACCGTGCGCAACGGCGGCAAGTACGACGGCCGCCTGGGCATCTACGTGCCGCTGGCCTGCGTGCGCGAACTCTCGCGGCAGGGCCGCCGGCTGCCGTTCGGGCTGGAAGTGGTCGCCTTCGCCGAGGAAGAAGGCCAGCGCTACAAGGCCACCTTCCTGGGTTCGGGCGCGCTGATCGGGGAGTTGAACCCGGCCTGGCTGGACGAGAAGGACGCCGGCGGCGTGACCATGTGCGAGGCCAGGGGGAACGCCGGCCTGCCGGCCACGCTGGAAGCGATCGCCGCCCTGCGCCGCGACCCGGTACGCTACCTCGGCTTCGTGGAGGTGCACATCGAGCAGGGCCCAGTGCTCAACGAGCTGAACCTGCCGCTGGGCATCGTCACCTCGATCAACGGCGGCGTGCGCTACCTGTGCGAGGTGATCGGCATGGCCAGCCACGCCGGCACCACCCCCATGAACCGCCGGCGCGATGCGGCCTGCGCGGTCGCCGAGCTGGCGCTCTACATCGAGCAGCGGGCCGCGCGGGACGGCGATTCCGTGGGCACCATCGGCATCCTGAACGTGCCGGGCGGCTCGACCAACGTGGTGCCGGGACGCTGCCAGTTCACCCTGGACCTGCGCGCCCCCACCGACCCGCAGCGCGATGCGCTGGTCGCCGACGTGTTGAAGGAACTGGAGGCGATCTGCGCGCGCCGCGGCCTGCGCCGAGCCGTGGAAGAAACCATGCGCGCGGCCGCTGCGCCCAGCCACCCCCAATGGCAGCAGCGCTGGGAGCGCGCCGTGCGGGCGCTGGGCGTGCCGCTGCACCGCATGCCCAGCGGAGCCGGGCATGACGCGATGAAGCTGCACGAAGTGATGCCGCAGGCCATGCTGTTCGTGCGCGGCCAGAACTCCGGCATCAGCCACAACCCCCTGGAAAGCACCAGCGCGGACGACATCGACCTGGCCGTGCGCGCCTTCCTGAACCTGCTCGAGGGGCTCGCCAGCGAATGACCAATTTCGACAAGCTCGACGCCTGGATCGAGGCGCATTTCGACGAAGAGGTGCGTTTCCTGCAGGAACTGATCCGCGTCCCCACCGACACCCCGCCGGGAAACAACGCGCCGCATGCCGAACGCACGGCCGACCTGCTGCGGGCGTTCGGCTTCGACGCCGAGAAACACCCGGTGCCCGAGGCGGAAGTGAAGGCGGCCGGCCTGCAGTCCATCACCAACCTCATCGTGCGGCGCCGCTACGGCCAGGGGCCGGTCGTGGCGCTGAACGCCCACGGCGACGTGGTGCCGCCGGGCGAAGGCTGGACCCGCGACCCCTACGGCGGCGAAGTCGAGGGCGGGTTCATCTACGGCCGTGCCGCGGCGGTGAGCAAGAGCGACTTCGCCACCTTCAGCTTCGCGGTGCGCGCCCTGGAATCGCTGGGCCTGGCCCTGCGGGGAGGCGTGGAACTGCACTTCACCTACGACGAGGAGTTCGGCGGGGAGTTGGGTCCCGGCTGGCTGCTCAGGCATGGCCTGACCCGGCCCGACCTGCTGATCGCGGCCGGCTTCAGCTACGAGGTGGTGACCGCGCACAACGGCTGCCTGCAGCTGGAGGTGACGGTGCACGGCAAGATGGCCCACGCGGCCATCCCCGACACCGGGGTGGACGCCCTGCAGGCCGCGGTCCACGTCCTGAACGCGCTCTACGCGCAGAACGCGCAGTACCGCCAGGTGCGCTCGCAGGTGGCGGGCATCAACCACCCCTACCTGAACGTGGGCCGCATCGAAGGCGGCACCAACACCAACGTCGTGCCCGGCAAGGTGGTCTTCAAGCTGGACCGGCGCATGATCCCGGAGGAAGACCCGGCGCAGGTGGAAGCCGCGATCCGCCGGCTGATCGAACAGGCCGCGGCGGAGAAGCCGGGAATCCAGGTGGAGGTTCGGCGGCTGCTGCTGGCGCGCTCGCTCAAGCCGCTGCCGGGCAACCGCCCGCTGGTGGAGGCGCTGCAACGGCACGGCGAGGCGGTGTTCGGCCAGCCCCTTCCCGCCATGGGCACGCCCCTGTACACCGACGTGCGGCTGTACGGCGAAGCCGGCATCCCGGGCGTGATCTACGGAGCGGGGCCCCGCACGGTGCTGGAGTCGCACGCCAAGCGGGCGGACGAGCGCCTGGCGCTTTCGGACCTGAAAAAGGCCACGCGGGTGGTGGCCAGGGCTTTGCTGGAGCTGCTGGGCCCGGCACGGACATGAGGCACGATCTGCTATCGAAGCGATAGCAGATCGTGCCCTCCCTGCGCGGGCTGCAGCCCGGTTCTTATGGGTTTAGCGGACGCGGCCGCGGCGGAACAGGTTGACGATGGCCAGCAGGATCACCGCGCCGATCAGGGACACGACGATGGAGCCGATGCTGATGCCTTCGTTGATGGTCCCCACGCCCACCATCGGCGAGATCACCCAGCCGCCGATGAAGGCGCCGACGATACCGACGATGACGTTCAGCAGGATGCCCTGCTGGCCATCGGTCTTCATGATCAGGCTGGCCAGCCAGCCCACCACACCACCCACGATCAACCAAATCAGAAAGCCCATTTCACACTCCTTAAGCCGCGAACGGCATGTTTGTTGAGAGCGGCCGGCTCCCTCGCCGGGTCCGGCCACCTGCTGCAGAGAATCCGCAGCCGGTGCTGGCAAATATGGTTCTGGGGGCTTAGCGCGGGCGTAGTCGGCCACTGGGGCCTACCGTGCGTGCTTGGCTTGTGGCCGCGTCAGACAACCCCTACCGCGATGGAGGGGCTTTCACAAGGGGTATTTCCGAGGAAGAAGCCGGCGCCGGCCCAGCGAAAATCACCCACGGCACTGTTTTTGCTTCCAACTCATCACCACAACATCCACTGCTTCCCCCGGAGTTTTCCATGAACAAACGGCTTTTCATCCAGACCCTTGCCGCCACCGCCTTCGCCGCCGCACTCACGCCGGCCCTGGCCCAGACCACGCCCATCAAGTTCCAGCTGGACTGGCGCTTCGAGGGCCCCGCCGCGCTGTTCCTCACGCCCGCCGCCAAGGGCTACTTCAAGCAGGCCGGCCTGGACGTCACCATCGATGCCGGCAACGGTTCCGGCGGCGCCGTGACGCGCGTAGCTTCCGGCACCTACGACATGGGCTTCGCCGACCTGGCCGCGCTGATGGAGTTCCACGCCAACAACCCGGACGCGCCCAACAAGCCGGTGGCCGTGATGGTGGTCTACAACAACACCCCGGCCTCGGTCATGGCGCTCAAGAAGTCGGGCATCAAGTCGCCGGCCGACCTCAACGGCAAGAAGATGGGCGCCCCGGTGTTCGACGCCGGCCGCCGCGCCTTCCCCATCTTCCAGAAGGCCAACAACATCGGCAACGTGACCTGGACCGCGATGGACCCGCCGCTGCGCGAGACCATGCTGGCCCGCGGCGACGTGGACGCCATCACCGGCTTCACCTTCACCTCGCTGCTCAACCTGGAAGCCCGCGGCGTCAGGGCCGACGACGTGGTGGTGCTGCAGTACCCGCAGTACGGCGTCAAGCTGTACGGCAACGTGATCATCGCCAACCCCAAGCTGGTCCGCGAGAACCCGCAGGCGATCAAGGCATTCCTCACGGCCTTCGCCAAGGGCGCCAAGGAGGTGATGGCCAACCCCGAGGCCGCCATCGCCGACGTGAAGGCCCGCGACGGCATCATCAACACCGAGCTGGAGACCCGGCGCCTGAAGCTGGCCATCGACACGGTGATCAACAGCGCCGACGCCCGCGCCGAGGGCTTCGGCCAGCTCAACCCGGGCCGGCTGTCGCTGATGGCCTCGCAGGTGTCCGACGCCTTCGGCACCAAGACCCGCGTGAACCCCGACGCCGTGTGGAACGGCTCCTTCCTGCCGGCCAAGGCCGACCTGAACGTGCTGCCCGCGGCGAAGAAGTGACCCAGTTCGTCGACTTCCAGGACGTCTGGCTCGCGTACAACGAAGAACTCCTCGCCCAGAACCACTTCGCGGTCGAGGCCATCGACCTGAAGGTGCGCCAGGGCGAGTTCATCGCCATCGTCGGTCCCTCGGGCTGCGGGAAGTCCACCTTCATGAAGCTGGCCACCGGGCTGAAGATGCCCAGCCGCGGCCGCATCCTGATCGACGGCCAGCCCGTGACCGGACCGCTCAAGATCTCCGGCATGGCGTTCCAGGCGCCGTCGCTCCTGCCCTGGCGCACGACGGTGGACAACGTGCTGCTGCCGCTGGAGATCGTGGAGCCCTACCGCAGCAACTTCAAGCACAAGCGCGCCGAGTACGAGGAGCGCGCCCGCAGGCTGCTGCAGAAGGTGGGCCTGGGCGGCTACGAGGACAAGTTCCCCTGGCAGCTCTCGGGCGGCATGCAGCAACGCGCCAGCATCTGCCGCGCGCTCATCCACGAACCCAAGATGCTGCTGCTCGACGAGCCCTTCGGCGCGCTGGACGCCTTCACCCGCGAGGAGCTCTGGTGCATCCTGCGCGACCTGTGGACCGAGCAGCGCTTCAACGTCATCCTGGTCACGCACGACCTGCGTGAATCGGTGTTCCTGGCCGACACGGTCTACGTGATGAGCAAGAGCCCGGGCCGCTTCATGGCCCGCACCGAGATCCCGCTGCCGCGCCCGCGCGAGCTGGAGGTCACCTACACCAAGGAGTTCACGGACATCGTGCACGACCTGCGCACGCACATCGGCGCGATCCGGGGGAAGGCGGTGACGGCATGAAGAGCCGCCAACTCGAGAAATGGTCGCCCTGGATCCTGCTGGTGCTGGTGATCGCGCTGTGGCAGCTCGTGTGCTCGGTGTTCAACGTGTCCGAGTTCATCTTCCCCAGCCCGGCGCGTATCTGGACGCAGCTGGTGGAGTTCCGCGGCACGATCGCGGGCCATGCCTGGCGCACCTTCTGGGTCACCATGGCCGGCTTCGGCATCGCCATCGTGGTGGGCGTGCTGCTGGGC
>CAZZAW010000190.1:0-5516 GCA_964652405.1 uncultured Ramlibacter sp.
GGGACTGCGCTGCGCCGCCTGCGCGCGCTGCGTCAGGGCCTTGCGCAGCACGCCGCCCAGCCCGTCGCGGCTGCGGGTCCACTGCACGGCGCGCGCATCGGCCAGGAACTCGCGCTGCCGGGCCACGGCCGCCTGCAGCCAGCGCCCGGCCCACCAGCCGAAGGACCCCATGGCCATGATGGCGCTGCCGAACAGCACGGCCAGGCCGCCGCGCTCGCGCACCTCGTCGCCGAAGCGCCAGACCAGCTCCAGCCCCGACACCATGCCCGACAGCTGCATGTTCAGGCGGGTGTCGCCCTCGTGCAGGTGGCTGCATTCGTGCGCCACCAGCCCCTGCAGTTCGTCGCGGGTGAGCCAGTCCAGCGCGCCCTGGCTCACGGCCACCACGGCTTCGTCCTCGTGCCAGCCGGCGGCGAACGCGTTGATGGCCTGCACCCGGGGCAGCACCATCACCTCGGGCCGCGGCATGTGGGCCGCGATACAGACCTCGTCCACGATGTTGGCCAGGCGCTGTTCGGCCTCATGCTGCGAGGGCCGCAGCTCCCGCGCCCCCAGCCGCTGCGCCAGCCGCGCCGCGCCCCCGGGCTGCTGGAGGTTGGAGGTCTCGATCCACCAGCCTCCGAGCACCAGCAGCAGCGTCACGCCCACGTTCACGGCGAAGAAGCCGCGCGGGAAGTCCACCCCGCCCGGCACCGCCACCTGCAGCAGCCACCAGCTGGCCGCCAGGGCCAGGTGCACGCCGGCCACGGTCGCCAGCACCGCCAGCCCAAACAGGGCCATCAGCCGCCACGAGCGGCCGCGCGCCTGGTCCTGCTGCTCGAAAAAGCGCATGCGCCCTAGAACGCGACCCGGGGCGCCTCGCGCTCGGCCGCGCTCTGGGTGGACTGCAGCATGGCGGCGTGGCTGAAGCCGAACAGCCGCGCCACCAGCACGGCGGGGAATTGCGAGGCGGCGTCGTTGTACGCCAGCACCTCGTCGTTGTAGGCCTGCCGGGCGAAGCCCACGCGGTTCTCGGTGCTGGTCAGCTCCTCGCTGAGCGAGCGCATGGTGGCGTCGGCCTTGAGGTCGGGATACGCCTCGGCCACCACCATCAGCCGTCCCAGGCTGCCGCCCAGCGCCTGTTCGGCCACGGCCAGCGCGGTCACCGCCTGGGCGTCTGCCGGGCGCTGCCGCGCCGCTTCGGCCGCGCCCATGGCGGCGCCGCGCGCGCGGGTCACGGCTTCCAGGGTGGCGGCTTCGTGCGCCAGGTAGCGCCTGGCCACCTCCACAAGGTTGGGAATGAGGTCATGGCGGCGCTTGAGCTGCACGTCGATCTGCCCGAAGGCATTGGCGATGCGGTTGCGCCGCTGCACCAGCGCGTTGTAGACGGCCACCGCCCACACCCCCAGCACGGCCACGACGGCCACAGCGATCCAGGTTCCCATGCCTCACCTCCGGTCTGAATGACCCAGCCATTATGGAAGCTGGGCGCGGGAACTCAACCGTGCGTGTTGCGCATCCAGTCCGCGGTCTGGAAGAAGCTCTCGCGCAGGCGAGCCCGCAAGGGCTCGTCGACGCCCACCTCGCCCATGGCCTGGTCCATGCAGGCCAGCCACTGGTCGCGCTCCTTGATGCCGATGGCAAACGGCATGTGGCGCATCCGTAGCCGGGGATGGCCGAAGCGCTCGGTGTAGTGCTGCGGCCCGCCCAGCCAGCCGCACAGGAACCAGTACAGGCGTTCGCGGGCATTGGCCAGCGTGCTGCCGTGCGCCGCCCTCAGGTCGGCGTAGGCCGGTTCCAGGTCCATGAGGTCATAGAAGCGTTCGACCAGCGCCTTGACCTTGTCCTCGCCGCCGATCCACTCGAAGGGGGTGTCGTAGGGCGGCTTCTCTTGAATCTGCATGCCGCCATTGTCGCGTCCCCGCTATTCAGCGGCCCGCCGCAAGGTCTCGACCACGGGCCGGCGCAGCACCTCGCGCAGGCCCCACCACCCGGCGGCCAGGGCGAGCGCGGCGCCGGCCAGCGCGCCGAACAGCGGCACCCAGGGCGAGGCCGTCCACTGGAAGTCGAAGGCGTAGCGGGCCATGCCCCAGCCCACCACGCTGGCCACCAGGCTGGCCAGGAAGCCGGCCAGCAGGCCCACGCCGGCCAGCTCGGCGCGCTGCACCTGGCGCAGCAGCGAGCCGCGCGCGCCCTCGGCGCGCATGATGGCGAACTCGCGCGCACGCTCCTCGCGGGTGGCCGTCACGGCGGCGAACAGCACCACCACGCCGGCGGCCAGGGTGAAGCCGAACAGGAATTCCACCGCGCGCACCACCTTGTCGAGCACGGCCTGCACCTGGTTGATGGTGCTGGTCATGTCCACGTTGGTGATGTTG
Organism: uncultured Ramlibacter sp.; assembly: GCA_964652405.1. Lineage (GTDB taxonomy): Bacteria > Pseudomonadota > Gammaproteobacteria > Burkholderiales > Burkholderiaceae_C > Ramlibacter. The sequence goes on from CAZZAW010000190.1 coordinate 2,358, forward strand.
GGGAAGGAGCGCACCAGGGCATTGTCGAAGCCGCGCTGCTCGGGCGCCCGGAACGCGCTCATGTAGGTGACCGGCACCTCGGGCATCTGGCTCACGGTGAAGATCACGAAGAAGTTGGCTCGCATGGAGCCCCAGTCCACCTTGCGCAGCGAGGTGATCTTCGCGTCGGCCTGGATGCCGCCGATGTCGAACCGCAGGCTGTCGCCCAGCTTCAGGCCCAGCGTTTCGGCGATGCCTTCCTCCACGCTCACCGCGCCGGGCTCCTCCGCCTGCCAGCGGCCCGCCACCACCTCGTTGTGCGGCGGCTGCACGGCCGTGTGCGAGAGGTTGAACTCGCGGTCCACCAGCCGCTTGGCCCGGTCCTCGGCGTAGTCGTCCGGGGTGACGGCGCGGCCGTTCACCGCCACCAGCCGGCCCCGGATCATGGGATACCAGTCGTAGCGGCCCACGCCGGCGTCCCGCAGGGTCTTCTGGAAGGCCTCGTTCTGCTCGGGCATCACGTTGATCACGAAGCGGTTCGGCGCGTCCGGCGGCGTGGCCTTGCGCCAGCTGGCGATCAGGTCGGTGCGCAGCAGCACCAGCAGCACCAGGGCCAGCAGGCCCACGGCCAGGGCGCTCACCTGCACGACCGCATAGGCCGGGCGAGCGGACATCTGGCGCGTCGCCAGCACCAGCCAGCGCGGCGCCGTGGTCTCGTTCACCGACCACCGAAGGGCCTTCACCGCCCCCCAGCTCAGCAGCGCGAACAGCAGCACCGCGGCGGCAAAGCCCCCCACGGCAATGCCGCCCAGCCTGAGGTCGCTGCTGGCCGCCAGGAGCAGCGTGGCGAAGCCCACCACGCCCACGCCCAGCACGGCCGCCGAAGCCGGGCGCAAGTTGCCCACGTCGCGCCGGATCACCCGCAGCGGCGGCACCTGCGCCAGCTGCAGCACCGGGGGCAGCCCGAAGGCGAACAGCAGCGTGAGCCCCATGCCCAGGCCGAAGCCCACCGGCCACAGGCTGGGCGCCGGCAGCGAGGCATCCACCAGCCCTGCGAGCAGCAGCACGAACACGAAGTGCACCGCGTAGCCCAGCGCCACGCCCAGCGCGCTGGCCGCCAGGCCGATCAGCCCGAACTCGAAGGCATAGCTCCAGGCGATGGTGCGCTGGCTCTGGCCCAGCACGCGCAGCATGGCGCAGTCGTCCAGGTGGCTGGCTGCGAAGCCGCGCGCGGCCAGCGCCACTGCCACCGCGCTCAGCAGGGCTGCCAGCAGCGCCACCAGGTTGAGGAATTTCTCGGCCCGCTCCAGCGTCTGCCGCATCTCCGGCCGGCCGCCTTCCAGCGACTCGATGCGCAGCCCGCGGACCCCGGGCTTTTTCGCCTGCTCCACCGCCCAGTCGGCAAAGGCCTTGACCTGGCGGTCCGGCCCGGCCACGGCGAAGCGGTAGGTCAGGCGGCTGGCCGGCTGGATCAGCCGGGTGGCGGGCAGGTCGGCCTCGTTGATCATCACGCGGGGCGCGAAGGTGGAAAAGCCCGTGCCGCGGTCCGGCTCCACCACGATCACCCGCCCTATGCGCAACTGCGCATCGCCCAGCAGCAGGGGATCGCCGGGGGCCAGGCCCAGCGATTCCAGCAGCGGCTTGTCCACCCAGGCTTCGCCGGGCGCCGGGATGTCGCGCGTCTCGGCGGCCGGCGCGTCCGGCTGCGGGGCCACCTTGAGGCTGCCCCGCAGTGGATAGCCCGGCGCCACCGCCTTGAGGGCCACCAGCTTGGTCGCGCCGCCCTGCGCATCGGGCGCGCGGCCCATGGTCGGAAAGCCCAGGGTGGTGACCGACTGCAGGCCCAGCGAGCGCGCCTTGTCGACGAAGGCCTGCGGGGTGGCGTTGTCGCTGGAGACCACCGCGTCGCCGCCCAGGAGCTGCCGGGCATCGCGCGAGAGGCCGCCCTTGAGCCGGTCGGCGAAGAAGCCCACGGCCGTGAGCGCGGCCACCGCCAGCGTCACGGCCACGATCAGCAGCCGCAGCTCGCCGGCGCGCAGGTCGCGCCAGAGGGTGCGCCAGCCCAGGCGCCACGGGAAGGTGTTCATCCCCGCGGACCTTACACGAAGAAACTCAGGCGCGGATTAGCCCGCCCACCCCTGCCAGGGCCTGCAGCGCGGCGGTGGCCGCCGACTCGGACGGGACCTCGCCCGCGCTCGCGTCCAGCCGGGCCAGCTCCCGCCGGAAGCCCTCGACCAGGGCCGACACGCCCGGCTCGGCCATGATGGAGAAGTGCGAGCCGGGGATCTGCTCCACGCGGATCTCGCCCTGCACCGTCTCCTCCCAGCCCAGCCGCGCGCCGGCATGCAGGTACAGGGTCTCGGCCTGCGCCGCCTTGAACAGCACGATGGAGCCCGGGTAGGCGGACGGCTGGTACTTGGCCTGCGCGTCCACGAAGTTGCGGAACAGGTGGTAGTCCACCAGTTCGGGGGTGAGCGTCTCGCCGCGCTTGATCTTCTCCAGCGCGACCTTGTAGCTCTCCTCCATCTGGTGGTGGCGGCGGCGGCGCGCCGGCCACTCCAGCGCGAACTGCAGCGTCCAGTGGCGCATGAGCCAGAGCTTTTCCCACAGGGGCACCTTGCGCGAGGCGGCCGCGGGCGACAGCGTGTCGATCATCGCGACCAGCTCCACGTCGGCGCCGTCGCGCCTCAGCTGCTGCGCCATTTCGTACGCGATCACCCCGCCGGCCGAGTAGCCCGCCAGCCGGTGCGGGCCCGAGGGGTCCACGCTGCGCACCGCCTCCACGTACTGGGCCGCCATGGCTTCCACGCTGGTCAGGGGCGGCAGCTTGCCGTCCACGCCCTGCGCCTGCAGGCCGTAGAAGGGCTGCTCCGGCCCCAGCCGGTCGGAGATCACCTTGAAGTTCAGCACGTTGCCGCCGGCGCCATGCACGCAGAACAGCGGCCGGCGGCCGGGCTTGCCCTTGCAGATCGCCACCAGCGGCGACCAGGGGCGCTGCAGGATGACGGCGGGCGCCTCGGCCACGACGGCGGTCGTGGCGGGTGCGGGCGCGTCGGGCATGCTGGTGTCCAGCCCGCCCGCCTGGGCCACCACCGCCGCCAGCGTGCCCAGCGTGGGCGCCTGGAACAGCGTGGCCAGGGGAAGGTCCACGTTGTACTGCTTGCGGATGCGGGCGAACAG
>CAZZAW010000191.1:0-5452 GCA_964652405.1 uncultured Ramlibacter sp.
AGGACGCCCTGCGGGGACGCATCTACCTGCCGATCAGCGAGCTGCAGCAGTTCGACGTCAAGGCCCACGAGATCACCAAGCGCCAGTACTCCGAGCGCTTCACGGCCCTGATGCGGTTCCAGGCCGAGCGCGCGCACCGGCTGTACGACGAGGCGCTGGCCGTGCTGCCGGACGCCGACCGCCGGGCCCAGAAGCCGGGCCTGATGATGGCCAGCATCTACCGCACGCTGTTGCGCGAGATCGAGCGCGACGGCTTCCAGGTGCTGCACCAGCGCGTGAGCCTCACCCCCTTGCGCAAGTTCTGGCTCGCCTGGAAGGTGCAGGCGCTGGGCCGGCTGTGAGGGTCGCGATCGTCGGCGCGGGCTGGGCCGGGCTGGCCGCAGCCGTGGCGGCGGTGCAGGCCGGGCACCAGGTCACGGTGTTCGAAGCTTCGCGCCAGCTGGGCGGCCGGGCCCGCCGGCTCGACGTGCCGCTGCCGCAGGGCGGCAGCGCCGTGCTGGACAACGGCCAGCACATCATGATTGGCGCCTACCTGCAGACCCTGCGCCTGATGCAGACCGTCGGCGTGGACCCCGCTCGCGCCTTCCTGCGCCTGCCGCTCACCTTGCGCTTTCCCGACGGTGAAGGGCTGGCGCTGCCCGACTGGCCCGCGCCCCTGGACGCGGGCTGGGGCATCCTGAACGCGGAAGGCTGGCACTGGTCGGACAAGCTCAGCCTGCTGCGCACCGCCGCCGGCTGGCAGCTCGCCGGCTTCCGCTGCGGCCCTGAGGACTCGGTCGCGCAGCTGTGCCGGGGGCTCACGCCGCGGGTGCGGGCCGAGCTGATCGAGCCGCTGTGCGTGTCCGCGCTCAACACGCCGGCCAGCCGCTCCAGCGGCCAGGTGTTCCTGCGCGTGATCCGCGATTCGCTGTTCGGCCGCGGGCACGCCGGCTGGGGCGGCTCCAACCTGCTGTTGCCGCGCGCCGACCTGGGCAGCCTGTTCCCCGAGGCCGCGGCGGCCTGGCTGGACCGGCACGGCGCGCCGGTGCGGCTGGGCCATCGCCTGCAGTCGCTGGCCGCCAGCGCGGGTGGCTGGTCGCTGGACGGCGAGCCTTTCGACGCCGTGATCCTGGCCACGCCGCCCTGGGAGTCGGCCAGGCTGGTGGCCGCTTCCGGCATCGAGGCGCCGGGCTGGCTGGCGCGCGCGGACGGCCTCCAGCACGAAGCCATCACCACGGTCTACGCCACGGGCGGCCCAGCCCTGCCCTGGCCCATGCTGGCCCTGCGCAGCAGCGAGCAGGCGCCGGCCCAGTTCGTGTTCGACCGTGCGCAGCTGGGAGGCCCGGCCGGGCTCCTGGCCTTCGTCATCAGCGCCAGCCAGGGCGGGCGCGAGGCCCTGCAGCAGCAGGTGCTGGCGCAGGCCCGCGCGCTGGGATGGGAGGTCCAGCCGCTGCAGACCGTGGTGGAAAAGCGCGCCACGTTCGCCTGCACGCCCGGCGTGCAGCGGCCTGGCGTTGGCGTGGCCCCCGGGCTGCTGGCCTGCGGCGACTATGTGGACGGGCCCTACCCGGCCACTCTGGAGGGCGCGGTGCGCTCCGCCCTGGAAGCCGTGGAGGCGCTCAGCCCAGCAGCTCGCACAGCTCCGTGAGATTGGTGAGGGTCAGGTGCGGCAGCTGCTCGTGCGGCCACAGGTGGTCTTCGCGGTTCACCCAGGCCGCCTGCATGCCGGCATTGATGGCGCCCAGCACGTCCAGCGTGGCGTCATCGCCCACGTGCAGCACCTCCTCGGGCCGCACGTCCACCGCGCCGGCGGCCGCGTGGAAGATGCGCGGGTCGGGCTTGCCCACCCCGAACTCGCGCGCCGACACCGCCGCGCGGAAGTAGGGGGCGATGCCCACTCGCTGCAGGTCGGCGTTGCCGTTGGACAGGCTCACCAGCGGGTAGCGCTCCGAGAGCTTCTTCAGGGCCGGCAGGGCATCCACGAACAGGTTGACCCGCTGGCGCTCGGCGAAGAAGGCCTCGAAGGCGGGCTCGGCCAGCAGCGGGTTCTCGCCGGCGCGGTACAGGGCCAGGCGGATGGATTCGCGGCGGATGGCGCTCAGGTCGCTGCGCAATTCAGGCCGCTGCGTCGCGACGTGCTCGCGGATCTCACGCAGCGCCGACGGGCTGGAGAACAGGGCGGCCGCCATGGGTGCATGGTGCGTCAGCCACTCGTGCAGCACCTTCTCGGCGCGTTCGATGGTTGGCCAGATCGGCCACAGGGTGTCGTCCAGGTCCAGGCTGATGGCCCTGATTCTCTCGGTCTCCAGCATGCAGGCGAGAATAACTGATGGCCTTTGCTTCATCCTTTCGCCCCGAGCCTGAGCACACGCACGGCCAGCCGCCACGCACCGCCGTGCTGCTGTGCAACCTGGGAACGCCCGACGAGCCCACGCCTGCGGCGGTGCGCCGCTACCTGCGGCAGTTCCTGTCTGACCCGCGCGTGGTGGAGATTCCCCGCGCGGTCTGGCTGCCGCTGCTGCACGGCGTCATCCTGCCGCTGCGGTCGGCCAAATCGGCCGCCAAGTACGCCAGCATCTGGACGCCCGAGGGCTCGCCGCTCAAGGTGTGGACCGAGCGCCAGGCCAGGCTGCTGCAGGGCTGGCTGGGCGAGCAGGGCCACCGCGTGACCGTGCGCTACGCCATGCGCTACGGCAATCCGTCGATCGCCTCGCAGCTGGACGCGCTCAAGGCCGAAGGTGCCACCCGCATCCTGGTGCTCAGCGCCTACCCGCAGTACTCGGGCACCACTACGGCCAGCGTGCTCGACGAGATCGGCGCCTGGAGCCGGCGCGTGCGCCACGTGCCCGAGTTCCGCTTCGCCAACCGGTACCACGACGACGAGGGCTACATCGCCGCCCTCGCCCACCGGGTCGAGGCGCACTGGCGCGAGCACGGACGGCCCGACCACTTCCTCATGAGCTTTCACGGCGTGCCGGAACGCACGCTGCACCTGGGCGACCCCTACCACTGCGAGTGCCGCAAGACCGGCCGACTGCTGGCAGCGCGCCTGGGCCTGCGCGATGGGCAGTGGACGCTGTCGTTCCAGTCCCGCTTCGGCCGGGCCAAGTGGCTGGAGCCGTACACCGAACCCACGCTGCGCGAGCTGGCCCGCAAGGGCGTGCAGCGCGTGGACGTCGCCTGCCCCGGCTTCACCAGCGACTGCCTGGAAACGCTGGAGGAAATCGCGCAGGAAGGCCGCGACGCCTTCCTGACCTCGGGCGGCAAGGCGTTCCACTACATCCCCTGCCTCAATGGCGATCCGGCCTGGATGAAGGCGCTGGCGGCCATCGCCACCCGGCACCTGGCGGGATGGCCCACGGGCGCCCCGGCCTCGTCGGAGGAACTTGCGCGCTCGCGCCAGGCGGCGCTGGCGGCCGGCGCTACGCGCTGAGCACCGGCTCGGGCGCACCCGCGCGCTCGTGCTGGTCGATGAAGCCGGACACCAGCGCCAGCTGGTCCGGGACGTTCAGCGCCGGCGCATGGCCGCAGCCCGGCACCTCCACCACGCGCAGCCGGCCGCGCAGGCCGGGGCCGCGCCGCATCATCTCCTCGGTGGCGTCGGGCAGGACCAGGTCGGACTCGGCACCACGCAGGCACAGCACGGGCGCTTCGATCGCGTCCCAGTGCTGCCACAGCTCGTAGTCATGAGGGTGGTCGATGAACTGGCGCACCATGGCCGGGTCGTAGTGCGGCGTGACGCGCCCGTCGGGCAGGCGCCGCGCCGAGGTTTCCGTCAGGCGGCGCCACTGCGCGTCGCTCATCCAGCCATAAGGCTTGTAGACCTGGCGGAAGAAATCCTCGAGTTCCGCCATGGTCCCGAACGCCGGCGGGTTGCCGGCATAGGCGCGGATGCGATCCAGGGCCGGCTGCGCCAGGCGCGGCGCGTTGTCGTTGAGCACCAGGCTGCGGATGCGCCCCTTGAGCCGCGGCTGGAACAGGCCGGCCGCGCACACGGTGCCGATGGCGCCGCCCATGGACGTGCCGACCCAGTGGGCCTGCGTGATCTCCAGCCTTTCCATCAGCTCCGCCGCCAGGCGGGCATAGAAGGCCAGGGTGTATTCCGTGCCCGGGTCGGGGCTCCATTGCGACAGGCCCCGGCCCAGGGTGTCGGGACAGATCACACGGTAGCGCGCCGCCAGGTGCGCGGCCAGTTCGTCCATGTCCCGGCCGGTGCGGGCCAGCCCATGCCAGGCGATCACCGTGCTGCGGTGGCCGGCGCCCCATTCCGTGAAGTGGATCTCGCGGCCAGCGCAGGTGGCGTAGTGGGACGTTGGGGACATGGGGGGACGGCCTTCCTGGTTCCTGTTGTTCTGGCGCGGCGCGCCTACTTGAGCAGCTTTCCAGTGCTGCCGATGACGGTGACTTCCACGTAGCGCGAGCCGACGCGGTTGGCCGGCGAATAGCTCACGGTGATGCCGCCGAGGTCGAAGGCGCTCAGGCCCTCCAGGGCCTTCACCACCTTGGCCCGGTCCGGGCGGGGCCCGGCGCGGCGCAGCGCCTCGACCAGCACCTTGGCGCCCAGGAACTGCTCGAAGCTGGTGTAGTTCACGTGCTCGTTGGGCGCGTACTTCTTCAGCAGCTCCTGGTACTCGCGGATCACCGGCAGGTTGGGCATGTAGGGATAGGGCACCACCTGGCTGATGCCCAGGCCATGCGCGTTCTTCAACCCGGCCAGCTTGACCAGCTCGGCGGGATCGACCACCGAGATGTTGTAGAGCTGGGCGCCGCCGCCGGACTCGCGGTAGCGCTTGATGAAGGCGGCCGTCGGCTTGTTGATCGAGATCATGATGATGGCCTGCGGGTCCGCAGCCTTGATCGTCCTGACCGCGTCCTCCACCTTGTCGGTGTTGCGCTCGTAGCCGGCCGCGGCGGCCAGCTTGAGGCCGCGCTTGGCCAGCGCCGCCTCCACGCCCACCAGCCCCGCCTTGCCGAAGCCGTCGTCCTGGTACATCACGGCCACGCGGTTCATGCCCAGGGTGGTGAGCTGCTGCACCATGTGCTCGGCTTCGTCGGCGTACCCGGCGCGGACGTGGAAGATCCAGGCATTGAACGGGCTGCGCAGCGGCTCGCCGCCGGTGTAGGGCGCCACCAGCGCGGCGCCGCCCTCCTCCAGCACCTTGTCGGTCAGCAGCTTGCCCACGTTGGCGGTGCCGGCGAACCCGTAAAGCGCCACGACGTCGGGCTTGGCCAGCATCTCGCGGGTGAGGCGGACGGTCTCCTCCACCTTGTACCCGTCATCGGCCACCAGCACCTGGATCTTCTGGCCGTGCACGCCGCCCCTGGCGTTCACATGGTCGAAATAGATCTTCCCGCCGAGCACCATCTGGTGGCCGGTGCTGGCCAGCACGCCCGACAGCGGCGCGACCTGGCCGACCACGATGTCCGCGCGGGCTGCGCCGGCCATCACCCCGAGCGCGACCAGCGCGCCGAT
>CAZZAW010000192.1:0-4070 GCA_964652405.1 uncultured Ramlibacter sp.
GCCCAGGCGCTTGGCCTCGGCGTCCAGCGCGACCGTCATGCCCAGCGAGAGCACGACGGCCATCAAAGCCACTGCCTTTTTCATGGAATCTCCTTCACGTGGAAATGGAACCTCGCGACGATACGCCCGCAAGGCAGAAGAAAAAGCAGAAAGAAACTGCTCTTTACTCAGCAAAAACCGAAGCCCGGCCGGCGCCTAGAAGAACAGCGCGACCACGTAGATGCCGGTCATCACGAACGCGAGCACGACTTTCGCGACCATGCCCACCATCAGGCCCAGCCAGGTGGCGAAGCCCACCCGCAGGGCCTGTCCATGGTGGCGGCGGGCGATGAACTCGCCGACAGCGGCGCCCACCAGGGGCAGGAACAGCACACCGATGAAGCCGAAGAAGATGCCGGCCACGGTGCCCAGCGCCGCGCCGATGCCCACCTTGCGGGCGCCCAGCACGCCCGAGACATAGTCCATCACCCAGGCGATCACCGCCAGCACGGCCACCACCGTGAGCGTGACCCAGCCCACCCGCGTGAAGTCGTCGATCCAGGCGCCCAGCACGATGCCGCCCAGCACGAACACCGTGCCCGGCAGCGCCGGCAGCACCGTGCCCGCAATGCCCAGGGCGATCAGGCCCGTGCTGAGGATCCACCAGAGCGCATCGTTCACAGCAGGCTCCCCGGCCCGGTTTCCAGCACGCGCGAGGGCACCATGTCCTCGCTGTTGCCGAAATCCCATTCGTCCTCGTCCTCCTGCCCGCCCAGGGTTTCCGGCGCCAGGCTTTCGGTCGCCCGCGACAGCCTGGCCTCGCGGCCCGGCCGCATCAGCAGGTGCTTGAACTGGCCGCGCAGCAGCTTGCGGATGCGGATCCAGTAGTCGGCGCGGCGTGTCTGCCGGGCCCGCTTCTCGGGGGACAGGGCGGTGGCTTCCAGCTTCTCGTCCGAGTTGAGCGGCAGCACCATCCAGCCCGGCGGGCCCTTCTTCGCGTCGAAGTGCTCCCACAGGGCGTCGTAGCTGGCGTAGACGCGCTGGGCGGCGTCCCGGTGCCGCTGGCGCACCTGGTAGCTCCAGCCCTGCAGCCGGTGCGCGCTGGGGTCCAGCCCCACCAGGTGCAGGCCCCAGTAGCGGGCCAGCTCCTGCGCCACCCGCACCATCAGCACCGGCGGCTTCCAGCCCGACAGCGCCTGGCTGATCTCCACCGGCGACAGCCTCAGCACCGTGTTGCGCTGGCCGCGCACGCCCCCGATCACCAGGCAGGCCGTGCCGTCCACGCGGAAGCGTGAGAAGGCCAGCACCGCCACGTCCACCGGCTGCGCCTTGTGCTGCACGTCGGCCGCGCGCTGCAGCGTGAGCGACAGCAGCAGCTCACCCTCGGGGCTGGCCGGCGGGGCGCGGCGCAATTGCAGGTGCAGGTACTCGTAGCCGCGCGGCGCCGGCAGGTCGGCCAGCACCAGCGGATGCCCGTTGCCCAGCCGCTCCATCGCATCCGGCTGGAACGCCAGCTCCAGCCAGTCCACATGTTCGATCAGCTGCACCACGCGCGCGCTGGTATCCGTGCCGCGGTGCACGGACGGCCGCACTGCCCGCAGGTACTCGGCGGGCAGGTCCTCGACCACGCCCCGGGCCTTGAGCTCGGCCACGACGGTCATCCAGCGCCGCAGGGCCTTGCCATGGAACAGGGTGCCCGTGAGGGCCCGCCAGACCAGGCGGCTGCGCGAGACGCCCCCGCCCGCGGCCGCCGGCCGCAGCGCCCAGCGGACGCCGTTCCAGGTGCCGGGCACGCTCACGCGGGCCGTCATGCGGCGCGGAACACCGTGAGCACGCCGGTGTAGCCGTAGAGATGGTGGCGGGCGATCTCGCCGCCGGCGAAGAAGCCCACCAGCGGCACGTCGCCCAGCGCGTGGCGCACGATCTGCAGCTCCGCGCTGGGCCCGCCGAAGTGCGGGCCGCCGCGGCCGGCGCAGCTCACGTACAGGGCCCCGGCAATGCGCCGCGCCGGGTTGGGCAGCGACTGCGGCTCGGGCGCGGCCAGCGCCGCCGCCACGCCCTGGGGCATTTCCTCGGGCTCCAGCTCCTCGCGGATCTCGGCGCAGATGCGCATCAGGTCGGCCCGCGCGGCCTGCGGATTGCGGCGGCAGAAGGCCATGCGCATGCCGGTCTCCACCGCGCTGGCCACGGCCACGCCGCGCCGCCCGGGGTCCAGGCCGATGATGTGGCGCACCACCACGTCGGCCCCGAAGTTGCCGGTGCGGCCCACGGCGTCGGCGCCCGCGTCGGTCAGGCCGACCAGGGTGGCGCGCAAGGCGGCCATGGCGGTCTGCGGCTCGTCCAGCGAGATGTCGGCATCGGCCAGCAGCACGTCCAGCGCCGGCTCGCCGTCGAGCTCGAGGATGAGGTTGCCCTCGGCGGCGCTGATCTCGCGCTGGCCGGTCAGCGGCTGGCAGCCCTGGGTGACCCGCGACACCAGCGACACGCCCTCGCCGAACGCCACGCCCGAGAGCCCGCCGCGAAACACCCCGCCCGCCTTGCCCTGGCCCTTGATGTTGCCGTTGCCGCCGATGGCGAACTGCACCGTGTCGCCGCGGCTGGAGGCCAGCCCGCCGAACAGGTAGCCGGTGGCGGTGCGGCCGGCCATCTCGGCGATCAGCTCACCGACGTCGGGCGTGCCGGCGTCGGCATGGACCAGGGCCGTGTGCGGCTCGAAACCCATGCCTTCGCCCACGCCCAGCGGCGCCACGCCGGAGAACACCCGGTACTGGTCGCTGGGCAGGTCACACAGCATCACGGCCAGGGCCGGCTCGTCGAAATACTCCACGTTGCTGGACGCGATGCCCACGCCCACGGTGCCGGACCAGTCGGTCACCTCGGGCAGCTCGGCGCCCAGGTGGTCCAGGATGTCCTGGGCCTGCGGCGCGTAGTGGTCGGTGATGTAGAGCAGCCCCAGCGTGGGCGAGGACGCGTAGTCGCGCAGCGCCATCTGCGCGCGCAGCTGGGCCAGCACCAGGCCGGCGGCCATCTGCCACTGCGGGTGCGTGGCATGGCCGAAGGGAAACAGCTTCATCGGCAGCCTCCGCGCCGCTCAGCGGGCCGCGCCGGCCGTTTTGCGGGCGCGCTTGGCCGGTGTCTTGCGCGCGGCGGTCTTGCCGCCGGCACGGCCGGCCATGCCCGAGGCCTGCTTCATGGCCTCCCGCGCCACGCCGGTGGCCATGTTGCGCGCCGTGTCCACCGCGGTGTTGCGCGCGGCATCCTTCATCGTATCGGCGGCGATCTGCTGGAACTGCTGCGTGAGCGCGCCCCACCATTGCAGCGGGTCGACCACCGTGGCGGACTTGTCCGCCTTGCCGGCCTTGCCGGCCTTGCGGGCCTTGCCGCCCGCGGCGGACCCCACGGCCTTGGCGGTGGCCGCGGCCTTCTGCACGCCGGTGACCACCGTGTCCGCGGCCTTGAGCTTGAGCGCGTTGGCCACGTCGCCCATGTTGAAGTTCATGCCCTTGAGCGTGGCCAGCGTCATCTTCTGCACCTCGAGCGCCTGGATGGTGGCTCCCAGCGCCTTGGAGTTCTGGTCCAGCCAGAAGTGCACGGCCTTGAGCTCGGTGATGCGCTTTTCCAGCTCCTCCACGTTGAGCGTGGGCGCCACCCAGTTGGAGAGGTTGGGCATCTGCGGGATGGTCTGCGAGGCCCCCTTGGCGATGTTCTGCAGGAAGTCGAAGCCGGGCACGAATTTGCCGAAGCCGAATGTCTCTTTGTCGCTCATGGGCTCGCTCCAGGATTTCCTGGGGAGCTTAGCAGGCGCACCCTCAGGCGTCGAACCGGGGCAGGCCGAAAAGGAAAAATTCGGTGTCCGTTCCGGCTGTCAGCTCGACACGCTCCAGCCGGGCCGCCTCCAGCGTGGTCCAGCGGCGCACCGGTTCGCCGTTGGCCTGCCCGGTGCCGTCCAGGCAGAACAGCAGGAGGTCCTGCGCCGAGGTATCGGGCTCGAAGCGGGCGCCGGCCGCCAGCCGCAGCTGGGCCAGCCGCAGGCCGAAGCCGTTGAAGCGGCCCAGCTCTCGCGCCAGCACCCCGGGCGCCTCGTGGCGCCA
>CAZZAW010000192.1:4080-5445 GCA_964652405.1 uncultured Ramlibacter sp.
CGCCACTCGAAACGCTCCGGCTCCAGCAGCACCGGCGCCTGGTACTGCGGCTTGGGGTACGACACCGGCCGGCCATGCACGTGCTCCCAGACCGCCTCGTAGCTGTCCTGGTTGTGCTTCTTGCCGTGCTCGTCCACCCAGCTGTAGACGCCGGCCTCGAACTGCCCGCGCTGCGCCAGCGCCTCGATGCCGCGGCGCAGCTGCGCCCGGCTCATGAAGCCCTGCCGGCTCGGCCCGCCCAGCTGCAGCAGCAGCGTCGTGCTGCGCCCCTGGGCGTCCTGCGTGTAGTAGGTGCCTTCGCAAAAATACCCCACCGAACCCTTGTGCTGGACCTGGCCAGGGCCGAAGCCGAACGAGCCCTCGAGCATCACCCGCACCTGCTCGAAGTTGTGGCGGTGCCGCGGCGTGGCGAAGGCGTCGTGCACGTCCACCAGCTGCAGCCCGTAGTTGCCGGGCGTGCCTTCCTGCCCGCCCATCAGGTCGTGGAACTGGATGCGGCCGGAGCGGAACCCCTGGCGCACCGGCTCGATCGGCGACAGCGCCTCGAATGGCTGGATCCGCATGCGAGCCTCAGTTCACCGTGGCGCCCGAGGCCTTGACGATGGGCCCCCAGCGGCGAATCTCGTCCTGCACGAAGCGGCCGAACTGCTCGGGCGACATCGGCGGCGCGGCATTCAGGCTGGCGGCTTCCAGCCGCTGGCGCGTCGCCGGGTCGGCCAGCGCACCCAGGAAGGCGGCATTCAGCCGGGCCACCACCGGCGCGGGCGTACCCGCCGGCGCCCACACCCCGTACCAGCCGGACACGTCGAAGTCCTTCAGCCCGGCCTCGGCCGAGCCCGGCACCTCGGGGATGAACTTGTTGCGCTCGGGCGTGGTCACCGCCAGCGCCTTGAGCCTGCCGTCGCGCACCAGGGGCATGGCCGAGGTGGGCGCCGTGATGGTCATCTGGATCACGCCGCCGGCCAGGTCGCGCACGGCCTCCGACGAGCCCTTGTACGGGACGTGCGTCATGTTCAGCCCGGCGACCTGGTTCAGGTAGCCGCCCGCGATGTGGCCGGGCGAGCTCAGGCCCGAGGACGCGAAATTGAGCCTGGGGCCTTCCTTGCGCGCGTGGGCGATGAACTCGCCCAGGGTGGATACCGGCAGGCTGGCCGGCACCACGATCACCATGCCTTCACCCACGGTGAGCCGGGCCACGGGCGCGAAGTCCCGCACCGGGTCGAACGGCAACCGGGGGCCGAACAGGTGCGGGTTGACCGCGTGGCTGAAGTTGCCGCCCATCAGCAGCGTGTAGCCGTCGGGCGCCGAGCGGGCCACGGCCTCGCTGGCGATGTTGGTGGCGGCGCCGGGGCGGTTCTCCACCAC
>CAZZAW010000193.1:0-5373 GCA_964652405.1 uncultured Ramlibacter sp.
CTGCCACCGGCCCCCGGACTGCACCGCGTCCGCGAAGTCGTGGGCAACCGGCTCAAGCGGCCTTGGCGCGGCGGGCCTCCTGCGGGTTCGCGATCATCGAGAGCAGCAGGTTCACGTCCGCCGGCTTGACCATGTGGAAGTCGAAGCCTGCCTGCGCCGAGCGCGAGCGGCTTTCCGCCTCGCCGTAGCCGGTCAGCGCGATCAGCAGGGCGTCGCGCGAGGCCGGCTTGCTGCGCAGCTGGTGCGCCACCTCGAAGCCGTTCATGCCCGGCAGGCCGATGTCCAGCAGCACCACGTCGGGCCGGAAGTCCTCGGCGATCTGGAGCGCGGCCACGCCCTCGTTGGCGATCCTGACCTCGAAGCCTTCCATTTCCAGCAAGGTCATCAGCGTCTCGGCCGAAGCCATGAGGTCGTCCACCACCAGGATGCGTGCCGCGCTGCTGGGCTGGGCCGGCGCTCGCCGCGGCTGCGCGGGCTGATCCGCCGACGGAGCCTCCCTGCCCAGCTCGGCGGGCAGCGTCACCGTCACCTCGGTGCCCCGCCCCACGCCATCGCTGTGCGCATGCACCTGGCCGCCGTGCAGCTCCACCAGGTGCTTCACGAGCGTGAGGCCGATCCCCAGCCCGCCCTGCGACCGGTCCAGCGACTGGTCGGCCTGGGCGAACAGGTCGAAGATGTGCGGCAGGAAACTGGGGTCGATGCCGGCGCCCTCGTCCTTGACCGCGATCGAGACCTTGCCGCCGTCGAAGGCCGCTTTCAGCACGATCTTGCTGTGCGGGGCCGAGAACTTGGCCGCGTTGTTGATCAGGTTGGACAGCACCTGCGCCAGCCGCACCGCGTCCCCTTCCAGGGACACGGACTCGTCGGGCAGTTGCACGACCAGCTGCTGCCCCCGCGCCTCCATCTTGGGCATGCTGGACTCCACGGACCGTTCGACCAGCGAGGCCAGGCTGAGCTTTTCGGGCTTGACCACCACCTTGCCCTGCACGATGCGGGAGACGTCCAGCAGGTCGTCGATCAGCCGTGCCATGTGGTCGGCCTGCCGGCTGATCACGTCGCGGGCCCAGTTCATGGTGGGCTGGGACACGTCCGCCCCGTGCATGATGTGCACGGCGTTGCGGATGGGCGCCAGCGGATTGCGCAGCTCGTGCGCCAGCATGGCCAGGAACTCGTTCTTGCGGCGGTCGGCTTCCTGCACGGCCGTGTACAGCCGTGCGTTCTCCATCGCGATCGAGGCGCGGCTCACCACCTCGCGGGCCAGGGCGATCCGGCCCCCGTCGAAGGTGCCGGCCGGTCCTTCGAGCACCAGCGCGCCCCGCAGCCGTTCACCGGCCGTGAGCGGGCAGATGGCCGCAGCCTGGCCCTCCTCCTGCCAGAGCTGGAACTGCCGGTCGCGCAGGGCCTTGGCCAGCACGGACTGCAGTCCCGGCGCGAAGGCTTCGGCGCCCGGGCCCACAGGATGGGCCTGCGAACGCGTGAGGTTGCCCTCGGCATCGGCCAGTGCCAGGATGGCCCGGTCGCCCAACATGGGCACGGCCACGTCCAGCAGCGCCTTGCTGGTCTGGTCCAGGTCCAGCGAGCGCGACAGCAGCTGGCTGACCTCGGACAGGTAGTCCGCCCGGTGGATGGCCTCTTCGGCCGCCGCCCGCGCCGCTTCGGAGCGGGCCAGGGCCTCGCGCTCGGCGGCACGCACCTGCAGCTGCCGGTTCATCCGGAACAGCTCCACGAACACGCGAACCTTGGAGCGCAGCACCTCCGGCACCACGGGCGACGGGATGTAGTCCACGGCTCCCAGCGCGTAGCCGCGCTTGGCCTGCAGCTCGTCCACGTAGGCCGTGATGAAGACGATGGGCGTCTGGGCCGATTTCTTGTACTGGCGGATCAGGCTGGCCGTCTCCAGCCCGTCGATGTCGGGCATGTTGACGTCCAGCAGGATGACCGCGAACTCCATCTCGAGGATGTAGCGCAGGGCCTCCTTGCCCGATCGCGCGCTGACGATGTTCTCGCCCAGCTCGTCCAGGATGGTGCGGAAGACGACGTGCTTTTCCTGGAGGTCGTCGACCACCAGGATGTTGGCGCGCTCCTGCAGGGCTGCCTGGGCTTGCGGTGTCACGCGGCGGCTCACTGGTGCAGCCAGGCCCGCAGCACCGTGAGCAGATCCTGGGTGTTCACGGGCTTGGACAGGTAGTCCCAGGCACCGGCCTCGATGCACTTCTCGCGGTCGCCCTTCATGGCTTTCGCGGTCACGGCGATCATGGGCAGGTTCTTGCCTTGCGGCAGCTTGCGGATTTCCTTCATGGTGGCCATGCCGTCCATCTCCGGCATCATGATGTCCATCAGCACGACCTCGATCTGGGGATCATTGGCCACGCGGCTGATGGCTTCCCGCCCATTGTCGGCCCAGACGATGTCCATCGCGTGCTCTTCAAGCACGGTGGCCAGCGCGAAGATGTTGCGCATGTCGTCGTCGACGATCAGCACGCGCTTGCCGGCCAGCGGCTTGGCCGAGGAGATCACCTGCTCCAGCATGGCGCGCCGGGCCTCCGGCAGCCGCCCCACGCTCTGGTGCATGGCCAGCAGCGCGAGGTCGAACAGGCGCGGGACCTGATGGGCTTCGTGCACCGTCACGCGGTCGTCCGAATGCCACGCGAACCGGCCGCTCTCACCCGAGGCCGCATTGCGGTAGAGGATCAGCGGCAACGGCCCCAGGCCTGCCTGCGCGGACAGCGCTGCCCGCACCTGGCTGGTGTCCAGCTTGCCGAATCCGTCGTCCAGCACCACGCAGTCGAACTGGTTCTCGTCCAGCGCCTCCAGGAACTTGTCCGCGCTCTTGACGACCACGGGCGTGACGTTCTCGTCCTCGATCTGCGCCAGGAACTCGTTGCGGGACGCCGTGTCCTTCATGGCCACCAGCACGTTGCGCTGCTTGCGCGAGGCGTACGAGCGCAGCTTGTCCAGCATCTCGTCCAGGACTTCCTTGGACTGGATCGGCTTCTCGACGAACGCCAGGGCGCCGCCTCGGAAGGCGCGGTCCTTGGAGTCGTCGGTGGAGATCACGCACACCGGGATGTGGCGGGCGCTGAAGTCCTGCTTCAGGCGGTCCAGCACGCGCCAGCCATCCATGTCGGGCAGGTACATGTCCAGCGTGATCGCCGCCAGCTGGAACTGGTTGGCAAACGTCAGGGCACCCGCGCCCATGGACGTGACGAGGCCCTTGAAGCCCTTGGCCCGCGCGGCGTCCAGCAGGAAGCGGGCGAACGCCAGGTCGTTCTCCACGATCAGCAGCACCAGGTCGCCTTCATGGATGTTGTTGCGGTCGTCGTTCGCCTCGTTCAGCAGCTCGGGCGAGTTTTCCGCCACGTCTTCGACCATCTCCACGACCGCCGGCTCCGGCATGGTGGTGCGTGCGGGCAGGCGCCGCGCCTGCGGCACCACCGGCAGCTCGGCCGGCCGGTTCTCCAGCGAACTGGTGCGGCGCGTGCCGCGCGTGGACGGGAAGTGCACCGGCAGGTACAGCGTGAAGGTACTGCCCTGCCCCGGCGCGCTGGCCAGGCGGATCTCGCCGCCCAGCAGCTTGGACAGCTCGCGGCTGATCGCCAGGCCCAGGCCCGTGCCACCGTACTTGCGGCTGGTGGAGCCGTCGGCCTGCTGGAACGCCTCGAAGATGATCTGCTGCTTGTCGCCGGAGATGCCGATGCCGGTGTCGGACACCGCGAAGGCGATCACCTGCTGGGCGCGGTTCAGCTCCTCGTGGTCGGAACTCCAGCCCGTGACCACTTCTTCCATGGTCAGGGTGACGTTGCCCTGGTGCGTGAACTTGAAGGCGTTCGACAGCAGGTTCTTCAGGATCTGCTGCAGGCGCTTGACGTCGGTGATCATGGACGTCGGCAGCTGCAGGCCGGTCTGGATGACGAAGTCCACGTTCTTGGCTTCGGCCACGTGGCGGAACGTGCGCTCCACGTAGAGCTGCAGGTCCGACAGGCGCAGCTCGCTCACGTCGACCGCCACCGTGCCCGACTCGATCTTGGACAGGTCCAGGATGTCGTTGATCAGCATCAGCAGGTCGTTGCCGGACGAATGGATGGTCTTGGCGAATTCGACCTGCTTGGTGGTCAGGTTGCCGTCCGGGTTCTTGGACAGCTGGTCCGACAGGATCAGCAGCGAGTTCAGCGGCGTGCGCAACTCGTGCGACATGTTCGCCAGGAACTCCGACTTGTACTTGGACGTCAGGGCCAGCTGCTTGGCCTTTTCTTCCAGCGCCTGGCGGGCCTGCTCGACTTCCTGGTTCTTGCGCTCCACCTCGTGGTTCTGGTGCACCAGCAGGCGGGCCTTCTCCTGCAGCTCCTCGTTGGTCTGCTGCAGTTCCTGCTGCCGGCTCTGGAGTTCCTGCGCCAGCGACTGCGACTGGGTCAGCAGGTCCTCGGTCCGCATGTTGGCCTCGATCGTGTTGATCACGATGCCGATGGATTCGGTCAGCTGGTCCAGGAAGGCCTGGTGGGTGGGGTTGAACCGTTCCACGGAGGCCAGCTCCACCACGCCCCTCACCTGCCCTTCGAAGATGATGGGCAGCACCAGCACGTTGAGCGGTGCCAGCTCGGTCAGGCCCGAGGAGATGCGCAGGCTGTCCGGGATGGACGAGGTCAGCAGGATCTTCTTCTTGTCGTAGGCGCACTGGCCGACCAGGCCTTCGCCCAGGTCCACTTCCTTGCCGTAGGAGCCGTGGCCGTCGGACGCATAGCTGGCCATCAGGCGCAGCCGCGGCTGTTCCTGGCTGTACCGCATCACGTAGAACTCGGCCTGCTGGGCGCCCACCACGGGCGCCAGCTCCGACAGGATCAGGTGGCCCACGGCCACCAGGTCCTTCTGGCCCTGCAGCATCCGGGAGAACTTGGCGAGGTTGGTCTTGAGCCAGTCCTGCTCGGTGTTCAGCTGCGTGGTGTCCTTCAGGTTGCGGATCATCTCGTTGATCGTGTCCTTCAGGGCGGCCACCTCGCCGGAGGCCTCCACCGTGATGGACCGCGTCAGGTCACCCTGCGTCACGGCCGTCGCCACTTCCGCGATGGCGCGCACCTGGGTCGTCAGGTTGGCCGCCAGCTGGTTCACGTTCTCGGTCAGGCCCTTCCAGGTGCCCGAGGCGCCCGGCACCTTGGCCTGGCCGCCCAGCTTGCCTTCCACGCCCACTTCGCGCGCCACCGTGGTCACCTGGTCGGCGAAGGTGGCGAGCGTGTCGGTCATGGAGTTGATGGTGTCGGCCAGCGCGGCGATCTCGCCCTTGGCTTCCACCGTCAGCTTGCGTTCCAGGTCGCCGTTGGCCACCGCGGTCACCACCTTGGCGATACCGCGCACCTGGGCCGTGAGGTTGCCGGCCATGAA
>CAZZAW010000194.1:0-5371 GCA_964652405.1 uncultured Ramlibacter sp.
ACGTCGGCCAGCACCAGATGTGGGCCGCGCAGTACTACCGCTTCGACGAGCCGCGCCGCTGGATCAACTCCGGCGGCCTCGGAACGATGGGCGTGGGCCTGCCGTACGCGATGGGCATCAAACTGGCCAAGCCGGACGCCGACGTGTTCTGCATCACCGGCGAGGGATCGATCCAGATGTGCATCCAGGAGCTGTCGACCTGCCTGCAATACAAGACGCCGGTCAAGGTCATCAGCCTGAACAACCGCTACCTCGGCATGGTGCGGCAGTGGCAGCAGCTCGACTACGGCGGCCGCTACTCGCACAGCTACATGGACGCGCTGCCCGATTTCGTCAAGCTCGCCGAGGCCTACGGCCATGTCGGCCTGAAGATCGAGAAGCCTTCCGACGTGGAGCCGGCGTTGAAGGAGGCGATCCGGCTCAAGGACCGCACCGTCTTCCTCGACATACGCACCGACCCGACCGAGAACGTCTGGCCGATGGTCAAGGCGGGGCAGGGCATCACCGAGATGCTGTTGGGCTCGGAAGACCTCTGAGGCCGCGTGCGCGGCCGGCGCGAGGGCAGGGGCTTGCCGGCCCCTCGCCAGGAGCGTCGGCGGCGCCTGCGTCCGGTCGACCGGCCATTTCTGAAACCATCGAAGCGCGTGGCCAAGGGTCGGCGGTTACCGCCGTCGGCCTGAAGAGCGCGAAGGACGATTCCGCATGAAGCACATCATTGCCCTCTTGCTCGAGAACGAGCCGGGCGCCTTGTCCCGCGTGGTGGCGCTGTTCTCCGCCCGCGGCTACAACATCGAGAGCCTGACCGTCGCGGTGACCGAGGACCCCTCGCTGTCGCGCATGACCATCGTGACGCGCGGCAGCGACGACGTGATCGAGCAGATCACCAAGCACCTGAACCGGCTGATCGAGGTCGTGAAGGTCGTGGACCTCACCGAAGGCGCCTACACCGAGCGCGAGCTCATGATGGTCAAGGTGCGCGCCGTCGGCAAGGAGCGGGAGGAGATGAAGCGCATGGCCGACATCTTCCGCGGCCGCATCATCGACGTGACCGAGAAGAGCTACACCATCGAACTCACCGGCGACCAGGGCAAGAACGACGCCTTCCTGGAAGCCATCGACCGCGGTGCCATCCTCGAGACGGTCCGCACCGGCGCCAGCGGCATCGGCCGCGGCGAACGCATCCTGCGCGTCTGAACCCATCCCTGAATTTCAACCGGAGAGAAGAGAACCATGAAGGTTTACTACGACAAGGACTGCGACCTGAGCCTGATCAAGGGCAAGACCGTCGCCATCATCGGCTACGGCTCGCAGGGCCATGCCCATGCCCAGAACCTGAACGACAGCGGGGTCAAGGTCGTCGTCGGCCTGCGCAAGGGCGGTGCCTCCTGGCCCAAGGTCGAGAAGGCGGGCCTCAAGGTCGCCGAAGTCGCCGATGCGGTGAAGTCCGCCGACGTGGTGATGATCCTGTTGCCGGACGAGCAGATTGCGGCGGTCTACAAGAACGACGTCGAGCCGAACATCAAGCCCGGCGCGTCCCTCGTGTTCGCCCACGGCTTCAACGTGCACTACGGCTTCGTGGCGCCCCGCGCCGACCTCGACGTCTGGATGGTCGCGCCCAAGGCGCCCGGCCACACCGTCCGCGGCACCTACACCCAGGGCGGCGGCGTGCCCCACCTGGTCGCGGTTCACCAGGACAAGAGCGGCAAGGCGCGCGACCTGGCCCTGTCCTACGCGATGGCCAATGGCGGCGGCAAGGCCGGCATCATCGAGACCAACTTCCGTGAAGAGACCGAGACCGACCTGTTCGGCGAGCAGGCCGTGCTGTGCGGCGGCACCGTGGAACTGATCAAGGCGGGCTTCGAGACGCTGGTGGAAGCCGGGTACGCGCCCGAAATGGCGTATTTCGAGTGCCTGCACGAGCTGAAGCTGATCGTGGACATGATCTACGAGGGCGGCATCGCCAACATGAACTACTCGATCTCCAACAACGCGGAATACGGCGAGTACGTGACCGGCCCGCGCATCGTGACCGACGAGACCAAGAAGGTGATGAAGCAGGTGCTCAAAGACATCCAGTCCGGCGAGTACGCCAAGAGCTTCATCCTGGAGAACCGCGCCGGTGCGCCGACGCTGCTGTCCAAGCGCCGCATCATGGCCGAGCACCAGATCGAGACCGTGGGCGAGACGCTGCGCGCGATGATGCCCTGGATCAAGAAGAACAAGCTGGTGGACCAGACCCGGAACTGACGCACGCACGCGCGTCACCCCCGCACAGGCGGGGATCCAGGAAGCGGCCCCAGGGCCGCTTTTCTTTTGCTCTTACACTTCGCCACCATGCACGACGGATCCGATCCCCAGGCCGAAGCCTCCGAAGGCATCGTGGTGCGCAAGCGCCGCAAGGGCATCTACATCCTGCCCAACCTCTTCACGCTCGCGGCGCTGTTCGGCGGCTTCTACGCCATCGTGATGGCCATGAACGGGCGCTTCGACCTGGCGGCCGTGGGCGTGTTCTGCGCGATGGTGCTGGACAGCCTGGACGGCCGCGTCGCGCGCATGACCAACACGCAGAGCGCTTTCGGCGAGCAGATGGACTCGCTCTCGGACATGGTGTCGTTCGGCGCAGCGCCCGCGCTCATTGCCTATGAATGGGCGCTCAGGGGCCTGGGCCGCTGGGGCTGGATCGCCGCCTTCGTCTATTGCGCCTGCGCTGCGCTGCGGCTGGCCCGTTTCAACGTCAACACCCAGGTGGTCGACAAGCGCTACTTCCAGGGGCTGCCGTCGCCGGCTGCCGCCGCCCTGGTGGCGGGCTTCATCTGGCTCATGAACGACCTGGAGTACAGGGGCTCGGACGTGCCCTGGCTGATGTTCGGCTTCGCCCTCTACGCCGGGCTCACGATGGTGACCAACGTGCCGTTCTACAGTTTCAAGGACGTGCAGATGAAGAAGAGCGTGCCTTTCGTGGTGATCGTGCTGATCGCGCTGGGCATCGCCGCCATCAACACCTACCCGCCGGGCGTCCTGTTCGGCCTTTTCGTGATTTACGGCCTGTCGGGCTATGTACTGTATGGCTGGCGCCGGGCCAAGGGCCTGCAAACCAGCGTGATCAGCACGTCGACCGACGAGCCCGACGAGCGGGGGCTGCACAAGTGACCTGCCGCCGGGTTGTGCTACATTCGCCAGCCATGAACCTGATTTCGCTGGCCCTACTGCTATCCCCCCACGGGCGGAGACGGTAGCGCACGCGTACACCTCACTCGACGGCCCGTTTGCACCAGCAGCGGGCCGTTTTTCTTTGGGGCTGCTGGTTCGTTTGACGAAAGAGATGCCATGTCCATGTTGAAGAACCCCGCCACCAAGTACCGGCCCTTCTCGCCAGTCGGCCTGAAGGACCGTACCTGGCCGGACGCCGTGCTGACCCGCGCGCCCGTGTGGTGCAGCGTCGACCTGCGGGACGGCAACCAGGCGCTGATCGAACCCATGGACATCGCGCGCAAGCTGCGCATGTTCCAGACGCTGGTGAAGATCGGCTTCAAGGAAATCGAGGTGGGCTTCCCCTCGGCGTCGCAGGTCGAATGGGACTTCGTGCGCAAGCTGATCGAGGAAGACCTGATCCCGCCGGATGTGACCATCCAGGTGCTGACCCAGGCCCGCGAGGAGCTGATCCGCAAGACCTTCGAGTCGCTGCGTGGCGCGCGGCGGGCGATCGTGCACCTGTACAACGCCACCGCGCCTGTGATGCGCAAGGTCGTGCTGGGGCTCGACGAAGACGGTATCGTGCAGCTGGCAACGAGCCAGGCCCGGCTGTTCAGGGAACTGGCGGCGCAGCAGCCCGGGACCGAGTGGGTGTTCCAGTACTCGCCCGAGATGTTCTCCGGCACCGAGCTGGCATTCGCCAAGCGCGTGGTCGATGCCGTGACCGGGGTGTGGCAGCCCACGGCCCAGCGCAAGTGCATCGTCAACCTGCCCTCGACCGTGGAGCATTCGACCCCGAACATCTTTGCCGACATGATCGAGTGGATGCACCGGCATCTCGAACGGCGCGAGGCGATTGTGCTCTCGGTGCATCCGCACAATGACCGGGGCACCGGCACGGCCGCAGGCGAGTTTGCCGTGATGGCGGGCGCGGACCGGCTCGAGGGCTGTCTCTTCGGCAACGGCGAGCGCACGGGCAACCTGGACCTGGTGAACGTGGCGCTGAACCTCTACACCCAGGGCGTGGACCCGGGCCTGGACTTCTCGGACATCGACGAGATCCGCCGTACGGTGGAACATTGCAACCAGCTCCCCGTCCACCCGCGCCACCCCTATGCAGGCGACCTGGTCTACACCTCGTTCTCCGGCTCCCACCAGGATGCAATCAAGAAGGCGTTCGCTGCGCGCAAGGTGGGAGACATCTGGGACATGCCCTACCTGCCCGTGGACCCCAAGGACCTGGGCCGCAGTTACGAAGCCGTGATCCGCGTCAACAGCCAGTCCGGCAAGGGCGGCATCGCCTACCTGCTGGAGAGCGAATACGGCCTGGAACTGCCGCGCCGCCTGCAGATCGAGTTCAGCCAGGTGGTCCAGTCGGTGATGGACGCGACCGGCAAGGAGCTCACGGCGCAGGACCTGTTCGGGCTGTTCGAGCGCGAGTACGGCGTGCGCAGCATCCCGTCCCCCCGGCATCAGGTGGTGGAGCAGGGCGCAGGCGCTTTGGTCAAGCTCAGCGCCGAGGCCGTCGTGGCCGGTCACAGCCTGCAGGTCGAAGGCGCGGGCAACGGGCCCATAGCCGCCTTCGTCGAGGGCCTGGCCGCCGCCACCGGTGAGAGCATCCGCGTGCTCGACTACCATGAGCACGCGATCGGCTCGGGCGCCAACGCCCAGGCCGTGGCCTACCTGGAACTGCGGGTGGGCGAACGCACGCTGTTCGGGGTGGGCCTGGATGCGAACATTGTTTCGGCCTCGCTCAAGGCCATCGTCTCCGGCCTGCAGCGGGCGCAGGCCGGCCGCAAACAAGAGGAGCCCTCATGGCAGACCAACTGATCATCTTCGACACCACCTTGCGCGACGGCGAGCAATCGCCCGGCGCTTCCATGACCAAGGACGAGAAGCTGCGCATCGCGCGCCAGCTCGAGCGCCTGAAGGTGGACGTGATCGAGGCGGGCTTCGCCGCCAGCTCCAACGGCGACTTCGAGGCCGTGCAGGCGATCGCCAACGCGATCAAGGACTCGACCATCTGTTCGCTCTCGCGCGCCAACGACCGCGACATCTCGCGCGCCGCCGAGGCGCTCAAGGGCGCCAACCGCGCCCGCATCCACACCTTCATCGCCACCAGTGCGCTGCACATGGAGAAGAAGCTGCGCATGACGCCCGAACAGGTGCTGGAGCAGGC
>CAZZAW010000195.1:0-5362 GCA_964652405.1 uncultured Ramlibacter sp.
TCACGCAGGGGCCGGAGCAGCGCTTGATCTGGTAGAGCAGGCAGGGCCGGGTGCGGTTGGCGAACACCGTGTCCTCGCAGGTGCGCAGCCGGAACACCTTCTGGAGCAGCTGGATGGACTCCTTCACGGCCCAGGCGCTGGGATAGGGGCCGAAGTACCGGTGCTTGCGGTCCACGGCGCCGCGGTAGTAGGCCACCCGCGGGAACTGCGCGGCGGTCTGGCCCTCCAGCGCGGTCTTGTCAGGCGCGCCGAAGATCTTGAGGTAGGGATAGCTCTTGTCGTCGCGGAACAGGATGTTGAACTTCGGGTTCAACGCCTTGATGAGGTTGTTCTCCAGCAGCAGCGCCTCGGCCTCGGAGCGCACCACGGTGGTCTCCATGCGCGCGATCTTGCCGATCATGTGGCCGATGCGCGTGCCGCCGTGGTTCTTCTGGAAGTAGCTGGCGACGCGCTTCTTGAGGTTGCGCGCCTTGCCCACGTAGAGCACGCCGCCTTCGGCGTCGAAGTAGCGGTACACGCCCGGCAGGTGCGGCAGCGCGGCCACTTCGGCCAGCAGTTGTTCGGAATGCACCTCTGACATCGCCCGTATTATCCCGTCGGCATGCGCTGGGACATCTTCTGCAAGGTCATCGACAACCACGGCGACATCGGGGTGTGCTGGCGCCTGTCGGCAGACCTGGCCGCGCGCGGCGAGCAGGTGCGGCTGTGGGTGGACGATCCCTCGGCGTTGGCCTGGATGGCGCCCGGCGGGCGTTCCGGCGTGGAGGTGCGGCACTGGCGCGCGCCCGTGGACGAGGCGCCCGGCGATGGGGTGATCGAGGCCTTCGCCTGCGACCTGGACGACACCTTCGTCGCGCGCATCGCCCAGCGCACGCGCGAGGCCGGCGCCCAGCCCGTGTGGCTCAACCTGGAGTACCTGAGCGCCGAAGGCTTCGTGGAGCGCAACCACGGCCTGCCCTCGCCCGTGCTCAGCGGCCCCGGCGCCGGGCTCGTCAAGCACTTCTTCTACCCGGGGTTCACGCCGCGCACGGGCGGGCTGCTGCGCGAGCAGGACCTGGAGGCGCGGCAGCAGGCGTTCCACGGTCCGGCCTGGCTGGCCCAGCGCGGCATCGTCGCGCCGGGCCGGCGGCTGGCCAGCCTGTTCTGCTACGAGCCTGCCGGCCTGCCGGGGCTGCTGGAGCAGCTGGCGCGAGGCCCCCAGCCCACGCACCTGCTGGTCACGGCCGGCCGGCCCACCGCCGCGGTCCAGGAAGCCCTGAAGCGCGCGCCCCACGGGCATGGGGCGCTATCGATTTCCTACCTGCCGCTGATGAGCCAGCGCGACTACGACCACCTGCTGTGGTCCTGCGACCTCAACTTCGTGCGGGGCGAGGACTCGCTGGTGCGGGCCCTGTGGGCCGGCAAGCCCTTCGTGTGGCACACCTATCCCCAGGACGACGGCGCCCACCACGCCAAGCTGCGCGCCTTCCTGGACTGGCTGCAGGCGCCGCCTTCGCTCCAGGCATTCCACCACGCGTGGAACGGGCTGGGCACCGCCCCGCTGCCGCAGGCCGACGTGGAGGGCTGGGCCCCCGTGGCGGCGCAGGCCCGCGCCGCGCTGCTCGCCCAGGCGGACCTGGCCACCCAGCTGCTCGGCTTCGTCAGCCAAAGGCGGTAAAATCCCGGGTTTCGC
Source organism: uncultured Ramlibacter sp. (assembly GCA_964652405.1). Classification (GTDB taxonomy): domain Bacteria; phylum Pseudomonadota; class Gammaproteobacteria; order Burkholderiales; family Burkholderiaceae_C; genus Ramlibacter. Next base: position 1,673 of record CAZZAW010000195.1, read on the forward strand.
GCAGCCGCCTGCGCCCTCCTCCCCTCTTTCCTTCCCCCATGAAAATCGCTCAAGAAATCCGCGCCGGCAACGTCATCATGCAAAGCGGCGCCCCCTGGGTCGTGCTCAAGACCGAATACGCCCGCGGCGGGCGCAACGCCGCCACCGTGCGCATGAAGCTCAAGAGCCTGCTGTCCAACCAGGGCACGGAAATCGTGTTCAAGGCCGACGACAAGATGGACCAGATCGTGCTGGACAAGAAGGAGTGCACCTACTCCTACTTCGCCGATCCCATGTACGTGTGGATGGACGCCGAGTACAACCAGTACGAGGTGGAAGCCGAGAACATGGGTGACGCCCTGAACTACCTGGAAGACGGGATGTCCGCCGAAGTGGTGTTCTACGAAGGCAAGGCCATCTCGGTGGAACTGCCCACCAGCGTGGAGCGCGAGATCACCTGGACCGAGCCGGCCGTCAAGGGCGACACCTCGGGCAAGGTGCTCAAGCCCGCCAAGATCGCCACCGGCTTCGAGATCGGGGTGCCGATTTTCGTGGCCCAGGGCGACAAGGTCGAGATCGACACCCGCACGGGCGAGTACCGCCGCCGGGTCTGACGCACGACGCACGGCAAGGGCTCCGCAAGGAGCCCTTTTTTGTTGGAGCCATGGACTTCGACTTCAGCCAGATCGCGGTGCCCTTCCGCATGCAGCCGGGATTGCGCCGGCTGGCGCCGGGCACGCCGCAGCTCACGGCGCTGGCGCCGGGCAGCGAGCTGCACCGCGAGAAGCAGCAGGTCGCCGCCAGCGGCCGGTCGCGGCTGTGCGTCCCGGGCTTCGACCCTGCGCCCGCTATGGAATCCATAGCAGCGTGCGCCCGCGCCTTGGGCGCTGCAGGCCGTTTTGATTCACAAGAGCCGCTCGAGACGGCGTTCGAGGAAGACCTCGCCATCCTGGACGGCGACACCGGCACCCTGCCCTGGCTGTGTGTCTGCGTGCCCTCGCACTGGGCGCCCGAAGACAAGCTGGGCCTGGACTTCACGGCCCTGCACGGGCCGGTGGCGGACAACGCGGCGCTGCTGGCGGCATCCCGCCACCTGGTGCAGCTGGCCACGGGCGGCGAGTGCTGGGAACGCTTTGTCTGGACCGTGAGCCCCTCGCCCCGCTACGACCAGCACCCGCGCCGCCATGCCCGCACGCCCTGGCCACAGGTGCCAGCGGACGAGTACGGGCTGCATTGCTGGCTGCGTGCCGAGCGCCAGACCTTCTTCCCGGTGGGACGGGGCACGCGCCAGGCGGTGTTCACCATCCGCGTGATGCTGCAGCCGCTGGACCAGGCGGTGGACAGCCCGGAGAAGGCCCGGCGCCTGCACGCGTCCATTTCATCCATGAGCGAAGCCGTGCTGGCCTACAAGGGCCTGGCGCCGGCCCGCGATCCGCTGCTGGCCTGGCTGGCGGCCCGGGGCGCCTGATGGAACTGCTGCTGCGCATCACGCAGGTGATCGTTCCGGTGTTCTTCATCGTGGCCGTGGGTTTCCTCTGGGCCCGGCGCGGGGTGCCCGACCTCACCGCCTTCAACCGGATCGCGCTGGACGTGCTGTCGCCCATGCTGGTCTACACCGCCCTGGCGGACAAGGACTTCCGCATCCAGCAGCACGGCGTGCTGCTGGCCGGGGCGGTGGTGCTGATCCTGGGCTGGGGGCTGCTGGGCTGGCTGCTGGCCCGCGCGACGCACACGCAGGCCCGCACGCTGGTGCCCGTGGTCATGTTCAACAACTGCGGCAACATGGGCCTGCCGCTGGCCCTGCTCGCGTTCGGCTCCGGCCAGCTGGGCGCCGCCGTGGCCCTGTTCTCCATCAGCTGCGTGCTGCACTTCTCCATCGGCGTGCGCATCACCAGCGCCCACGCCCGCACCCGCGACCTGCTGCTGAGCCCCCTGATGATCGCCTCGGCCCTGGGCTTCGCCAGCGCGTTCAGCGGCTGGCGGCCGCCCGACATGCTGTTCACCGGCATGAAGCTGATGGGCGAGGCCATGCTGCCGCTGATGCTGTTCGCCCTGGGCGTGCGGCTCACGGCCCTGCGCCGCCACGACATCCCGCGCGGGCTCCTGGGCGCCGTGGCGCGCCCGGTGATCGGCCTGGCGCTGGCGCTGCCGCTGGTGTGGGCGCTGGGGCTCACGGGCGTGGAGCGCGCGCAGCTGATCCTGTTCGCGGCGCTGCCGCCGGCGGCCATGCAGTTCCTGTTCGCCGAACGCTACGGCCAGGAACCGGAACGGGTGGCCGCCATGATCCTCCTGGGCAATGCGCTGGCGGTGGTGTTCGTCCCGCTGGGCCTGGCGCTGGCCCTCTAGTAGAGCCTGCGCGTCATCAGCACGGCCATCACCACGCCGACCACGGCCACCACGCCGGCGACTGAGGCCCACAGCAGGCGATGGTCGGGCACCGGCAGCGCAGCGGGCAGGCTGGCGGGGCCGCTGCCGTCGGCCTCCGGCCAGGGGGTGGCGGCGGGCAGCCAGTCGGCCAGCTCGCCGGCGGCCTCGGGGGTGAACAGCTCCAGCGAGATGCGCTGCAGCTCGGGCGTCTTCTCCGTGCGCAGCCACAGGTCCAGCTGCGAGCCCTTGATCCTGGCGTGCACGATGTCCTTCAGGGGCAGCTTGACGCGGTCTTCCTTCCAGCCCGGGAACTTGCGGAAGCGCCCGGCGATGCGCAGCACCTCGGTCTGCACGCGGGCCTCGACCTCCCCGCGAAAGCGCGGAATGTCCATGCCCTTGCCTTGCACGCCGGTCAGGCTGGCGGGATAGGTGGCCTGGACGATGGAAAAGCCGCCGGTGCGGTTGGGCTGGAAGTCGTTGCTGCGGGGGCGGCGGCCGATGAGGTCGGCCACGGTGAGCTGGACGCCGGAACTGTCGATGAGCACGTGGTCGCTGGTCAGCGCTTTCTTGATGCGCATGCCGACGATGGTGCGGCGGTCGTACGGCCCCACCTTGCGTCCCTGCAGCACCACGTGAAAGAGCGGCTGCTCCACTGCTGTCCCCAACTGGTTTTTCTTGAGGCGCAAGGATAACGCCAGAGCGGGCCGGCTTGCCCCCAAAATGGGGCCATGTCTTCCACCCGCAACATCCACGACCAGCGGCTGGCCGATGCCTGGGCGACGCTGAAGTCGCACTCGGACGCCGGACTGCCCCTGGACCGGGACGCCAGCCGCCTGGCCTTCGCCGACCCCGAATTCCTGCTGCGCCGCGAGACCCGCGGCATCCGTTTCCAGCTGGAGCTGCTCAAGCCCGACCTGGAGCAGCAGGCCCATGGCATCGAGAACACCATCGTGGTGTTCGGCAGCGCCCGCTTCCGCAGCGAAGAGGAGGCGGCCGCCCTGCTGGCGGCCGCCGAAGCCGGCGGTGACGAACAGGTGATCCGGCGCGCCCGGGCCCTGGCGCGCAATGCCCACTACTACGAGAAGGCGCGCGCCTTCGGCAAGCTGGTGGCGCAGTACAGCGCCGGCAAGGACCCGCGCGACATGCTGTTCATCTGCACCGGTGGCGGTCCCGGCATCATGCAGGCCGCCAACCGCGGCGCCTACGAGGGCGACGGCATCAGCGTGGGCCTGTCCATTGCCCTGCCGATGGAGGAAGCGGCCAACCCCTACGTCACGCCGGCGCTCTCGTTCAAGTTCCACTACTTCGCGCTGCGCAAGATGCACTTCATGATGCGGGCCAAGG
>CAZZAW010000196.1:0-5313 GCA_964652405.1 uncultured Ramlibacter sp.
GTGCGGGCGTGGCCCTTGCGGCACGCGTCGGAACAGTACTTCACCTCGTCCCAGGTCCGCGCCCAGCGTTTGCGCCAGGTCATCTCGCGGCCGCAGGCGACGCAGGGCTTGCTGGGCAGGGACTGCTTGTTTCCCTTGAAGGGTGCGGGCGGCTTGGCGGGCATGATTCTTCTTGCACGCCGGCTCAGAACATGGTGTTGCCGTTCGCCGAGGTGGCGGGCACCACCTGCAGCACGTCCCAGTGCTCCACCACCCGGCCTTCCTCGTCCAGCCGGAAGATGTCGATGCCGGCCCAGTCCGTGTCCTTGTCGCCGGGCCAGACCTGGTGGCAGTGCAGCACCACGTGGTCACCCTCGGCGAACACCCGCTTGAAGTGCACCCGCTTGGCCGGGTACTCGCGGGCCATGCGCTCGAAGTAATCGATGAAGGCCTGCTTGCCGTCGCCCACGTGCGGGTTGTGCTGGATGTAGGTGGCGCCCGCGTAGCGCTCCATGGCTTCGCGCGGCCGTCCCTGGTTGAACATCAGGTCGTAGAAGGCCAGCACGTTGCGCTTGTTGCGTTCCAGGTCGTGGGGCATGGCCGCTCCGGTGGGGTCCTGCCTCGGGGGCTCAGCCCGGCGGCTGCGCGAGCCGTTCGAGCAGCGCCTCGAGCTCGTCGAGCTGGAACGGCTTCCTGAGCGGATGGGCCGTCGGGCCGAGCGACTGCGCGACGTCTCTCAGGTCATGCCCGGAGCACACGATCACGGGCAACTGGGGGTCGCGGCTGAGGGCCTCGCGAGCCAGGTCGATGCCCGAGCCGTCGGGCAGTTCGACGTCGGTCATCAGCAGGTTCACAGGCTGCCTGCCCAGTACCTCTCGCGCCCGCGCGCCGTCGGGCACGGAAACGATCCGGCGCTCGTCCGTGGCCAGCAGTTCGGCGAAGGACTCCCGGATCAGGTCGTTGTCTTCGACGTAAAGAATGACGAACGGGCTGGCGGTCGAGGGCGCGGGCGGCATGGCTCTATTTGGCCTCCGAAGACCAGGGGAAGTTGATGTAGTTGCCGCGGGTGTCGAAGCAGATGTTGCCGTACATCCGCAGGTAGGACGCACGCCGCGCCGGATCGGCATAGACGGCCCCGGGATCGGCCGTATCGCGCTCGTAGTCCGCGATGTTGCCGATGGTGAGGGCCTTGGGCAGGATATCCATCGCCTGGGGGATGGACTTGCCGTCCAGCCAGTCGGCCGCGTGCTGGCCCATCGCATACCCGAAGATGGATGAAGCCAGGCTGATGCTGGCCTTGTAGGGGCCGCCGCCCTTCTTGATCTCGGCAACGGCTTCCTTCTCGCCATCGATCCCGCCCAGGAACTGGTCCGGCTTCGCCTTACCCGCCTCGCGCAGCGCCGCGAGCGCGCCCAGAACCACGGTGTCGGCGCCGAGCACCACGTCGACATTCGGGTGCGCCAGCAGGATCGTCTTCATCGTGCGATACCCGCCCTCCTTGTCGACCGTGGCGGGCGAAATGTCGGCCACGATCGTCACCCCAGGGAGTTTGCGCAGCGTGTCGCGCATGGCGGTGAAACGGGGCGCCAGGAACTGCAGGCTGTCATGCGTGAGCAGCACCACCTTGGCTTTTCCCCCCAGCCGCGTGCGGATGTAGTCCGCGGCCGCCTCGGCGAGGACCTTGCCGGTGAGGTACTGCGGCGCGTTCAGCACCGTCGTCGCCGGGGGCGCGACGATGGAACCCACATAGGCGCCCGCGCCGAACACTTTCTTCAAAGCCGGCGCCAGGGATGGCGGATCGATAGGCGCGACCACGATCGCACCGGTCCTCTCGGTCACGATGTCGCCCACCTGCCTGATCATCAGCGCCGCATCGTTGTTGGCCAGCGCCACCCCGTAGCCCAGACCCCGCGCCTTCGCCGCGGCTTCCAGCCCTCGGCCCACGCCCTGCATGAACTCCCGGCTGTTGTCCTGTACGAACACCAGCCTTTTCTGCAATCCGGCCGGCGCCCGGCAGGAGGCCCGTGCCGGGTCGTAGGCGGGCAGCTTGACCGCCACGGTCAACCCGTCGCTGGCGAAAGCCGAAGACGCGATGCCGAAAAAAGCAAGCGAAGCAAGCGCGGCGAGGCGAAGGGTCATCGCAGTTCCCACTAGGCGTTCGCTGTCGAGAGCACGAGCCGGGCCGCCGTGCCCGGAGCGCGGTTGATGTATTCCACCTGGGTCTTGAGCGCCGCCGCCATCGTCTGGATGATCTTGCTGCCCAAGCCGGTACCCGCATGCCTGGCGTTCGGCGCGAACCCCACCCCGTCGTCCTCGACCGTCAGTTCGGCCTTGTCGTCGTCCAGGCGCTTCAGGCGCACCCGCACTTCGCCCGGCTTGTCGTCGGGATAGGCATATTTGAAGGCGTTGGTCACCAGCTCCTGGACGGCGACGCCCAGGTTGACGCTGGCGTCGGTGCGCAACGAAATCGGCTCCAGGTAGCACTTCAGGATGGCGGTATGGCCATCCTTCTTCATCGCCGTTTCCAGGTTGCCCAGCATCGCGCCCAGGTAGTCGTTGAGTGCCACGTTGGTCACGTCGCCGGACGTGTACAGGCTCTTGTGGATGAGCGAGATGGCATTGATCCGCGACTGCGTCTCACGCAGGGCGTCCTTGGCTGCCGCGTCGTCGACCGACCGCATCTGCATCCCCACCAGAACGCCCACGAGTTGCAGGCTGTTGGCCACGCGGTGATTGACCTCGGCCAGCAGGACTTCCGCGCGTTCCCGCGCCATCGCCAGATCGGCGGTGCGGGCCTTGACACGCTCTTCCAGCGTCAGGTTGATGGCCCGCACCTCGTCGCGCGCCTGCTTCAGGTCCCGCCCGTTGCGGTAAACGGTGAAGGCCACCACGAGCACCACCAGGATGATGACCACCGCGGCGCCCGCCGAGACCCAGCGCAGCACCGACACGTTGCCTTGCAGTTCCGCGCTGTGGAGCGCCGAGTTCTCGTCCGCGATCAGGATCGCGCCATAGAGGAAGACATTGATCTCATCCATCAATGTCTTGCCGCGATTTCGCTGGAGCAGGGCCAGGGCCTCGGCGTCGCGGCCGGCGCTTTTCAGCGCGATGCTGGCGTCCATGTCGGCGATTTTCTGGCCCACGGTTTCTGCCAGCCTGGGCAGCATGGCCCGGTTGGGCGCATCCGGCGGAATCAACCGGCCCAGATCCTCGAGTTCCTGCAGCGCCCCCGTCTTGGCCGTGTCATAGGGGGCCAGGTAGATCTGGTTGCCGGTCAGCAGGAACCCGCGCTGGCTCGACTCCGCCGTGCGCACGTGGTCGCGCAGGTCCACCGCGGCGACCCGGATGGAGCGCTGCAGCGCGGACTGCGCAAACAGGCTGTTGCCGCGCTCCACGAGCCAGAGGGTGGTCCCCACGATCACGAACAATGCCAGGAAGCCGATCGTCAGGCCCATCCCCACGCCCACCGCCAACCGGCTTCGTCCGAACATCAATGAACCTTCATGGCTGGGTGGGCACGACTCGCTTCAAACATGTGAATCATAGTCGCCTATCCCGCGCCGGCGCGGACCCGAGGCCGCTGCCGGCCGCTACCACCCCAGCCCGAACCGCAGTGCCAACATCGCGCCCGTGCCGCAGACGATGGTGCCGAACAGGCTCTTGCGCCAGGCGTAGTAGGCCAGCCCGGCCAGGGCGCCGAACACGCGGGCGTCGCGCCAGTCGGTGATCAGGTGGCCCTGGCTCATCAGCAGCTCGGGGGCCACCACGGCGGCCAGGGCGGCGATGGGGGCGTAGCGCAGGCCCTCGCGCAGCCAGCGGGGCATGGGGAGGTCGCGCTCCGAGACCACGAAGAAGGCGCGGCAGCCCAGGGTGATGGCGGCCATGCCCAGGGTGGTGAGGAAGATCTCGACGGCGCTCATGCGGCACCTGCCTGGGGCGGCCGCACCCGGTCGATGAGGATGCCCACCGCCACGGCGGCCGCGATCGCCACCACGATGTTCAGCTTGAGCGGCAGCGCGTAGGCGGCGATGGCGGCGCACACGGCCACGGCGGCCGCCGCCCAGGTGGAGGGGTTGCGCAGCTGGGTGCAGGTGAGCGCGAGCAGCGCCATGGTGCCGGCGAAGCCCAGGCCCCAGGACGCCGGGATGCCCGCCCCCGCGACGATGCCCGTGATGATGGACACCTGCCACAGGCCGAAGGTGATGACGGCGCAGCCCAGGAAGTAGTCGGAATGGTCGGTGCCGGGCTCGGGTGCCTCGAAGCGGCGGGCGAACAGCGCGAAGCCCGAATCACCCATCAGGAAGGCCAGCGCGATGCGCCGCCGCCGTGGCAGGTGCATGAAGTACGGCCGGTAGTGGAAGCTGAAGGCCATGAAGCGCAGGCTGACGCACAGCGTGGTGGCCCACACCACCCACAGGGGCGCGCCGGCGGCGATCAGCGGCAGCGCGGCGATCTGCGCCGAGCCTGCGTACACGATCAGCGCCATGAAGATCGCCAGCGGCACGCCCATGCCGCTCTTGGCCATGGCCACGCCGGCCACCAGCCCCCAGGCGGCGATGCCGATCGCCATCGGCGCGGCGTCGCGCATGCCCTCCCGCACCATGGGCCGGCGGGCGGCGGCCTGCGCCCGGGCCCAGCCCGACGCGACTCCAGCTTTCCAGGACAAACCACTCCTCCTGTGAACATGGCATTGTCGCCTGCGGGTGACCGCCCGCCCCACAATGCTTGCATGGCCACCGACGTTCCCCTGCGCATCGCCCTGCCGTCAGGCCAGGAGGTCTCCGCCCTGCTGCAGGCGCCCGACGCGGCGCGCGCCGGCTTCGTGTTCGCGCATGGCGCGGGCGCGGGCATGCACCACGCCTTCATGGCCGCGCTGGCCGGCGCCCTCGCCCGCCACCAGGTCGCCACGCTGCGCTTCCAGTTCCCCTTCATGGAACAAGGCAGCAAGCGGCCCGGCCCACCCGCGCTGGCGCAGGCCACCGTGTGCGCCGCCGTGGCGGCCGCCGCCCAGGCCTTGCCGGGGCTGCCGCTGTTCGCGGGCGGCAAGTCCTTCGGCGGGCGCATGACCTCGCAGGCGCAGGCGGCCCAGGCGCTGGCTGGCGTCCGCGGGCTGGTGTTCGTGGGTTTCCCGCTGCACCCGGCGGGCAAGCCGTCGGCCGAACGGGGGCGGCACCTGGCGCAGGTCCAGGTGCCCATGCTGTTCCTGCAGGGCACGCGCGATGCGCTGGCCGAGCTGGCGCTGATGCGCGAATGCGTGGCGGCCCTGGGCGACGCGGCGCGGCTGCACGTGGTGGACGGGGCCGACCACGGCTTCCAGGTGCTCAAGCGGTCCGG
>CAZZAW010000197.1:0-5303 GCA_964652405.1 uncultured Ramlibacter sp.
TTCCACGTGCTGGTGGGCATGCTGATGCTGCTGTTCATCACCCTGCGCCTGATGAAGGGGCACTTCACGGCCGACCGCCACTTCGGCTTCGAGGGCGCCGCCTGGTACTGGCACTTCGTGGACGTGGTCTGGCTGGGCCTGTACGTCCTGGTCTACTGGCTGTGAGCGTTGCCGCAGCCGCAAAAAAGCGCCGCAAGGCGCTTTTTTACTTTCCGGCCGGGATGCCCGTGGGCTGGATGTAGCCCAGCTTCCAGGCAATGAGCACGCAGACGAACAGCAGGATGGAAAAGCCCACGCGGAAGGCGAGTGCGCGCGCCATGTTGCTGGTCTTGGGGCGGCCGTCCTGGCCGTCGCGCATCATGAACCACAGCGCCGAGCCCAGGCTGGCGAGGATGGCGACGAAGGCCAGGGCCACCAGGTATTTCATGCCCGTGATTATCGGGGCTGCCCCATGACCCGCGCCCGCTTCTGGCTGGCGACCGTGGGCGCGGTGCTGGGCGTCGCGATCACCCTGTCGCTGGGCTTCTGGCAGTGGGGCCGCGCCGCCCAGAAACTCGCCCTGCAGGCTGCCATCGACGAGCGGAAAAGCCTTCCAGCGCTGGACCAAGGCGCTCTGCTTGCTACGGAAAACATAGCGTCACTGCACCACAGGCCGGTGGTGCTGCGCGGCCGCTGGGAGCCGCGCCACACCGTGTTCCTGGACAACCGGCAGATGGCCGGCCGGCCCGGCTTTTACGTGGTGACACCTTTGCGCCTGGCCGGCAGCGAACGGGCGGTGCTGGTGCAGCGGGGCTGGGCGCCGCGCGACTTCGTGGACCGCGAGCGGCTGCCGGCGATCGAGACGCCGCCCGGCGAGGTCGAAGTCACCGGCCGGATCGCCCCGCCTCCCGCCAAGCTATACGAGTTCGCGGACGCGGGCCGCGGGCCCATCCGGCAAAATCTCGACCTGGCCGCGTTCAGGGCCGAGACCGGCCTGGCCCTGCTGGAAGGTTCCGTGCAGCAGACCGGTGCCGCCTCGCAAGGCTTGCAGCGCGAGTGGCCGCAGGTGGCCACCGGTGTCGACAAGCACTACGGCTATGCCTTCCAGTGGTGGGCCCTGAGCGCCCTGATCGCCCTTCTGTATGCCTGGTTCCAATTCATCGCCCCCCGCCGAAAGTCCCGGCCTGCTTGACGAGCCGCTGCAGCTGACCGTGCACGCCCTGCCGGGCGCGGAAGGCGCCGACGCGCGCGCGCGCACCAGCAAGGGCCGCTGGAAGATGCTGCTGGTGATGCTGGTCTGCGCCGCGCCGGTGCTGGCGTCCTACTTCACCTACTACGTGGTGCGGCCCGAGGGCCGCCGCAACTATGGCGAGCTGATCGATCCGCAGCGTCCGCTGCCGCCCCCGCTGGCGCAGCTCAAGGGCCAGTGGCTGCTGGTGAGCGTGGGCGGCGGCGCCTGCGACGCGCGCTGCGAGAACCACCTGTACCTGCAGCGCCAGCTGCGCGAGGGCCTGGGCCGCGAGAAGGACCGGCTGGACTGGGTCTGGCTGGTCAACGACGCGGCGCCGGTGCGCGAGGCGATCCGGCCCGCCGTGGCGCAAGCCGAGGTGGTGGCCGTGGACCCGGCGCTGCTCGCGCAGTGGCTGGCCCCGGCGCCGGGGCGCGAGCTCGCCGACCACCTGTACGTGGTCGACCCCATGGGCAACTGGATGCTGCGGTTCCCCGCCGGCGTGGACAAGGCCGCCGCGCCCAGGGTCAAGCGCGACCTCGAGCGGCTGCTGCGCGCTTCCGCCGGCTGGGACAAGCCCGGCCGCCAGCCATGACGCAAGACCTGGTCGACTTCTCGCCCACCCTGCAGCTCATGGCCATGGGCGTCGTCGTGGCCCTGGGCCCGCTGGCCTGGCTGTGGCTGCGCAGCCGCCAAGCCGCGCCGGCGCAGCGCCTGTCGGCCCTGACGCTGCTCACGCTGTTCCTCACGTTCGACCTGGTGCTGTTCGGCGCCTTCACGCGCCTGACCGATTCCGGCCTGGGCTGCCCCGACTGGCCGGGCTGCTACGGCAAGGCCAGCCCGGTGGGCGCCGTGGAGCAGATCAGCGCCGAACAGGCACGCCTGCCCAGCGGCCCGGTCACCCATGGCAAGGCCTGGATCGAGATGATCCACCGCTACCTGGCCACCGGCGTCGGTGTGCTGATCCTCACGCTGGCCGCCAGCACCTGGTGGCAGCACCGGCGCCAGGCCCTCCCCGTGAACCCCTGGTGGCCCACGCTCACCCTCGCCTGGGTCTGCGTGCAGGGCGCCTTCGGCGCGCTCACCGTGACCATGAAGCTGTTCCCGGCCATCGTCACGCTGCACCTGCTGGGCGGCCTGATGCTGCTGGCGCTGCTGTGCCGTCAGGCGGTCGCCTATCGCCAAGCCCAGACCGGGGCGCAACCCGTGGTGATCTCCACCGGCACGCGCGCGCTGCTGCTGCTGGCCTTCGCGCTGCTCTGGCTGCAGGTGGCGCTGGGCGGCTGGGTCAGCACCAACTACGCGGTGCTGGCCTGCAGCGACTTTCCCACCTGCCAGGGCCGCTGGTGGCCCGAGATGGACCTGCGGCGCGGCTTCGAGCTGTGGCGCGAGCTGGGCAAGACCGCGGCGGGGGAATCCATCCCCTTCGCGGCGCTGACCGGCATCCACTACGTGCACCGGCTCATGGCCTACTTGGTGCTCGCCGTGCTGCTGTCCCTGGCCTGGCAGCTGCACCGCGGCGGTGCGCTGGCACGCCAGGGCCGCTGGATCGCGGCGCTGGCCCTGTGGCAGCTCCTGAGCGGCCTGTCCAACGTGGTGCTGGGCTGGCCGCTGGCCGCCGCGCTCGCGCACACCGGCGGCGCCGCGGCGCTGGTGGTGGTGCTGACCTGGGCCCTGTACGACAGCCGGGCCGAGTTCCGTGTGCCCGTCGCAGCAGGGGCGCGCGCATGAACCGCTTCGCGCAGTTCTACGCCCTGACCAAGCCGCGCGTGGTGCAGCTGATCGTGTTCTGCGCGGTCATCGGCATGGTGCTGGCGGTGCCGGGCGTGCCCGCGCTGGCCGACCTGCAGGTGGGAGTGCTGGCCGCGTTCGGCATCTGGCTGGTGGCCGGCGCCGCCGCGGCCTTCAACTGCCTGGTGGAAAAGGGCATAGACGCCAAGATGCGGCGCACCGCCTGGCGGCCCACGGCCAAGGGCGAGCTCTCCGACTGGCAGACGCTGCTGTTCGCCGCGGTGCTGTGCGCCGCCGGCTCCTGGCTGCTGTACGCCTGGGTCAACCCGCTGACCATGTGGCTGACCTTCGCCACCTTCGTCGGCTACGCGGTGATCTACACCGTGGTGCTCAAGCCGCTGACGCCGCAAAACATCGTGATCGGCGGCGCTTCCGGCGCCATGCCGCCGGTGCTGGGCTGGGCGGCCATGACCGGCGACGTGGGCCCCGAGGCGCTGATCCTGTTCCTCATCATCTTCCTGTGGACGCCGCCGCACTTCTGGGCGCTGGCGCTGTACCGGGTGGAGGACTACCGCAAGTCCGGCCTGCCCATGCTGCCGGTGACGCACGGCAACGAGTTCACGCGCCTGCAGATCCTGCTGTACACGCTGGTCCTGTTCGCCGCCTGCCTGATGCCCTTTGCCATCGGCATGAGTTCCTGGCTCTACCTGGCGGCGGCGCTGGTGCTGAGCGTGGGCTTCACTTGGTACGGGTTCCGGCTCTGGCGCGAGTACTCGGACGCGCTCGCCCGCCAGACCTTCCGCTTTTCGCTGATCCACCTGAGCGCGCTGTTCGCGGCGCTGCTGCTCGACCACTACCTGTTATGACCCACCCCCGAAGCGCCTTCGGCGCCTCCCCCTCAAGGGGGCGCCACCAGCGGCCCGGCAAAGCCGGATCCGCGGTGGCACTGGAAAAGTCACGCCTCCTGGAGCTGCCACGATGAAACGCCGATGCGCTATCAAATCAGTAGCTGCTGGTGCCCTGTGGACCGGGGCTGCGGGGCTATTGACCGCCTGCGGCGAAAAGAAGCCGCAGTTCGCGGCGGTGGACCTCACGGGCGCCGACTATGCCAAGGGCTTCAGCCTGCCCGACGCGAACGGCCAGGTGCGCAGCCTGCAGGACTTCCGTGGCAAGGCCGTGGTGGTGTTCTTCGGCTACACGCAATGCCCCGACGTCTGCCCCACCACCCTGGCCGAAATCGCCCAGGCCAAGAAGCTGCTGGGCCCGGACGGCGATAGGGTGCAGGGCATCTTCATCACCGTGGACCCGGAGCGCGACACGCCCGAGGTGCTCAAGGCCTACATGGCCAGCTTCGGCCCGGACTTCGTCGCCTTGCGCGGCAGCCCCGAGCAGACCGCGGCCGTGGCCAGGGACTTCAAGGTGTTCTACAAGAAGGTGGAAGGCCAGACCGCCAGCAGCTACACGCTGGACCACTCGGCCGCCAGCTTCGTGTACGACCCGCAGGGGCGGCTGCGCCTGTACACGCGCTACGGCACGGGGCCGCAGGCGCTCGCCGGCGACCTGAAGCAGCTGCTCGCCGCAGCGGGCTGATGGTCCAGCACCTCCTCGGGCGCAAGGGCGCGGCGCGCATCGCGCTGATCCCGCCCGAGGTGCTGGAAGCGCTGAACGAGGGGCGGATCCCCACCGTCAACCTCAACGAGTTCCTGGCGCTGGACCTGCCGCGGCTGGCGCGCAACGTAGCGCGCGACATCGGCCTGGATCCGCAAGCCGAGCGCCTGGCGGACACCCTGGCCATGCTGCCGGCCTTCAAGCCGGTCAGGCGCCACGAACACGTCGCCCGCGCGCTGTACGACCTGGCCGAACCGCGCGCCGACCGCGACCGCGTGGCCCACACGCTGGCCGTGCACCCCAGCGACATCGCGCGCGGCTGGGCGGCGCAGTGGGTGATGTTCTCGGGGCTCTCGCTGGCGGCCAAGCTCGAGGCCGTGCGCCGGTTCGCGGCGGACCCGCATTTCGGCGTGCGCGAGATCGCCTGGATGGCGGTGCGCGACGAAGTGGCGGGCGGCCTGGACGCGGCGCTGGCCCTGCTGCAGCCCTGGGTGCGGGACGGCGACCCCCACATCCGCCGTTTCGCCAGCGAGCTCACGCGCCCGCGCGGCGTGTGGTGCGCGCCGCTCAAGCCGCTGCAGGCCCAGCCCTGGCGCGGGCTGCCGCTGCTGGAGCCGCTGAAGGCCGACCCCAGCCTCTACGTGCGCAACTCGGTGGCCAACTGGCTCAATGACGCGGCGAAGACGCAGCCGGAATGGGTGCAGGAAGTCTGCGCCGCATGGGCCGCGTCCTCGCGCAGCGCGGAGACGGCGTACAT
>CAZZAW010000198.1:0-5297 GCA_964652405.1 uncultured Ramlibacter sp.
GTCCTGGATGTCTCCGTACATGCGGGCGACCTCGGGCTGCTCCTCCAGGTAGGCGATCACCGGCGCGTCGCGGCCCGTCAGGGGCTTGAGAGCGGGCTCGTAGTGCGGGTTGGGCAGCATGCGCACGTCGAACACGTAGTCGGCGTCGACCGGAATGCCGCGCTTGAAGGCGAAGGATTCGAAGACCAGCGTCAGGTGGCTTTCCGGCGCGGACAGCAGCGACTTGACGTGCGCCTGCAGCTGCGCGGGACGGATCACGCTGGTGTCGATCACGGGCGCGTCCTCGCGCAGCTCGGCCAGCAGCTCGCGCTCCAGCTCGATCGCGTCCACCACCGCGCGGCGCTGGTCGGTGGCCTCGCCGCTGGACAGCGGGTGGCGGCGGCGCGTTTCCGAAAAGCGCCGCACCAGGGTCTCGGTGGTGGAGTCCAGGAACAGGGGGCGCACGTTCACGCCCTGGGCCCGCAGCTCTCGCAGCTGCGCCGGCACCAGGGGCAGCGAGGTGGCGCTGCGCACGTCCATGGCGATTGCCACGCGCCGGGCCGTGCCCTGCTGCTCGAGCGCGACGAAGGACAGGAGCAGCTCGGGCGGCAGGTTGTCCACGCAGTAGTAGCCCGCGTCCTCCAGCGCGCGCAGCGCCACCGACTTGCCCGAGCCGGACATGCCCGTGATGAGCACGACCTCCAGGGTCATGATCCTGCGCCCGCGCCCAGCATTTCCTTGGCGTGGGCCAGCGTGGTGCCGGACAGGCGCTCGCCCCCCAGCATGCGCGCCACTTCAGCCACGCGCTGCTCGCCCTGCACCGGCAGCACGCTGCTGGCCGTGCCGGCCTTGTCGCTGTGCTTGGCCACCACCAGGTGGTGGTCGGCGCAGGCCGCCACCTGCGGCAGGTGGGTGACGGCCAGCACCTGGCGGTCCCGGCCCAGCTGCTTCATCAGACGGCCCACGGTTTCCGCCACGGCGCCGCCCACGCCGGCATCCACCTCGTCGAAGATCAGGGTCTGGGCGGTGCCCAGGCGGCTGGTGGTGACCGCGATCGCCAGCGCGATGCGCGAGAGCTCGCCGCCGGAGGCGACCTTGCCCACGGGACGCGGCGTGCTGCCGGCATGGCCGGCGACGAGGAACGCCACTTCCTCCAGGCCGGCCTGCGCCGGCTGCTCCAGCCGGGTGAGCGCCACCTCGAATCGGCCGCCCTGCATGCCCAGGCCCTGCATGGCCTGCGTGATCGCCTTGGCCAGCTGGGGCGCGGCCTTGGCCCGTGCCTTGGACAGCGTGGTGGCGGCTGCCAGGAAGGCCTGGGCCTGCTGCTTCTCGGCGGCTTCCAGGGCGGCGAGGTCGGCCGCGGCGTCCAGCCTGGCGAGCTCGGCCTTCCAGCCGGCCAGCAGCGCCGGCAGATCCTGGGGCTGGCGCTTGTAGCGGCGGGCCAGGGACAGCCAGGACGACATCCGCTCGTCCAGCTCGGCCAGGCGCTGCGGGTCCAGGTCGGCCTTGCGCAGGTAGGCGTGCAGCGAATGCGCCGCATCTTCCGCCTGGGCCAGGCTGGAAGCCAAAACCTCGGCAAGCGCCCGGAATGCGGGCTCGAGATGCTCCTGATTTTGTAGCAAGGTAAGCGCCTGGGAGAGCCGCGACGCGGCGCCGCCGGATTCCCCCTCCAGGGCTTCGATCGCGCCCTGCGCCGCGTCCAGCAGCGTCTGCGCGTTCGCCAGCCGGGTGTGGCTGGCATTGAGCTCGTCCCACTCGTCGGCACCGGGCGCGAGCTTGTCCACCTCGCCGATCTGCCAGGCCAGGCGCTCGCGCTCGCGCTGCAGCGTGTCCTGCGCGGTGCGGGCGTCGGCCAGGGCCTTTTGCGCGGCCCGCCAGGCCTGCCACAGCGGCTGCAGCGTGGCCGCGCTCACGCCGGCATAGGCGTCGAGCAGCGCGCGCACCGCCTCGGGGCGGGTCAGGCTCTGCCAGGCGTGCTGGCCATGGATGTCGACCAGCTGCTCGCCCAGCTCGCGCAGCTGCGTCGCCGTGGCCGGGCTGCCGTTGATCCAGGCGCGGCTCTTGCCCTGGGTGTCTATGCTTCTACGCAGCAGCAGGCTGTCTTCCTGGGCGAAGCCGGCTTCTTCCAGCCAGGGAACCAGCGTCGCGGGCAGGTCGAATTCGGCGCTGATGTCCGCTCGCGCGGCGCCTTCGCGCACCACGGTGGCCTCTGCGCGCGCGCCCAGGGCCAGCTGCAGGGCGTCGATCAGGATGGACTTGCCGGCGCCGGTCTCGCCGGTGAGCACGGAAAACCCGGTGCCCAGCTCGAGCTCCAGCTCGCGCACGATCACGAAATCGCGCAGGGCGATCCGCTTCAGGCTCATGATCCTCCCTCGTTCCAGTGCAGCTTCTTGCGCAGCGTGTCGAAGTACGTCCAGCCGCGCGGATGCAGGAAGCGCACCTGGTGCTGCGAGCGCTTGACCAGGATGCGGTCGCCGTGCAGCAACGAGGCCAGCGACTGCATGTCGAAGTTGGCGCTGGCGTCCCGGCCGGCGACCACCTCGATCGCGATTTCGGCGGCGTCCGCCAGCACGATGGGCCGGTTCGAGAGCGTGTGCGGCGCGATGGGCACCAGCACCCAGCCCGGGTTGGCCGGGTGCAGCAGCGGCCCGCCGGCCGACAGCGCATAGGCGCTGGAGCCGGTGGGCGAGGCGACGATCAGGCCGTCGGCGCGCTGGTTGGCCACGAAATGGCCGTCGACCTCCACCCGCAGTTCGACCATGCCCGAGGTGGCGCCGCGGTTGACCACCACGTCGTTCATGGCCAGGGCCTCGAACACGCACTGGCCGTCGCGCATCACGCAGGCCTGCATCAGCGTGCGGCGGTCTTCCTCGTGCTCGCCGCGCAGCATGGGCGCCAACGCCTCGCGGTACGAATCCAGCGGGATGTCGGTGATGAAGCCCAGCCGGCCCTGGTTGATGCCGATCAGGGGCACCCCGTAGCGCGCCAGCTGCCGGCCTATGCCCAGCATGGTGCCGTCGCCGCCCACCACCAGGCCCAGGTCGCACTGGCGGCCGATGCCGGCCAGGTCCAGCACGGCGTGCCCGCCCAGGCCGGCGCTCTGCGCGGTCTGGCTTTCGATCACCACGTCGCAGCCCTGCGAGGAGAGGAACTGCGCGATGTCCTCCAGGGCCGCCCCGGGGCCCGCGCCCGAGCCCTGCGGCACGGCGTGGTACTTGCCAATGAGCGCCACCTGGCGGAACTGGGATTTCATTGCGGCAAATTACATCATTAAAATCAGTGAAGGGGCTCCATACCATGCTCGATGACCGTGCCAAGTTGTTGTTGAAAGCGCTGGTCGAGCGCTATATCGCCGAGGGTCAACCCGTGGGGTCGCGCACGCTCTCGCGCGCCTCCGGGCTGGAGCTGTCGCCGGCGACCATCCGCAACGTGATGTCCGACCTGGAGGAGCTCGGCCTGATCGCGAGCCCGCACACATCGGCCGGCCGCATTCCCACCGCCCGTGGCTATCGCCTCTTCGTGGACACCATGCTGACCGTGCAGCGCGAGCAGCTGGCCACGCCCAGCCTGCCTCCGGACCAGCCGCAGAAGGTGATCGCCAACGCGGCCCAGCTGCTGTCCAACCTGTCGCAGTTCGTGGGCGTGGTGATGGCACCGCGACGCAGCTCGGTATTCCGCCACATCGAGTTCCTGCGGCTGTCGGAACGCCGCTACCTCGTGATCATCGTCTCGCCCGACGGCGACGTGCAGAACCGCGTGGTGTTCACCCAGTCCGACTACACGCAGCAGCAGCTGGTGGAAGCGGCGAACTACCTGAACGCCAACTACGCCGGCATGGCCATCGAGCAGGTTCGCGAGCGCCTCAAGGGCGAAGTGGAACAGCTGCGCGGCGAGATCGCCACGCTGATGCAGGCCGCGGTCGAAGCCGGCAGCGAGGCCATGACGCAGGCCCAGGACGAGGTGGTGATCTCCGGTGAGCGCAACCTGCTGGCCGTGAGCGACTTCTCCACCGACATGGGCCAGCTGCGCCGCGCCTTCGAGCTGTTCGAGCAGAAGACGCAGCTGATGCGCCTGCTGGACATCTCCAGCCAGGCCGAGGGGGTGCGCATCTTCATCGGCGGCGAGAGCAAGGTGGTGCCCATCGAGGAGCTCTCGGTGGTCAGCGCGCCCTACGAGGTCGATGGCCAGGTGGTGGGCACCTTGGGCGTGATCGGCCCCACGCGCATGCCCTACGACCGCATGATCCAGATCGTGGACATCACGGCCCGGCTGGTGAGCAACGCCCTCAGCCACAACAGCAAGTGACCGGCCAAGCCGGCCATCCCCGGGCAGGCGGTTGCCCACCG
Source organism: uncultured Ramlibacter sp. (assembly GCA_964652405.1). Classification (GTDB taxonomy): domain Bacteria; phylum Pseudomonadota; class Gammaproteobacteria; order Burkholderiales; family Burkholderiaceae_C; genus Ramlibacter. Next base: position 4,326 of record CAZZAW010000198.1, read on the forward strand.
GAAACCTACAATCACCGCGCGGGGCGTTAGCTCAGTTGGTCAGAGCAGGGGACTCATAATCCCTTGGTCGCTGGTTCGAGCCCAGCACGCCCTACCACCCCTCCCATGTCACCCGAACAGCTGCTGTCCCACCACGACCAGGGTCTGGCCTGGCCGGCGCCGCCCAGCGGCGACCCCCGGTTCGACCTGGCGGCGGCCTACCAGGCGCAGCTGGCGGTGCGCAGGCTGAGGATCGAGCGCGGCGAACAGCCGCGCGGCTTCAAGATCGGCTTCACCAACCGCGGCATCTGGCCGCGCTACGGTGTCTATGGCCCCGTGTGGGGCACGGTCTGGGACACCACGCTGGCCTTCTGCGAAGGCGAGGGCACCCTCAGCCTGGCCAACACGTGCCAGCCTCGCATCGAACCTGAAGCCGTGCTCGGCATCGCGCGCACCCCGCCTCCCGGTGCTTCGCTCGAGCAGCTTTTCGCCTGCCTGGACTGGGTGGCCGCCGGGTTCGAGATCGTGCAGTCCCACAGCCCCGGCTGGAAGTTCCAGGCCGCCGATACCGTGGCCGACGGTGGCCTGCATGCGCGCCTGCTGGTCGGCGGCAGGGTTCCGGTACGCCAAGTGGCCGATACGGCCGCCGGGTTCGAAGCGGCAATGGCCGGGTGTGAAGTCAGCCTGCTCCAGGATGGACAGGAGCGCGACCATGGCCGTGGCGTCAATGTGCTCGATGGCCCCTTGCATGCGCTGCACCACTTCCTGGGTGAACTGCGGGCCTGCCCGGGCGCGCCCGACCTGCAACGCGGCGACGTGGTCACCACCGGCACCTGGACCGATGCCTGGCCCGTAGCGCCTGGGGAGGCCTGGAGCGGCCGGTTCGGGGCTCCGCTGGCCCCCCTGGAGGTGCGCTTCACCTAGCTGGTATACTTACGGGCTTCGCGGCTGTAGCTCAGTTGGATAGAGTACTTGGCTACGAACCAAGGGGTC
>CAZZAW010000199.1:0-5293 GCA_964652405.1 uncultured Ramlibacter sp.
CGCGGCTGGCAGGCAGGTGGCCGTCGGCGTTCAGCCGCTCGAGCTCCTGGCCCAGGGCATGGGTGCACTCCGCGATGCATTCGCTGAGCACCGCCAGCAAGGCCGGGTACTGCGCGCCCGGCGCCCCTTCTTCTTCGGCGCCGGTGGACCACGGGTAGTTGGGACCGTCGGACCAGCGCCGCCGGGGCCGCCTCGCCGGGTCTTGCGCGGCGGCATCGTTGGCCGCGGAGGGGGAAGGCGCGTTGAGGTTCATGGGTCCATTGGAGCCCGCGTTACATCGCGTTGCAGATAGGAAGATCCAGCAACGCCCTGTAGGACGGCTCCTGTTGAGCCGTTCCTTCAGTCCACCCGGGCGCCCTGCTCGAACCAGCGCCGCAGCAAGGCGCGCTCCTCCTCCGTCATGCCCGTGCTGTTGTTCATGGGCATGAGGCGGGTGACCACCACCTGCTGGTACACCACCTGGGCGTGCTGCTTCACGGCCTCGGGCGTGTCCAGGCGCACGTTCTTCATCTGCAGCTGAGCGCCGTGGCACTGCAGGCAGCGCTGGTCCAGCACCTGGCGCACGGCTGCGAAGTCATTTCCGGCCGCAGCGCCCGCGGGCCGTGCGCTGGGCGCTATGGATTTGGGAGCATCCGGCATCAGCCAAGCGATGGATCCGGCGATCACCGCCACCCCGGCCAGCGCGTAGGGCAGCGGGTGCCGGTTGCGGCCCAGCTTCCAGCCATGGCGCATCACGAAGAACTGGCGGATCGCGGCGCCCGCGAACATCATCAGCACCAGCACCAGCCAGTTGTGCGGATGGCTCCAGGTGAAGCTGTAGTGGTTGGAGATCATCGCGAACAGCACCGGCAGCGTGAAGTAGGTGTTGTGCACGCTGCGCTGCTTGCCGCGCTGGCCGTGGATGGGGTCCACGGGCTCGCCGGCGGCGATGGCCGCCACCACCTTCTTCTGGCCGGGGATGATCCAGAAGAACACGTTGGCGCTCATGGCGGTGGCGATCATCGCGCCCACCAGCAGGAAGGCCGCGCGGCCGGCGAACCAGTGGCAGGCCAGCCAGGACGCCACCACCACCAGCACCGCGACCAGCGCGCCGACGATGGCGTCGCCGTGCTTGCGGTGCCCGAACAGCTGGCAGATCGCGTCGTACAGGATCCAGAACACGACCAGGAAGGACAGGGCCACGCCCACCGCCGCGCCCGGCGACCAGTTCATCAGCGACTTGTCGATCAGGTAGGTGCTGGCGTTCCACAGGTAGGACACCGTGAACAGGGCGATGCCGGACAGCCAGGTGGAATAGGCCTCCCAGTAGAACCAGTGCAGGTGCGGCGGCAGCGAGGGCGGCGACACCGCGTACTTGACCGGGTGGTAGAAGCCGCCGCCATGGACCGCCCACAACTCGCCGGTGGCGCCGTCCTTGCGCAGCGCCTCGTCCCGAGGCGGCGTGAGGCTGGAATCCAGGAAGACGAAATAGAACGACGAGCCGATCCAGGCGATGGCGGTGATCACGTGCAGCCACCGCAGCAGCAGGTTGGCCCAGTCCAGGTAGTAGCTTTCCATAAGGGGAGGTCAGGTCGGGTTGTGCTGCAGGAGTTGTGCCACCACGCTCACGGCGATCACTTCGGGCTGCTTGCCCCGGATGCCCGGCATGCCGATGGGGCAGTGCACCGCGTCCAGTTCGCCTGCGGTGAACCCACGTTGTTCCAGCCGGTGCCGGAAGGTGGCCCACTTGGTCTTGCTGCCGATCAGGCCGATGAAAGGCAGGTCGGCACGCTCGCGCCGGCGCTGCAGGCAGGCGGCGATCACGTCCAAGTCCTCGGCATGGCTGAAGCTCATGACCAGCACCTGCGAGCCGGCGGCCAGCTGCGGCACCGCGCCCTGCACCGGGTCCGAGTGCTCGCAGGCCACGTGCGCGGGGACGCCGGCGGGGAAGATCCCGTCACGGCTGTCGATCCACGTCACGGCGAAGGGCAGGCTCCCCAGCAGCCGCACGATGGCTTGGCCCACGTGGCCGCCACCGAACAGGGCCAGCGGCACCAGCGTGGGCGCCAGGCGCTGGCGCAGTGCGGCGGCGTCCGCAGCGCCCACGGGCTCGAACGCCAGGTGCACCACACCGCCGCAGCACTGCCCCAGGCTGGGCCCCAGCGCATAACGCCGCTGCAGGGGCTCGCCGCCCGCCGCGAGCAGCTCGCGCGCCTGCGCGATCGCGTCGAACTCCAGCCGGCCGCCGCCCAGGGTGCCCACCACCGTATCGGCGAAGACGCCCATCCAGGCGCCGGGCTCTCGCGGGCCGGAGCCTTCCACCGACTGCACCGTCACCAGCACCGCGTTGCGCGCGGCCAGCTGGGTCGTGAACTCGTTCATGGCTGGCACGGCGGCTCAGGCTCCGAAATGCAAGTTCGCGAATCGGGAGGTAACAAGGTCATCAGTATTTCCTCGCTGGCCGTTGTTGGGCTGGCGCTGCACCATGCGCACTCTAGGCCGTCCCGGCAGGAAACCTCCATGAACCGTCTGCTTCCCCTTGCCCTGGTGGCCAGCGCGCTGGCCGCCTGCACCAGCACCCCGCTGCCGCCCGCCGAGCCCGCGCCCGCGCCGGCCCCCGTGGCCGCACCGCCCGCGGCGGTGGCCCCGCCCGAAGTCGTGCAGGGCGGCGCCACGGCCATCACCAGCGTCCGCACCTCGGCCGCGGCCAACCCCCGGGCCTACCGGTCGGATGCCGCCACCCACCTGTACGGGCTGAACCGCGACCGCATCTACAAGGGCCGCATGCCGCCCCTGCTCTACGCCATCGGCGTGCTGCAGGTCGAGGTGGACCGCAATGGCAACGTGCAGCGGCTGGACTGGATGCGAGCGCCCAGGCACGCGCCCGAAGTCATCGCGGAGATCGAGCGCACCGTGCGCGCGGCCGCGCCCTTCCCCGCGCCCGTGCGCATGGGCCGCGTGGTCTACACCGACACTTGGCTGTGGCACAAGAGCGGCCGCTTCCAGCTGGACACGCTGACCGAGGGACAGGACTGAGGCTTCAGGAGCCACGGTAGGTGGAGTAGCTCCACGGGCTCACCAGCAGGGGCACGTGGTAGTGCTCGGCGGGGCGGGCGATGCCGAAGTCCAGCGCCACGCGGTCCAGGAAGGGCGGGTCCGGCAGCTGCACGCCACGCTGCCTGAAGTAGGCCGCCACCTCGAACACCAGCCGGTAGGTGCCCTGCTTCAGCTCGCTGTCGCGGTACAGCGGCCCGTCGGGGTTGCGGCCGTCGGCGTTCAGCACGAAGCTTTTCACCAGCGCGCCGTCGCCGGTGTACAGCGACACGGCCATCCCCGCCGCGGGCGTGCCGTGCATGGTGTCCAGGACGTGGGTGCTCAGTCCCATGGCGACCTCCGGGTAAAAATCGTCGACAGAAGTGTATACACTTTTGCGGCAAGCGCTATCATCCCCTGCCATGGAGCCGTCCACCACGGAATTCATAGTCGAATCGCTCACCCAGGCGATAGCGGGCCAGCGCCTGCAGCCCGGCACCAAGCTCGCCGAGCAGAAGCTGGCCGACCATTTCGGCGTCTCGCGCACGCTGGTGCGGCAGGCGCTGTTCCAGCTCGCTCAGAAGCGCCTGGTGCAGATGGAGCCGGCCCGTGGCGCCTTCGTCGCGGCGCCCACAGTGGAGGAGGCCCGCCAGGTGTTCGCCGTGCGCCGCATGCTGGAAGCCGGCATGGCGCGCGCCTTCGCGCTGGAGGCCACGCCGGCCAGGATCAAGGCCTTGCGCGAGCATGTCGCACGCGAAAAGGCGGCGCTGGAGGGCCAGGACACGGCCCAGGGCATCGAGCTCCTGGGCGACTTCCACGTGCGCATGGCGGAGCTGATGGGCAACGAGGTGCTGGCCCAGATCCTGCGCGACCTGATCTCGCGCAGCTCGCTCATCACCCTCATGTACCAGCGCGCCGGGGCCGCCCGCCATTCGCAGGAAGAGCACGTGGAGATCGTGCGGGCGCTGGCCGCCCGCGACGCGCAGCGGGCCGTGCAGCTGATGGACGAGCACCTGCAGCATGTGGAAGCCAGCCTGGCATTCGACCGCCCCGTGCCCACCCAGGACATCGCAACGGCCCTCGCATGACCATCTACGACAGCACCGCCCCCTACCCGCGCGACCTCGTCGGCTACGGTCGCCATCCTCCGCATGCGCACTGGCCCGGCAATGCCCGTGTGGCCGTGCAGTTCGTGCTCAATTACGAGGAAGGCGGCGAGAACTCGGTCCTGCACGGCGACGCCGGCTCGGAGCAGTTCCTCTCCGAGATGTTCAACCCGGCCGCCTACCCGGCGCGCCACCTGAGCATGGAAGGCATCTACGAGTACGGCTCGCGGGTGGGCGTCTGGCGCCTCCTGCGCGAGTTCGAGCGCCGGGGCCTGCCGCTCACCGTGTTCGGCGTCAGCATGGCGCTGCAGCGGCACCCCGAGCTGACCACGGCCTTGCGCGAGCTGGGCCACGAGATCGCCTGCCACGGCTGGCGCTGGATCCACTACCAGGGCATCGACGAGGCCACCGAGCGCGAGCACATGCGCATCGGCATGGAGATCCTTGAGCAGCTCACCGGCGAGCGCCGGGACCGGCCAGACGCCGTACACGGCGTGGGCTGGTACACCGGCCGCGACAGCCCCAACACCCGGCGGCTGGTGGCCGACTACGGCGGCTTCGAATACGACAGCGACTACTACGGCGACGACCTGCCCTTCTGGATGAAGGTGCGCAAGACCGACGGCAGCGTGGTGCCGCACCTGGTGGTGCCGTACACGCTGGACACCAACGACATGCGCTTCTCGCTGCCTCAGGGCTTCGCCCAGGCCGAGGACTTCTTCATCTACCTGCGCGACAGCTTCGACGCGCTCTACGCCGAAGGCGACGAGTCGCCGAAGATGATGAGCGTGGGCATGCACTGCCGGTTGCTCGGGCGGCCGGGACGCATCGTGGCGCTGCAGAAGTTCCTGGACCACGTGCAGAAGCACGAGCGGGTCTGGATCTGCCGCCGCATCGACATCGCCCGCCACTGGAAGCAGGTCCACCCATGCCCCTGACCCTGGACACCCTCAACGCCGCGCCGGCTGCGGAGGCCGCGCGGCTGCTGGACGGCCTGTACGAGCACTCTCCCTGGATCGCGCAGGCCGCGCTGGCGCAGCGGCCCTTCGCCTCGCTGGCGCACCTCAAGCACGCGCTGGCGCGCGTCGTGGACGAGGCCGGCCGCGAGCAGCAGCTGGCCCTGATCCGCGCCCACCCCGAGCTCGCGGGCAAGGCCATGGTGAGCAAGTCCCTCA
>CAZZAW010000200.1:0-5257 GCA_964652405.1 uncultured Ramlibacter sp.
TGGGCGCCTCGCTGCTGTGGGTGGGCTGGTTCGGCTTCAACGCCGGCTCCAACCTGGAAGCCAACGGCATCGCCGCCCTGGCCTTCGTCAACACCCTGGTCGCCACCGCTGCCGCCACCCTGTCCTGGATCGCCGGGGAAGCGCTGTCCAAGGGCAAGGCCTCCATGCTGGGCGCCGCGTCCGGCGCGGTCGCCGGCCTGGTCGCCATCACCCCCGCCGCCGGTTTCGTGGGCCCCATGGGCGCCATCGTCATCGGCCTGCTGTCCGGCCTGGTCTGCCTGTGGGGCGTGAACGGCCTCAAGCGCATGCTGGGCGCCGACGACTCGCTGGACGTGTTCGGCGTGCACGGCGTGGGCGGCATCCTGGGCGCGCTGCTGACCGGCGTGTTCGCCTCCCCGTCGCTGGGCGGCACCGGCATCTACGACTACGTGGCCAACAAGGCCAACCCCGACTACTCCATCGGCGGCCAGGTCTGGATCCAGTTCCAGGGCGTGCTGACCACGGTGATCTGGTCCGCGGTGGTCGCGTTCGTCGCCTACAAGATCGTCGACCTGGTGATCGGCCTGCGCGTGTCCGAAGAGGAAGAGCGCGAGGGCCTGGACATCTCCTCGCACGGCGAGACCGCCTACAACCGCTGAGCGGTTGCCCCCGAATAAAACAGCAAGTCTCCTTTGGATGTTGGGCCCGCTTCGGCGGGCCCTTTTTTTGGTGGGCTCAGGCGGCGCCTTCGCGCTCCAGCCGGAAGAAACCCGACAGGAGCCTGCGTGCGGATTGCCGCGGCAGCGCGCCGCCGGCCAACCCGAGGCGATGGAGGGCCTCGAGCTGCTCCTGCCCGAACATGGGGACATATCCCATGGACCAGCTGCCGAATTCGCGCGTCTCCAGCGGCGCCCTGCGCAGGACGGAGCAGTTCCTGTGGCGGGAGTCGGCGACGATGGAGGCGTACACCGCGTCCACCGACGAAGCGGGCCCCTCGATGCATTGCATGAAGCCCGTCCCATCGTGCAACAGGACGCCGGTGAGATTCAGCCGGCGATTGCGGATTCGCGCGCGCTCGACCAGGTGGTGGAGTGCCGATGGCGTGAACGGGGCCGTCTGGACGGACCTGTACACGAGCGAGATGAGTTGCGTCATTCGCGGTTCCAAGAGCGGAGAGTGCGCCGATTGTTCGGCCCATCCCGCCGCCGCGGTTCAGCGGTTGGATTAGCAGGCTTACGAAAAATGCCTAAGGCCTGAACACCAGCCGCGCCCCGTCGCCCTGGCGCAGCGCCTCGACGTTGTCGGCGTTCGCCAGCGCTTCCACCTCTTCCCACAGCAGCTGGCGGTAGGGACCCTCGCCGGTGAAACCAGCCGTTCCCCCGGCGGGACGCAGCTGCACGCGCAAGGTGGCCTCGCCGTCTCCCGGTTCGCTGCTCAGGATCAGTTCGGCGGGCGCGGGATGGAGGTCGGTCAGCGCCAGCAGGCAGGCCGGCACCACGTTGCGCACCGTCGCGCGCGACACCTGCAGCGGCACGGCTTCCAGCTCGTCGCGCAGGGCGTAGCCGCGGAAGCTGAAGTTGCTCCTGAGCATGGCGAGGCAGTCGCGTGCGCCCGCGTCCAGCGCGACCAGGGTGGTGTCGGGCGCGAACCAGGTGATCACGTCCAGGCAGGACTGGACCGCGGCCTTGGAGAAGCCCTGGATCTTGGCCATGCTCTCCTGGAGCTGGCCCAGGTCCGGCGAGGCGCTTCGCAGCCGCCGGTCCATCACCTCGGTGACCATGCCGATGGGTTGCAGGTGCACCACCATCTGGTGCCGCATGGCGAAGGCCAGGCGCCGCAGCAGGGCATAGCGCGCGGCTTCCACGCGCATCAGGCTGGTACGGCTCGCACTGGGGGCGGGTTCGGGCATGGGCCGACGATGTTACCGGGTTGTTCCTCCGCCGTGGCGCGCGGGGCAGGTGCACAATGGCCGCGACGACCGACGTGGAGGCGGCATGAGTCCCTGGCAAAGCGTGGTGCTGCAGGCCGACCAGCTCGGCGAATCGCCGTTCTGGCACCCGGACGAGCAGATGCTGTACTGGGTGGACATTCCCGGCCGCCAGCTGCGGCGCTGCGCCGGCTGCGCGCAGACGCTGGAAAGCTGGCCCCTGCCGCAGGAGCCCGGCTGCATCGCCCCGGCCCGCAGCGGCGGATTGGTGATGGCGCTGCGCGACGGCATCTACCGCGCGCGGCAATGGGGTGGCGAGCTGGAACTCCTGCACCGCTTCCCGCACGACCCCGCCACCACCCGGTTCAACGACGGCAAGGCCGATTCCCAGGGCCGCTTCTGGGCCGGCACACTGTACGAACCCAAGGACCGGGCCGCCGCCGAGCTGTTCAGCATCGACTGCCGGCCGTACAACGGCCAGGGCGGGCGCCCGATGGTCGAGCGCAAGGCGGGGGGCGCCACCACGGCCAATGGCCTGGCCTGGTCGCCCGATGGGACCACGGTCTACTGGGCCGACACGCAGCAGCACGTGGTCTGGGCCTGGGACTGGACGGCGCTGAGCAACGAGATGAGCCGCCAGCGCGTGTTCCAGCAGTTCGAGCCCAAACCGGCGGGCTGGCAGCCGGGCGACCCCGGCTACGGCGGCCGCCCCGACGGCGCCGCGGTGGATGCCGACGGCAACTACTGGTGCGCGATGTACGAGGGGGGCCGCGTGCTCCAGATCTCGCCACGCGGCGAGGTCCTGCAGGAGATCGCCACGCCTTTCCGCTGCCCCACCATGCCCTGCTTTGGCGGCGAGGACCTGCGCACCCTCTACCTCACCAGTGCCAGCAAGGGCCGGCCCGATGCCGAGCTGGCGGCGCTGCCCCTTTCGGGCCACGTGGTCTGGACGCGGGTCGATGTGCCGGGCCTGCCCGTCAATTTCTTCAGCGACTGACGCAATAAATCTCAAGCGGCCGCTGGGCGCCCGCCCCTGCGGCCGCCGGTACCATCAGGCGATGGACCTGCTCGCGCCTCTGGTCGACCGCATCCGCGCCGCCGCGCAGGACGGCACGCGCCTGCGCATCCGCGGCGGCGGCAGCAAGGATTTCTTCGGTGCCCGGCTGGAAGGCGAACTGCTCTCCACCCGGACGCTGGCCGGGATCACCAGCTACGAACCCAGCGAGCTGGTGGTCACGGTGCGGGCCGGCACGCCCCTGGCCGAGCTGGAGGCGGTGCTGGCCGAGCGCGGCCAATGCCTGCCGTTCGAGCCGCCGCATTTCGGGGGCGGCGCCACGGTCGGGGGCATGGTCGCGGCCGGCCTGTCCGGCCCCGCGCGCGCCAGCGCGGGCTCGGTGCGCGACTACGTGCTCGGCCTGACGCTCGTCAACGGCCGCGGCGAGGTGCTGACCTTCGGCGGCCAGGTCATGAAGAACGTGGCCGGCTACGACGTCTCGCGCCTGATGGCCGGGGCCTGGGGCACGCTGGGCCTGATCACCGAGGTCAGCCTCAAGGTGCTGCCGCGCTCGCCCGCCGAAGCCACGCTCAAGTTCGAGATGACGCAGGCCCAGGCCCTGCAACGCCTGAACGCCTGGGGCGGCCAGCCGCTGCCGCTGAACGCCAGCCGCTGGATGGAGGACGCCGGCGTCCCCACGCTCTCCTTGCGCCTGCGCGGCGCTGCGGCCGCGGTGGAAGCCGCCTGCCGCACGCTGGGCGGCGAGCGCCAGGACAACACCGTTGCCGCACCCGGCTGGCTGCTCTGCCGCGACCAGCGCCTGCCCTGGTTCGCCGAACGCGGCGAGCGTGAACTGTGGCGCCTGTCGGTGCCGCAGACCGCGCCGGTGCTGGACTTGCCCGAGCCGCCGCTGGTCGAGTGGCAGGGCGGCCAGCGCTGGGTGCGCGTGGCGCCCGGACAGGGCGAGCGGCTGCCGCTCCTGGCCGCCGCTGTCGGTGGTCACGCTACACTTTTCATAGCTGCCAGCGCCCGCGGGGAGAGGGCCGCAGGCCCGTTGGATGCCTTGAAGCCGCCCCTGGACCGGATCCACCGCGAACTCAAGCGCCAGTTCGACCCGGCCGGCCTCTTCAACCCCGGCCGGCTGTACCCGGACCTCTGACGCCGTGCAAACCCATCTCGCCCCCGAATTCCAGGACACCCCCGAAGGCCGCGAGGCCGAGGCCATCCTGCGCAAGTGCGTGCACTGCGGCTTCTGCACCGCCACCTGTCCCACCTACCAGATCCTGGGCGACGAACTCGACGGCCCGCGCGGCCGCATCTACCTGATCAAGCAGGTGCTGGAAGGCGAGCAGCCCACGCGCAAGACCCAGCTGCACCTGGACCGGTGCCTGACCTGCCGCAACTGCGAAAGCACCTGCCCCAGCGGCGTGGACTACGGCCACCTGGCCGACATCGGCCGCGGCATCGTCGAGCGCAAGGTGGCGCGCGGCGCCGGCTCGCGCGCCCTGCGCTGGGCCCTGAAGGAGGGGCTGACCTCGCCGCTGTTCGGGCCGGCGATGAAGCTGGGCCAGGCGGTGCGCGGCCTGCTGCCGCCGGTGCTCAAGGCCAAGGTGCCTGCCCGCCAGGATGCCGGCCGCTGGCCGCAGCGCGAGCATGCGCGCAAGGTGCTGATGCTGGCCGGCTGCGTCCAGCCCGCCATGGCGCCCAACATCAACAGCGCCACGGCCCGGGTGCTCGACGCGGCCGGCCTGCAGGTGCTGGTGCCGCCGCAGGCGGGCTGCTGCGGCGCTGTGAAGTTCCACCTGAACGACCAGGACGGCGGCCGCGCCCAGATGCGCGCCAACATCGACGCCTGGTGGCCCTTCGTGGAACGCGGCGAAGTCGAGTGCCTCGTGATGAACGCCTCCGGCTGTGGCGTCACCGTGCGCGAGTACGGCCACCACCTGCAGCACGACGAGGCCTACGCGGCCAAGGCCCGCCGCATCAGCGAGCTCACGCGCGACCTGAGCGAACTGCTGCCCGACCTGGTGCCGGCGCTGCAGGCTCGCGTGCGCGCGCCCGAGGGCGTGCTGGCCTACCACCCGCCCTGCACCCTGCAGCACGGGCAGAAGCTGCGCGGGGGGGGCGAGACGCACCTGCGGCAGCTGGGCTTCGACGTGCGGGTCGCGCTGAACGAGTCGCACCTGTGCTGCGGCTCCGCAGGCACCTACTCGGTCCTGCACCCGCAGATGGCCGGCGAACTGCGCGACCGCAAGCTCGGCCACCTGGGCGCGCTGGCGCCCGCAGCCATCGTGTCGGCCAACATCGGCTGCATCACGCATTTGCAGTCCGGCACCGGCACGCCGGTGCGGCACTGG
>CAZZAW010000201.1:0-5251 GCA_964652405.1 uncultured Ramlibacter sp.
GCTACCGCACCGGCCGCGGCAAGGTGGTGATGCGGGCCAAGTGCCACTTCGAGGAGATCGACCGCGGCCAGCGCCAGGCGATCATCGTCGACGAGCTCCCCTACCAGGTCAACAAGAAGACCCTGCAGGAGCGGATGGCCGAGCTGGTCAACGAGAAGAAGATCGAGGGCATCAGCCACATCCAGGACGAGAGCGACAAGTCCGGTATGCGCCTGGTGATCGAGCTCAAGCGCGGCGAAGTGCCGGAGGTGGTGCTCAACAACCTCTACAAGCAGACCCAGCTGCAGGACACCTTCGGCATCAACATGGTGGCGCTGGTGGACGGCCAGCCCCGCCTGTGCAACCTGAAGGATCTGGTCACCGTCTTCCTGGAGCACCGCCGCGAGGTGGTGACCCGCCGCACCATCTTCAACCTGCGCAAGGCGCGCGAGCGCGGCCACGTGCTCGAAGGCCTGGCGGTGGCGCTGGCCAACATCGACGAGTTCATCCGCATCATCCGCGAGTCCCCCACCCCGCCGGTGGCCAAGACCGAGCTGATGACCCGCAGCTGGGACAGCGCCCTGGTGCGCGAGATGCTGACCCGGGCCCGGGAGGACGGCAGCGTGATCAACGCGGACGACTACCGCCCGGACGGGCTGGACCGCGCCTACGGCATGGGCGCCGACGGCCTGTACCGGCTGTCGGACACGCAGGCCCAGGAAATCCTGCAGATGCGGCTGCAGCGCCTGACCGGCCTGGAGCAGGACAAGATCGTCGCCGAGTACAAGGAAGTGATGGCCGAGATCGACGACCTGCTGGACATCCTGTCCAAGCCGGCCCGCGTGTCCACCATCATCGGCGAGGAACTCACCGCCCTCAAGCAGGAGTTCGGCCAGACCAAGGTCGGTGCCCGGCGCAGCGTGGTGGAGCACAACGCGCAGGACCTGGCCACCGAGGACCTGATCACGCCCACCGACATGGTGGTGACGCTCTCGCACGCGGGCTACATCAAGAGCCAGCCGCTGTCCGAGTACCGGGCCCAGAAGCGCGGCGGCCGCGGCAAGCAGGCCACTGCCACCAAGGAAGACGACTGGATCGACCAGCTCTTCATCGCCAACACGCACGACTGGATCCTGTGCTTCTCCAACCGGGGCCGCATGTACTGGCTCAAGGTCTGGGAAGTGCCGGCGGGGTCGCGCGGCTCGCGCGGGCGGCCCATCGTCAACATGTTCCCGCTGGCCGAGGGCGAGAAGATCAACGTGGTGCTCCCGCTCACCGGCGAATTCCGCAGCTTCCCGGCCGACCACTACGTGTTCATGGCCACCTGCGCCGGCACGGTGAAGAAGACCGCCCTGGACGAATTCAGCAATCCCCGCAAGGCCGGCATCATCGCCGTGGACCTGGACGAGGGTGACTACCTCATCGGCGCGGCGCTCACCGACGGCAAGCATGACGTGATGCTGTTCTCCGACGGCGGCAAGGCCGTGCGCTTCGACGAGAACGATGTCCGCCCCATGGGCCGCAACGCACGGGGCGTGCGCGGGATGATGCTCGAGGAAGGCCAGGGCGTGATCGCGATGCTGGTGGCCGAGGACGAGTCGCAGAGCGTGCTCACGGCCACCGAGAACGGCTACGGCAAGCGCACGCCCATTACCGAATACACCCGCCACGGCCGGGGCACCAAGGGGATGATCGCCATCCAGCAGAGCGAGCGCAACGGCAAGGTGGTCGCCGCCACGCTGGTGCACGCCGACGACGAGATCATGCTGATCACCGACAAGGGCGTGCTGGTGCGCACCCGTGTCAGCGAAATCCGCGAGCTCGGCCGGGCCACCCAGGGCGTGACCCTGATCGGCCTGGACGAGGGTTCCAAGCTCAGCGGCCTGCAGCGCATCGTGGAGAACGACGCGCAGGCGGCCGAGGGCGACCCGGTGGACGCCGAGCCCGCCCCCGGCGGCGCCGAAGGCTGAGCGCATGGCCAGGTCCCTGGGCCAGCTGCGCGCCGAAATCGACGCCCTCGACCGCGAGCTGCTCGCCCTCCTGAACCGCCGCGCCGGCCTCGCCCACGAGGTCGGCGAGGTCAAGCGCGCCGAAGGCTCTCCCGTGTTCAGGCCCGAGCGTGAAGCCCAGGTCATCCAGGCCCTGCAGGGCGCCAACGCCGGACCGCTCAAGCCCGAGGGCGTGTCCATGATCTGGCGCGAGATCATGTCGGCCTGCCGGGCGCTGGAAGCCACGCAGCGCGTCGCCTACCTGGGCCCGGCCGGCACCTTCAGCGAGCAGGCCGCCCTGCAGTTCTTCGGCTCCAGCATCGAGCACGTGCCCTGCATCAGCTTCGACGAGGTGTTCCATGCCGCCGCCGCCGGCACCGCCGACTTCGGCGTGGTGCCTGTGGAGAACAGCACCGAGGGCGTGGTCACGCGCTCGCTCGACCTGCTGCTGCAGTCGCCCCTGCACATCGTGGGCGAGGTGAGCCTGCTGGTGCGGCACCACCTGCTGCGGCTGCAGCCCTCGCTGGAAGGCATCGAGGTGGTGCTGGCCCATCCGCAGGCCCTGGCCCAGTGCCAGGGCTGGCTGACCAAGCACCTGCCCGACGCCGAGCGCCGGGCGGTGGCCAGCAACGCGGAGGGCGCGCGCCAGGCGGCCAGCCATCCGGCCTGGGCGGGCATCGCCAGCGAGCGGGCGGGCAGCGAATTCGGCCTGCACGTGGCGGCGCACGCCATCCAGGACGAGGCCTTCAACCGCACGCGCTTCGCCATCGTCTGCCTGCCGCAGACGCTGGCGGCGCCCCAGGCCTCCGGCAGGGACTGCGTGAGCCTGGTGGTCTCGGTGCCCAACCGTCCCGGCGCGGTGCACGACATCCTGGTGCCGCTCAAGCAGCACGGCGTGTCCATGACCCGCTTCGAGTCGCGCCCCGCGCGCTCGGGCCAATGGGAATACTATTTCTACATCGACGTGCAGGGACACCCCTCGCAGCCCCACGTGGCGGCGGCTCTGGCCGACCTGCAGCGGCTGTGCGCGTTCTACAAGGTGCTGGGCACCTACCCGGCCAGCGACTGAAACACACCCAGGGCGGAAAGAAAGCAAAGATGTTCGAGCAGTTGGGTCTGATCGGCTGTGGCCTGATGGGAGGGTCCTTCGCCCTGGCGCTCAAGCGCGCAGGCCTCGTCAAGCGGGTCGTGGGCTACAGCAAGTCGCCCTCCACCACCGAGCGCGCCCGCCAGATGGGCGTGATCGATGTCGAGGCGCCGTCCGCGCTGCTGGCTGTGTCGGGCGCCGACATCGTCCTGCTGGCCGTCCCGGTGGCGGCGACCGAGGCCACGCTCAAGGCGATCCGCCACCTGGTGAGCCCCGGCATGCTGATCATGGACGTGGGTTCGACCAAGCGCGACGTGATCGATTCGGCGCGGCGCGTCCTGCGCGACCACATCGGCTCCTTCGTGCCCTGCCACCCGATCGCCGGGAAGGAAGTCTCGGGCGTGGAGCATGCCGACCCGGACCTCTACGGCGGCAAGCAGGTCATCATCACCCCGATCGAGCGCACCCAGGTGGCCCACCTCAAGCGTGCCGCCATGGTCTGGGAGGCGCTGGACTGCAAGGTGATCCAGATGTCGCCGGACGCGCACGACGCGGCCTTCGCCGCCGTGAGCCACCTGCCGCACCTGATCGCCTTCGCGCTGATGAACGGCATCGCGCAGCAGCCCCAGTCGGCTGATTACCTGGCCCTGGCCGGCCCGGGCTTCCGTGACTTCAGCCGGATCGCCGCGAGCGACCCCAAAATCTGGCGCGACATCCTGCTGGCCAATCGCCAGGAGCTCCTGGCCCAGTCGCAGCAGTTCCAGCGCAGCCTGAAGGCGCTGGAAGCCCTGATCGAAACCGGCAACGCCGAGGCCCTGGAGGCCGCGATCGCGCAGGCCAGCCACACGCGGGCCACCTGGCGGATGACCGGGCGAAAGTGACGTAGGCCGGTGTTCTCCACGGCTTTCCTGGACATTCCCCCGCTGGAGGGCGCCGGTGGCGAGGTCACCCTCCCCGGCTCCAAGAGCATTTCCAACCGGGTCCTGCTGCTGGCCGCGCTCTGCGGCGGCACCACGACGCTGCACGACCTGCTGGACTCGGACGACACCCGGGTCATGCTCGATGCCCTGCGGACGCTGGGCTGCGGGATCCGCCACGAGGGCGGATCGCTGCAGGTCACCGGGCTGGACGGACGCGCCCCGGCGGGGCCGGCCCGGCTGTTCCTGGGCAACGCCGGCACGGCGATGCGCCCGCTGGCGGCGGCCCTGGCCCTGCTCGGGGGCGACTTCGAGCTGTCGGGCGTGCCGCGCATGCACGAGCGCCCCATAGCCGACCTGGTGGATGCCTTGCGCCAGCTCGGCTGCCGCATCGACTACCTGGGAACGCCCGGCTACCCGCCGCTGCGCATAGGCCAGCCGGCCCTGCGGCTGGACGCGCCGATCGCTGTGCGAGGCGACGTCTCCAGCCAGTTCCTCACCGCCCTGCTGCTGGCCCTGCCCCTGGTCGCCCGCCGCGACATCGTGGTCGAGGTCACCGGCGAGCTGATCTCCAAGCCCTACGTGGAGATCACGCTGAACCTGCTGGCCCGATTCGGCATCGCCGTGCGGCGCGAAGGCTGGCAGCGTTTCACCATTCCCGCGGGCAGCCGGTACCGGTCCCCCGGCCAGCTGCACGTCGAGGCCGATGCCTCGTCTGCTAGCTATTTTGTAGCGCTCGGCGCCCTCGCGGAGCCGGCTGCGGGCCAAAACGGCATCAGGATCAAGGGCCTGGGCCTGGACTCGATCCAGGGCGACATCCGCTTCCTGGAGGCGGCGCAGGCCATGGGCGCGCAGGTCACCAGCGGCCCGAACTGGATCGAGGTCCGGCGGGGCGCCTGGCCGCTCCAGGCCCTGGACCTGGACTGCAACCACATTCCCGACGCCGCCATGACGCTGGCCGTGATGGCGCTCTACGCCGACGGCCCCAGCACGCTGCGCAACATCGCCAGCTGGCGCGTCAAGGAAACCGACCGGCTGGCAGCCATGGCCACGGAGCTGCGCAAGCTGGGCGCCACCGTCGACGAAGGCGCCGACTTCCTGCGGGTGGGCCCGCCCACGCGCTGGCGCGCCGCCAGCATCCACACCTACGACGACCACCGCATCGCCATGTGCTTCTCGCTGGCGGCGTTCAACCCCGCAGGCGTTCCCGTGCGGGTCGAGGACCCCAGGTGCGTGGCCAAGACCTTCCCGGACTACTTCGAGACGCTGCTCTCGGTGGT
>CAZZAW010000202.1:0-5236 GCA_964652405.1 uncultured Ramlibacter sp.
GCGCCTCGGCCATGTCGTGGTTGAAGGCGCCGGCGCGGATCTTCATGCCCAGGCGCGTTTTGGAGATCAGGAAGTACAGGCCCAGGGCCAGCACGATGCACACGCCCGACATGAACAGGCGGTACACGGGATAGGAGAGGTTGTCCGTCAGCGGGATGGACGCGGACAGCAGCTGCGGGACGGTGACGCCGTGCACGTCGTCGCCCCAGAGGATGGAGCGGGACTCCTCGAAGATGTAGATCAGGCCGAAGGTCAGGAGCACCTGGTCCAGGTGGTCGCGGTGGTAGAAGTGCCGGAACAGCAGGCGTTCGAGCACGAGCCCGAAGACCACTGCGAGCGCCGTGCCCAGCACGATGGCCAGCGCCAGGCTGCCCGTCTTGGCCGCGAGCGACCACGCGAGGTAGGCGCCCAGCATGTAGAAGGCGCCGTGGGCGAGGTTGACCACGCCCATGATGCCGAAGATCAGCGTCAGGCCGGCGGCCAGCATGAACAGCAGCAGTCCGTACTGCACGCTGTTCAGGAGCTGGATCAGGAAATTGGAGAGATCCACGTGTCCTCGGGCGATGTTCGTCGCGTGCACTCCGCGGATGCGGCGTGCACGTCCCGTCGGCAGGAGCTCGTCCGGCCCCGCAAGTGTAGGGGAAGCGTCGAGGCGCTCAGGCCATGCGGCAGCCGGTGCCCGGATCCGCCAGCTGCTTGGCGGCCACGCCCACGACCTTGTTCTCGCCCTTCTCGGCGACGCGCAGGTACATGTCCTGGATCGGGTTGTGGGACTTGCTCATGGTCCACTTCCCGCGCGGGCTGTCGATCGTCGCGCCTTCCAGCGCGGCGTACAGCGCCTTTTTGTTGGCCAGGTCGCCCTTGACCGCGCGGGCGGCCTGCACCAGCAGCTGGCCGGCATCGTAGCCCTGCACGGTGTAGACGTCCGGCTGCATCTTGAAGGTGGTGGCGTACTTGGCGCGGAACTGCTTGTTCCGCGGCGTGTCCAGCGAGTCGCTGTAGTGCAGCGTGCTGTGGATGCCGTCGGCGGCCGGGCCCGCGGCCTCGAGCACGCCTTCGGTGAGGAAGCCGGAGCCCCACAGCGGGATGCGGTCCTTCAGGCCGGCGGCGGCATAGTCGCGGATGAACTTGGGGGCGCCCGCGCCGGCGAAGAAGCAGGCCACGGCATCGGGACGCAGCGAGGCGATCTCGGTGAGCAGGGCCTGGAATTCGACGTTGGGGAAGGGCAGGCCCAGTTCCTTGATGATGGTGCCGCCCGCCTTGGTGTAGCTTTCCTTGAAGCCCTCGAAGGCCTCGTCGCCGGCGGCGTACTTCCAGGTGATCCAGACCGCGCGCTTGAGGCCCTTGTCCATCATCGGCTTGCCCAGCGCCATGGTGGGCTGGCCGTTGGTGAAGCTGGTGCGGAACACGTTGGGCGCGCAGAGGGCGCGGGTGGCGGCATGCACGCCGGCGTTGGGGATCAGGTTGAGGACGCCAGACTCGCGCGCCACCCGGTGGATGCCCATCTGCACGCCGGAGTGGACGGTGCCCACCAGCACGTCGACCTTGTCGCGCTGCACCAGCCGGCTGGCGTTCTCGACGCCCTTGGACGGCTCGGATTCGTCGTCCACCTTGAACCATTCGATGTCGCGGCCGCCGACCTTTCCGCCCGCCTCGTCGAGCGCCATGCGGAAGGCGTTCTCGATGGCCACGCCGATCTGGCCGAAGGTGCCGGTGTAGGGCAGCATCAGGCCGATGCGCACCTTGTTGCTTTGCGCGCGCACGATTTCGGGCAGCAGCAGGCCGGTGGCGGCGGCACCGACGATGGCGGCACCGCGGGAGAGGACGAGACGGCGGGAGGTCATGGTTCTTTTCTCCGATGGTTGAAGCTGTTGGAATGTAGCGCGACGTCAGTGGGCCCGGATGGGGATTGACCCTATTGGGCGCCCTTCGTCAGTCGGCGGGCCTGGACATGTCGTGGCGGTGCGGCAGCGCTTCGCCCATGTTCCACAGCGCCCAGTGCAGCTCCATGTCGGCGCTGCGCAGGATCGCCTCGATCTGCGGCTCGGCTGGCGCGTCGATCATCGGGCGCAGCAACTCACGGGCCTCGTGCAGGCGGCGGATCTGTTCTTCCAGGGTCATGGCGGCTCCTTCAGCGGTCCAGGGCGCGGCGCAATTCCTTGGGCCGCTGGTCGACGATGCGCTTGGTCTTGAGCTCGAAGCGCGGCAGCGTTCCCGGCTCGACCGGCGCGCAGCGCAGTCGCACGTGCAGCGCCTGGTGGATGCGGTTGCTGGCATCGGCTGCGATGCCTTCCCAGCGCTCCTGGGCGACGCCGGGTTGCGGCTCGAACCGCACCGTCATCGCGTCGTTGCCGTCCTCGTGGGCCAGCACGAGTTCGTAGTGCATGCTGACGCCGTCGATCTGGTTGAGGATGTTCTCCACGGCGGTCTGGTACACGTTGGTGCCGCGCACCGTCACCATGAAGTCGGTGCGGCCTAGCACGGCGCCTTCAAACTTGGCCCAGGTGCGGCCACAGCCGCAGGTGCTCTCGCGCCGGCGCACCAGGTCGTGCGTGCGGTAGTTCAGGAGCGGCTGCGCGGTGTTGGCAAAGCTGGTGACGATGTTCTCGCCGATCTCGCCCTCCGTCGCTTCCCGGCCGGTGGCGGGGTCCATCGACCAGGTGTAGCAGTTCATCTCGTTGACGTGCACGCCGTCGCCGTGCGGGCAGCCTGGGGCCATGGCGTCGACCTCGGCGATCCCGAGCAGCTCGCCGGCCTTAGCGCCCCAGGCGGCTTCGATCTGCTCGCGCATGCCGGGCAGGGCGGTCGGGCCCGGCTCGCCGGCGTGGTAGGTGAACTTGATCGAGCTCTTGGACAGGTCGACGCCCATCTCCTTGGCCACCTGCGCCATGCGCAGGGCGAACGTGGGCGTGGAGATCAGCACCGTGGGCTTCATGCGCAGGATGGCCTGGATGTGCCCCTTGGTGTCGAGGCCGCCGCCGGAGATGACGCGGCAGCCCAGGCGCCGCGCGCCCCAGTAGGCGCTCCAGAAGCCGGCGAAGTTGCCCCAGCCGAAGGCGAAGTAGAAGGTGTCGCTCGGGCGGATGCCCAGGCCCCAGAAACCGTAGACCCACGATTCCCCGTAGCGCACGGTGTCGACCATCGCATACGGGATCGCCAGCGGCACGCCCGTGGTGCCGGAGGTTTCGCAGTGGTGCGAGACGAGGTCCTGCGGCAGCGCGATCGTGTCGCCATAGGGCGGACGCTCCTGCTGCAGGCCGATAAACTCGCTCTTGTCGGTGATGGGAACCAGTCGGCGGTAGTCGGCCAGGCTGCGGATGTCCGCGGGCCGCACGCCGGCTTCGTCGAACTTGCGGCGGTAGAAGGCGGTGTTCTCGTAGGCGTACTCGACAAGGGTCTTGATGCGCCGCAGGTGCAGCGCATCGAGCGCTTCGCGCGGCATGGTTTCCGTCAGGCGATTCCAGAAAGGGCGGCCCAGCGATTCCTCGCTGAGCGCACCCGCGGGTGCGGGAGATGTCATGCCGGTACTCCTTGTCGCATGGCGGGGTGCTGTGACATACTGGTTGGATAGTATGTTTATGCGACGGCTCGCATCGATGGGGTAAACCCTGTGGAACTTCCCGACACCGACACGACATCGGCTGCCTCGCGGCGGCGGCGATGCGGCGAGAGCACGAAGGCGGAGCAGCGCGCCGCCAGCATGGACCTGCTGCTGCAGGCCGCGCTGCGGCTGTTCGTCTCTCAGGGCTACCGTTCCAGCAACCTCGAGCAGATCTCCGGCGCCGCGGGCCTGACCAAGGGCGCCGTGTACTTCTACTTCGGCAGCAAGGAAAGCGTGCTGCTGGAGCTGCTGCGCGGCGTCAAGCGCATCGTGGTGGACGACGCGATCGCGCAGGTGGAGGCGATGGAGCGGCCGGTCGCCGAGCGCCTGGTGGCCTACATCCACTACCAGGCCAACCTGGGCATTACGCACCGGGACGAGGTGCTGCTGCTGATCCTGATGTCGCTGGAGTTCAAGGAACGCGACGGCGAGGTCGCCGATTTCATCCGCGAGCTGTACCGGCGCCAGCGCGAGTTCATCGACCAGCTGATCTCAGAGGGCCAGCGCGCCGGCGAGTTCCGTAGGGACGTGCCGGTGCGCGAGATGGCGGCCATCGTGCTGGCCATCAACGACGGCACCTTCCTCGAATGGTTCCGCCGCTCCGACCACCTGAGCGGCGGGGACCTCACGCGCGCCTTGCGCACCACCATCCTCCAGGGGATCCTCGCGCCGCCGCCGGCCGAGCCCGGCACCGTCGCGAGGCCGGCGCGCCCGGCACGGCCGGCACGCACCACCGCATCCAAAAGGAAAGGCTGAAGACATGTTCATCCGCAATACGTGGTACGTCGCCGCGTGGGGCAAGGAGATCGGCCGCTCGCTGGAGCAGCGCTGGATCGCCGGCGAGCCGGTGGTGCTCTATCGCACCAAGGCCGGCCGCGTGGTGGCGCTGGAGGACCGCTGCCCGCATCGGCGCGCCGCCCTGTCGCAAGGGCGCCTGGTGGGCGACGCGGTGCAGTGCGGCTACCACGGCATCACCTTCGACTGCTCGGGCGCCTGCGTGAAGATCCCGGGCCAGGAGGACATCCCGCCGGAGCTCAGGGCGCGCACGTACGCCGTGGTGGAGAAGTGGCAGTGGGTGTGGATCTGGATGGGCGACCCTGCGCTGGCCGACGAGAGCCTGCTGCCCGAGTTCCAGTACAACGAGATGCCCGGCTGGGTCGCCACCGGCGGCACGCTGGACGTCAAGGCCAACTACCAGCTGCTCAACGACAACCTACTGGACCTGACGCACGAGACCTACGTGCACGCCAAGACCATCGGCAACGACGCGATCGTGGAGACGCCGATGACCACGCGCGTGCAGGGCAGCGATGTGCACGTGCAGCGCGTCATGCGCAGCACGCCGCCGCCGCCGCTGTTCAAGCGCGTGCTGGGCACCGACGCGCCGATCGACCGCTACCAGATCATCCGCTTCCAGCTGCCTTCGCACATCTCGATCGACGCGCGCGGGCTGCCGGCCGGCACCGACGACGTGGCCAAGGGACTGCGCTGGTTCTCGATCAACTCCATCACGCCGGTGGACGAGCGCAGCTGCCGCTACTTCTGGACGATCACGCGCTGCTTCTCGCTGGAGGACGAAGCGCTGACCAAGCTGATCCACGACCAGATCCTCGCCACCTTCCTGGAGGACAAGGA
>CAZZAW010000203.1:0-5215 GCA_964652405.1 uncultured Ramlibacter sp.
TGCCGTTCAGCGCCGGCCAGCAGGCGCGCTTCGACGAACTCAGCCGCCAGTCGCTGCAGGACCAGAAGGACATCGAGGCGGCGGACACCATGCCCTTCGAGATCTACCGCCAGCAGTACACCTCGCCCGAGCGGCTGGGCCTGGGCAAGGCGGCCGTGGCGCCGGCGCTCGCCGCGGTCTGATTGTCGGCTTTGTCCTACAGGGCCCGGGTCAACGCCGGGCCGACAGTTCCGTTCCATGGACATGAAGCTCAAGCACAACGCCCGCCTCCTCGTCCTCGCCCTGTCGGCCGCCCTGGCCTGCACGCCCGCCCTGGCTGAAAAGCCTGAATGGGCCGGCGGCAAGGACAAGCACGAGCACAAGCACAAGGACAAGGACAAGGGCAAGGGCGGCAAGCACGCCCACAAGGGCAAGCACCGCGATGACGTGAAGGTCGGCGCGTACTTCAGCGACGACCAGCGGCAGCGGGCCCGCGCCTATTACACGGGGCAGGTCGAGGCCGGCCGCTGCCCGCCCGGGCTGGCCAAGAAGAACAACGGCTGCCTGCCGCCGGGCCAGGCCAAGAAGTACGCCGTCGGGCAGCCGCTTCCGGCCGGCGTCGTGTACTACCCGGTGCCGCAGCCGGTGCTGGTGCAACTGCCGCCCGCACCGGCCGGCCACAAGTACGTGCGGGTGGCCGCCGACATCCTGCTGATCGCCATCGGCACGTCCATGGTGGTGGACGCCATGACCGACCTGGCGCGCCTGTAGGCCTGCGTCAATCCTCCAGGAAGTTGCCGGCGCTGAAGAACACCGGCGGCGCCGAAGGATCGAAGCTGACCCCCGCCGGGTCGCCGCCCTGCTGCACGGCCTCGACCTGCTTCTGCAGGAAGCGCCGCAGCATCACGATGCCCCGGTCGGTCGTGGCCAGGTGCTCCTCGGAGTGCTTCGCGATTGCGCCCTGGCTGGTCATGGCCTCGTAGTCGCCCGGAAACTGGCGGTGCTCTTCCTCGGTCAGCTCTTCCCAGAGCTTGCCGTTCAGGCGCGAGCGCATCTGCGCCAGCTCCCCTGCCTGGCGCACGCGGCCCACCACGTAGATGCGGAAGTGGTGGTCGTCGATGGGCAGGATCCAGCCCAGCGATTCGACACGGCCGTAGCGTCCGACGCGGGGGCTGGGGATCACGCGCAGCGTCGGCAAACCGGCTTCGCTGATGCGCCTGAAGGTCTTGCCGTCCGGCATCTTGCGCACCGACAGGGTCCGCACGCTTTGCGCCTGCGTGTCCCAGGTGACCTGCGGCATCAGCGCCATCTGCTCCACGAACTGGGTGCCGCTGAACGAGGAATGCAGGATGACCACGTGGAAGGGATCGACCAGGTTCTCGTAGTGCTGCAGCCAGTTGCAGGGAATGATCCTGGGCCCGCCGCCGCCGATGCTGTTGTCGTTGGCCTCCAGGAACTCGCCTTTCTCGAGGTTCTCCAGGCATTCGTAGCGGGGCAGCACCGGTTTCTTGTCCGGCGGTCCCATGTACGTCCACACCAGGCCGTAGAGCTCCTGCACGGGGTACCAGGGCTGGCGCACCTTGCCCCGGTGCTTGCCGCCTTCGGGCTCGCAGGGCTGCTCCACGCAGTGGCCTTCCACGTCGAACAGCCAGCCGTGGTAGCAGCAGCGGATGCCGCGCTCTTCCACCTTGCCGTAGTAGAGCGAGCTGCCCCGGTGCGCGCAGTGCGGATACACCAGGCCTGGCCGCCCGGTCTTGTCGCGGAACAGGATCAGGTCCTCGCCGAGCACCCGCACCTGGCGCGGCGTCTCGCTGGCATCGCTGCTCAAGCCGATGGGGTGCCAGTAGCGCCGCAGCAGCTCGCCCATCGGCGTGCCGGCGCTTACCTCTGTGAGGTCCTTGCGGTGCGTAGGGACGGGACGGCCGTAAGCGGTGCCCGTGTCGGGCACCAGGGGAATCACCCTGGCGTTCATTCGGCGGTCACTCCTGCTGCCTTGATCAGGTCGGCCATGCGGGGATAGTCCGCCCGGTAGCGTTCCGCGAACTGGGCCGGCGTGTTGCCCAGGGGTTCGAAGCCGAAACTGGTGAGCCGCGCCGCCACGTCCGGCATGGCCGTGATGTCCCGCAGTGCGGCGGTCCAGGCCTCCACGATGGGCTGTGGCGTGCGGGCCGGCGCATACACCCCGATCCAGCTGTCGATGTCGAAGCCGTTGAAGCCCTGCTCCCTGAAGGTGGCCACGTGGGGCATGGTGGACACACGCCCGGTGCCCGTGATGCCCAGCACCTTCATCTTGCCGCCCTGGGTCTGGTTGCGCGCGGTGGACGGGTTGGCCCAGGCGAAATCCAGCACGCCGCCGAACAGGTCGTTGTGGGCGGCGGCTTCGGCCTTGTACGCCGCGTGGATCAGGTTGGCGCCGGTCTGCCGCTTGAGCAGCTCGCCGAACAGGTGCGCGGTGGAACCCGTGCCCCAGGTGCCGTAGGTCAGGCCCTTGGGCTGCTTCTTCGCGAACTCGATGAACTCCTTGACGTCGCTGAACGGCGCGTCCGCCCGCGCCACCAGCATGGGGCCGCCGGTCGCCAGCATGGACAGGGGCTGGAAATCGTTGACCGGGTGGTAGGGCAGCCTTGGTTGCAGGATGTGGTTGTTCACGTGGGTGAGCGGCAGCGTGAACAGGACCGTGTGGCCATCCGGCGCGGCCTTGGCCACGAAGTCCGCCGCCAGGATGCCGCTGGCGCCGGGCTTGGGATCCACGACGATGGACTGGCCCCATCGCGCCTGCAGCTTGTCGGCGTAGATGCGCGCGATGCTGTCGATGGGACCGCCCCCGGTGCCGAAGGGCACAATGCGGATGACCTTGTTCGGGAACGCCTGGGCCCAGGCGGCGGGCGCCGCCAGGGCGAGCAGGCCGCAGCCCAGTTGCGCCGTGAAAGTCCTTCTGCCGTGCAGCATGCTTGTCTCCGTCAGCGTTGTTCGAGGTCCGTCCATCATGCTGCGCGCCCGCGGGGCGCGGCAATTCGAACGCATGGATATGAGATATGAATGGCCGTGATATCCGCAGCCTGGACATCGGCATGCTGCGCACCTTCGACGCCCTGATGCGCGAGCGCAGCGTGTCGCGCGCGGCGGCCCGCCTGTTCCTCAGCCAGCCGGCGGTGAGCGCCTCGCTCAACCGCCTGCGCGAGACCTTCGGCGACCCCCTGTTCACCCGCACGTCCCATGGCGTCACGCCCACGGCACGTGCGCACGCGCTGGCGCCGCAGGTGGAGAAGGTGCTCGCCGACCTGGGCCGCCTGCTGGAGGACGAGCAGCCTTTCGACCCCGCGCGCTCCAGCCGCATCTTCCGCATCGTCGGCTCGGACCACGCGAGCCGCATGATCCTGGCGCCGCTGTCGCAGTTGCTGGTGGATGCGGGCTCGGCCGTGCGCCTGCTGTGGGAGCCGCCGGGCAGCTGGCCGGTGGCCGAGCGGCTGAACCGGGGGGAGCTGGACCTGGGCGTCCTCTCCCGCATCCGCCGCCCGCAGGACATGGAGACCGAGGTGCTCTACGAGGACCACTACGTCTACGTGATGCGCAAGGACCATCCGCGCGCGGGCGAACCCGTCACGCTGGACAGCTTCTGCGAGATCCCGCAGGTCTTCCTGGGCTACGGCACCTCCGTGCTGGACGACCTGATCGATGACGCGCTGGCCGCCACGGGCCGCCACCGGCTGGCGCAGGTCGCGGTCAGCAGCTTCGGCCAGATCCTGCACCAGCTGCGCCACACCGGGCACGCGGCCGTGCTGGGCCGCCAGGTTGCACTGCAGTACGCGGACGAGCTGCACATCCAGCCGCTTCCCTTCGACCTGGCGGGCTACCAGGCCTTGCTGTGCTGGGCCGAGCGCGGCAACGGCGATGCCGGGATCCGGTGGCTGCGCGGCCGCATTGCCGAGATCGTCACGCGTACCATGGCCGCCTCATCCCGAGGATCCCCTTGATCGAACCCCTGCTGCTCACCACCGCCCGCATCGCGACCTTCCTGGGCGGCCGGGCGCTCACGGCAGCCACCGGCTTCTTTTTCGAGCGGGACGGGCGCCTGTTCTTCGTGACCAGCCGTCACGTGCTGTTCGACCAGCCCACCCACCACCTGCCGGACCGCGTCGAGATCACGCTGCATGCCAGCGCCACCGACCTCACCCGCGTGGTGGTGCAGTCCATCCTGCTGTACCAGGACGGCAAGAGCACCTGGCGCCAGGGGCGCGATGCGGCGGGGGAGGTCGACGTCGCGGTGATCGAGCTGCAGCGCGCTGCGCTCCCGTCTGGCGTGGAGCTGCGCGCCTTCACGCCCGCGCACCTGCTGCGGTCGCTGGACGATGCGGAGGTGGGCAGTCCGCTGCTGCTGGTCGGCTTTCCGCTGGGCTTCTACGACACCGTGCACCACCTGCCGGTGGTCCGGCAGGCGAGCATCGCTTCGGCCTTCGGGCTGCGATTCCAGGGCCAGGGGTACTTCCTCACGGATGCGCGGGCCCACCGCGGCTCCAGCGGGGCTCCCGTGGTGATGCGCGACCCCGACGCAACGAAGGCGCTTCCGTGGAAGCTGCTGGGCGTGCACTCGTCCCGCCTGGACATGGGCACGCGCGACCGCGCGGAGGACGAGTCGCTGGGGCTGAACTGCGCCTGGTATGCCGACATCCTGCTGGCCCTTACCGAGGACCGCGACCCGGGGCCGCAGGCCCGCTCAGAACGGGCCGGGCAGTGACTTCAGGCCCAGCCAGACGGCGCCGATCACCGCGTTGACGGGGACGCTGAGCGCGCTGGGCACGTAGAAGAAGGCCGAGACCGCGGGAGCCTGGAACATCAGCTCGGCGAAGCCCCCCAGGCCGTAGAACAGCACGCCGCACCAGCACCATCGCCGCATGTAGGTGGGCAGCCAGCGGGCCTGCGCCTGGTTGTGGCGCCAGGCGGCGGCACGCTCCAGCACGTTGCCGCGGTTGACGTCCTTGAACAGCCAACCGAAGAAGAAGTAGCGGTACAGCAGGGTGCGAAAGGCCGGATCTTGCACGGTGCCTCCTGGCTGCAATCATTTTCACCCGGCACGACCCCAGGTGTAGGAATGCTCCCTGCGCCGCCGTGGGGATTGGGCGCGAGCGGGCGGTCAGCGTCCCGCGCCGGCTTCCAGGCGCGCGATCCTGGCCTTGAGCGCCAGGATCTCGCGCCGCGCGTTGATGCGTTCGGTGTCGTCGTGCAGGCACAGGGTCAA
>CAZZAW010000204.1:0-5215 GCA_964652405.1 uncultured Ramlibacter sp.
GGGTGGTGGGTGCTGACGGGATCGAACCGCCGACCTACGCCTTGTAAGGGCGCCGCTCTACCAGCTGAGCTAAGCACCCCACCGGGCGAACCGTCTTCAGTTCAGCGCATCCTTGAGCGCCTTGCCGGGACGGAACTTGGGCACCTTGGCAGCCTTGATTTTAATCTGTGCGCCGGTCCGGGGATTGCGGCCGCTGCGGGCAGCGCGCTTGCCGACGGCGAAGGTTCCGAAGCCCACCAGGGAGACCGAGCCGCCTTTTTTCAACGTCGTCTTGACGGCGCCGATCATGGACTCCAGCGCGCGCGTGGCGGCCGCCTTGGAGATGTCGGCATGTTTTGCGATGTGCTCAATCAGTTCGGTTTTGTTCACAGGGGCCCCTCGGTGAGAGAAATGAGTTGGACAGGTTGTCTCTTAAAAATTTATGTCTCCCCGTCCTGCAGCACGCTCGTCACAAGGGTGCCTGGGGCAAAACGCGGGAGACTTCTAGCGCGGCTGCGAGCCACTGCGCCGATTAAAGCCACGGCGCTCAACCGTGTCAATAAGCCATGCAGCTTTACAACAGCCGGCGCGGATTCTAGAGGGTTTCAGCCAGATTCCATGCGGGTTGCGGGCCGGTTTCTGTGCCGCATTGCGCAAAAATCGCGCCCGCGAATCGGGCGCTGCCGTTACAGCGCCGAGGCGATGGCGCGGCCCAGGTCGGGCGTGCCCGCGGAGCCCCCGATGTCGGGCGTGCGCGGTGCACCGGACTGGGGATGGAGCACCTTCTCGATCGCGGCGAGCACCGCGTCGTGCGCCTGTTTGTAACCAAGGAATTCCAGCATCATCGCGCCGCACCAGATCTGCCCGATGGGGTTGGCGATCTTGCGGCCGTAGATGTCGGGCGCGGAGCCGTGCACCGGCTCGAACAGCGAGGGGAACCTTCTGTCCGGATCCAGGTTGGCGCTGGGCGCGATGCCGATGGTGCCGGTGCACGCGGGGCCCAGGTCCGACAGGATGTCCCCGAACAGGTTGCTGGCCACCACCACGTCGAAGAAGTCCGGCCGCTGCACGAAATGCGCGGTGAGGATGTCGATGTGGAACTTGTCCAGTTTCACGTCCGGGTAGGCCTTGCCCATCTCGGCGACTCGCTCGTCCCAGTACGGCATGGTGATCGCGATGCCGTTGGACTTGGTGGCGCTGGTCAGGTGCTTCTTCGGGCGCGAGCGCGCGAGCTCGAACGCGAACTTGAGGACGCGGTCCACGCCCACGCGCGACATCACTGTCTCCTGCATGACAATCTCGCGCTCGGTGCCCGGGTACATGCGCCCGCCGATGCTGGAGTACTCGCCCTCGGTGTTCTCGCGCACGATGTACATGTCGATCTCGCCGGGCTCGCGTCGGCTGCCGTCGCGGCGCACCACGGGGGCGATGATGCCCGGCATCAGCCGCGCCGGCCGCAGGTTCACGTACTGGTCGAACTCGCGCCGGAACAGCAGCAGCGACTGCCACAGCGACACATGGTCGGGGATCTTCTCGGGCCAGCCCACCGCCCCGAAAAAGATCGCGTCGTGGCCGCCGATCCGGTCCTTCCAGTCGTCGGGCAGGTACTTGCCGTGCTTCTCGCAGTACTCCCAGCAGCCGAAGTCGAAGTGGTCGAACTGGAGGTCGATGCCGAACTTCGAAGCCGCGGCCTCGAGGACCCGGACGCCCTCGGGCATGACTTCCTTGCCGATGCCGTCGCCGGCGATGACTGCGATGCGGTGCTTGCTCATGATGATGTGGATTCTGGCAGCGAACGGCGCTCGGGGCGCACCACCAGGCTGACGCCCACAGCGGTGAGCGCGATGCCCGCCAGGGTCAGCAGCGTGATGGGCTCGCCGAACAGCACCCAGGCCATCAGCGCCGTGGTGGGCGGCACCAGGTAGAGCAGGCTGGTCACCGCGGTGGCCGCGCCCTTCTGGATCAACAGGTACAGCAGCGAGCTGCCGCCCAGCGTCAGCGCCAGCACCGACCAGGCCATGGCCCCGGCCAGCTCGCCGTTCCAGCGCATCGCTTCCGTCTCCAGCAGCGCCAGGGGCAGCGTCACCACGAAGGCAGCGGCCAGTTGCACAAGGCTGGCGGTGCGCACGTCGCAGGGCGCGACGAAGCGCTTCTGGTAGAGCGTGCCAGCCGTGATGCTGAGCAGCGCGCCCAGGGCCAGCACGATGTTGAGCGGGTTGATCTCGCCCAGGCCCAGCTTCTGCCAGACCACCAGCCCCAGCCCGGCCAGGCCCAGCGCCAGCCCTTGCCACTGGCGGCCGGTGACCTGGCCGCCGCGCGAGGAAATCCAAACCGCAGTCAGCACGGGCTGCAGGCCCACCAGCAGCGCCGTGAGGCCGGCGCCCATGCCCAGCTTGACCGCGGCCCACACGCCGCCCAGGTAGCCCGCGTGCATCAGGACGCCGGTAATCGCGAGGTGGCCGGCCTGCGCGCGGCTGGTGGGCCAGGCGGCGCGGCTGAGCGCGGCCCACACCGTGAAGCAGGCCACCGAGAGGATGAAGCGCATGGCCAGGAACTTCATGGGCGGCGCGTGCGGCATGCCGTAGCGCGCCACGATGAAGCCGGTGCTCCAGATGAGCACGAACACCGCGGGCATGGCCCGCACCAGCATGTCCTGCCGCGACGAAGCGTTCATGCCGTCACTTCACGCGCTTGCGGATCTCCGGCAAGGCTTTCTTCAGGTAGTAGGCCATGGACCACACGGTGAGGATGGCCGCGATCCAGATCAGCCAGGTGCCCCAGGTGCCGGTGTCGATCAGCCCGAACAGCACGCCGTCGAACAGCAGGAAGGGAATCGCGACCATCTGCGCCGTGGTCTTGAGCTTGCCCAGCATGTGCACGGCCACGCTGCGCGAGGCGCCGATCTGCGCCATCCACTCGCGCAGCGCCGAAATCGCGATCTCGCGGCCGATGATGATCAGGGCCACGAAGACGTCGGCGCGGTCCAGGTGCACCAGCACCAGCAGCGAGGCGCACACCAGGAACTTGTCGGCCACCGGATCCAGGAAGGCGCCGAACGAGGAGGTCTGGTTCAGGCGGCGGGCCAGCCAGCCATCGAGCCAGTCGGTCAGGGCGAACACCACGAACATGACGGTGGCCACCAGGTTCTGCACCCCGGGCTCCAGCCCGAGGTAGAACACCCCCACGATCAGCGGGATCGCGACGATGCGCGTCCAGGTGAGGATCGTGGGAACCGTGAAGAACATGGGCCGGATTCTGTCATGCCCGGCCGCGGGCGCAGTCACTGCACCGCTTCGGCGATGGTGCGCAGCTGGAACTTGAGGTCGTCGTTGTACAGGAATGTCTCGCTGAACTGCCAGGGCTGCGGCAGGTGGCCCACGGGCTCGAACGGCGCGGCGCGGCGGATTGCCGCCATGGCCATCTCCACGGTCTGCGGGGCGAAACGCGGCGTGCGCAGCACCACGATGTTGCGGATGGAGCCGTCGCGATTGAGCTGCACCTGCAGCACGGGGATGGACTGCAGCGGGTCGGGCAAGGGGCCGTCGAACGTCTGCCCCGTGCTCTGCTCATGGATGCGGCGGGCCGCGCGCAGCTTGTACTCTTCCCAGTTGCGCGAGGCGCCCGAGAGGTGCGAGGCCGCTGCCGCGCCGGAGACCGTGGCCGGCTGCGACACGGGCGTGGAGCCGCAGGCGGCCAGCAGGCCGGCCCCAGCGGCCGCCAGGAACTTAATGAAGCGCACGGTAGATCTCCTCTGCCAGTTCACGTGAAATGCCTTCGACCGAGGCGATGTCGTCCACACCCGCGGAAGCCACGCCGCGGATGCCGCCGAAGCGCTGCAGCAGGCGGGCGCGCTTCTTGGCGCCTATGCCGGGAATCTCCTCCAGCTTGCTGCCGCCCACCCGCACCTTGGCGCGGCGCGCGCGCATGCCGGTGATGGCGAACAGGTGGGCCTCGTCACGGATCTGCGCCACCAGCATCAGGGCGGCGGAATCCTTGCCCAGGTAGACCTTCTCGCGGCCATCGGCGAACACCAGCTCCTCGAGGCCGACCTTGCGGCCCTCGCCCTTCTCGACGCCGACGATCACCGACAGGTCCAGCCCCAGCTCGGCGAACACCTCCCGCGCCATGCTGACCTGGCCCTTGCCGCCGTCGACCAGCACCAGGTCGGGCAGGCGGGCCGCCCCGCCGCGGGCCTTCTTCTCCGTGGCCTCCGCTTCCCCCGCAGGCGGCGAGGCGTCCGGCGAATCGCGCCCCGCCTCGGCCAGCCGGCTGTAGCGGCGCGTGAGCACCTGCCGCATCGCCGCGTAATCGTCGCCGGGCGTGATGCCCTCGATGTTGTAACGCCGGTATTCGCTGTTCTGCATCCGGTGGTGGTGGAACACCACGCACGACGCCTGGGTCGCCTCCCCCGCCGTGTGCGAGATGTCGAAGCATTCGATGCGGAAGCCGTCCAGGTCGTCGGGCGTGAGGTCCAGCGCCTCCACCAGCGCCCGGGTGCGGGCCTGCTGCGAACCTTCCTCGGCCAGCAGCCGTGCGAGCTGGATGCCGGCGTTCTTCTCGGCCATCTCCAGCCACAGCCGCCGCTGCTCGCGCGGGTTGTGCACGGCGTTGATGCGGATGCCGGTCTGCTCCGACAGCGCGTCGACCAGCGCGCGCCCCACCGGCTCGCTGGTGATCAGGAAGGGCGGCGGCGGCGCGGCGATGTAGTGCTGGGCGATGAAGGCCTCCAGCACCTGCACCTCCACCGGCTGGCGCGGCGCGGCATCCTCAGCGTCGTCAAAGGCCTGCACCACGGCAGCGTCTTCGACGTGGGCGGGGAAATAGGCCCGGTCGCCCAGGTGGCGGCCGCCGCGCACCATGGCCAGGTTGACGCAGGCCTTGCCGCCCTGCACCTTCACCGCCAGGATGTCCACGTCCTTGTCGGAGCCGGTGTCCACCGACTGCTGGTGCAGCACCTTGGACAGGGCCGACATCTGGTTGCGCAGCTCGGCGGCCTGCTCGAACTCCAGCCGGTCGGCGTGCTCCAGCATGCGCGCTTCGAGCTGCGTGATCACGGCCTGCGTGTCGCCGCGCAGGAAGGCCTCGGCGTTCTTCACGTCCTGCTGGTAGTCCTGCGCGCTCACCAGGTTCACGCAGGGGCCGGAGCAGCGCTTGATCTGGTAGAGCAGGCAGGGCCGGGTTCGGTTGGCGAACACCGTGTCCTCGCAGGTGCGCAGCCGGAACACCTTCTGCAGCA
>CAZZAW010000205.1:0-5171 GCA_964652405.1 uncultured Ramlibacter sp.
CGAACGCGCCCGCGTTCAGCGCCGTGGTGCTGCGCGCCGGCACCTTGAGCATGAACTCGCCGTCTTCCGGAATGCATTCCTTCTTGCAGACCAGCCAGCTGGCCTTGAGCCGCACCTCCAGGTCGCCGCCCAGCAGCGTTGGCTTGAACGCCTCGGTGATGGTGAGCGGCACCGGCAGCAGCACCGTGCCCTCGTAGCCGTAGTTGGCGAGGTTGCCGATGGGGATCTTTTTCGGCACCGGCCAGGCGATCTCGCCGGCCGTCACGCCCGCCGGCAGCGTCCACTGGAGCTGGGTGGGCAGGCCGGAGTCGCCGGAGTTCTTCCAGTAGGTGTGCCACTCGGGCTGGTGCGCCAGCTGCAGCCCCAGCCAGACCGGCTTGCCCGGCGCCACGCCTTCCGGGGCGTGGGCCATCAGCTCGGCCCGCACCCGCTCGGTGGTGACCACGGCTTTCGAGCCGATCTGGGCGGCAGCGCCCGTCCCAAGCGCGCCGGCAGCTATCAAAAACAGAGCAGAAAGGAAGCGGCGGAGCGGCATGGCTTGGGTCCGAGCCCGGCAGTGGGCCCGAAGTTCCCTTCAGGCGAAGCCCAGCACCACCCGGCGGGTGGTGGCGGACTTCTTCTCGATCTTGGTCACCACCACCGCACCGATCTCGGAGGTGTTGGCGACGTGGGTGCCGCCGCAGGGCTGGAAATCGATCAGCTCGTCGGCGCCCACCCGGATGGTGCGGATGCGGCCGGTGCCGCGCGGCGGCTGCACCGACATGCTCTTGACCAGGGCCGGGTTGGCGTCCAGCTCCTCGTCGGTGATGGCGCCCACGGTGACGGGATGCGCCGCGGCGACCAGCCGGGCGATGCCGGCGGTGAGCGCGTCCTTGTCCAGCGGGTCGGTCATGTTGAAGTCCAGCCGCGCGTACTCGGGCGTGATGGAACAGCCGTTCACCAGCTGCGGCACCAGGTGGCAGAGCAGGTGGGTGGTGGTGTGGAAGCGCATCAGCTTGTGGCGGCGCTCCCAGTCCACGCGGGCGGTTACCGGTGTCCCCGGCCGCAGCAGCGCCAGCAGTTCGGCCTGCCCGGGCGCCGGCACGTGGACGATGTCGGCGGTGGGCTGGCCCTGTCCGTCCTTGCCCTTGCGGGTGTCGGCGATGCGGATCTCGCGCCCGTCCACCACCAGCACGCCGCTGTCCCCGGCCTGGCCGCCGCCCAGCGGGTAGAACACGGTGCGGTCCAGCACGATGCCGGATTCGTCGGCCGCCACCACGGCCGCGCCGCACTCGCGCAGGTAGGCGTCTTGCCGGAACAGGTCTTGCGTCATCCCGCCATTGTCCCGGTTTGGGCAAGACCCTGTAGTCGCCCGCTGACGGCCACGTGGTCCGCCGTCCGACCCCTTCCGGCCGGCGGGCGGGAGAAGCTGCCGAGGTTGCAGGAGAGACGTCCCGATGATCCCCAAATCCCTTGCCGTGCTGGCGCTGGCGTTCTCGGCGCTGGGCGCGGCCGCCCAGAGCCCGACCGGCAGCTGGTACTCGCCCATGGCGCCCAGCACGCCCAGCGTGCCCAGCGTCTCCGGCGTGAACACGACCACGCGCGCCACCGACCCCCTGGCCGATGCCGCCGCGGGCCGTGCGCCCGTGGTGGCGGAAACGCCGCGGCCCTCCGGTATCGCGCCGGAGTTCCAGGGCATGGGGGTGCGCCCCGACAGCACCGCGCTGGTGGTGCCGCCCACCGGGCCGATGTACCTGAACGGCCGCGTCGATGACGTGCGCAAGACCTGCCCGCCCGGCACCATCCGCCGCGACTATCGCTGCGCGCCGGCGCCCGACCAGATGCTGGGGCGGTAAGGAACAAGGCCCGCGCGGTGGGCCTTGTTCAAGCTGACATCAGCAGTTGACGCTGGCGCTGGTGCCGCCCGTGGTGCCGCCGCTGCTGGACGAGCCCAGGGTGCTGCCGCCGGTGGAGCCTGTGGTGCTGCCGCTCGCGCCGCTGCCCAGGCCGCTGCTGCTGCCCAGGGTGGTGCCGCCGGCACTGCTGCCCGTGCCCGTGCCGGTGCCGGCCGAGCCGCTGCCGCCCGAACCGGTGGTGGCGCCGCCGGCGCCCATGGCGCTGGAGCCGCCGCCCAGCGTGCTGCCGCCCACGGAACCCGAAGGCCCGGTGGCGCCGCTGCCGGATGACGATGCCGTGCCGCTGGTGGCGCCCGTGGTGCCGGCGCTGGCCGAGCGGTTCACGCAGGGCTGGGTCGAGCTCGAGCTGCCGCTCATGCCCGAGCCGGTGGTGGCGCTGGTGCTCCCGCCGCTGGTGCCTGTGGCGCCCGTGCTGCCCGATGAGGACGACTGGGCCGTGGCGACCCCGGCGGCCGCGGCCAGGGTGGTGGTGGCGGCGATGGCGCCCAGGCGCTGGATGAAGCTGGTCATGGATCGAATCCTTGGGAAGTGGAGGAAGGGCAGCGGGCGGCAAGCCACATGCCCGCGCGCCGCTGCGTCACGGCCCGTCACTTCCGCCGCAAAGTGTCAGCCGGCCCAGCGCTGCGCGGCGGCGCGGCCGACACTAGCGCATGGACCCCAAGCTGGCGCAACAGGACTTCGATCCGCCGCCCCCGCCCGGCTGGGGACGCTGGGTGCTTCCCGCTGTCCTGGTCCACGTGCCGCTGGTGCTGGCGCTGGGCCTGGGCGTGGACTGGCCGGAGCGGCCCGAAGCCGCGCGTCCTGCGCCCCCGGCGGCGCGCGCCCAGCCTCCGGAGGGGCCGCAGGCGCAAGCCCCTGCTGCGCCCGCCCCGCAGCGCACGTCACCCCGGCCCCAGACCGTGGCGGAGGCCGGCCCGAAGCCGCGCACCACCTGTCCCTTGCGGCCCACCCTCGGCACCTCGGGTGACAAGGACGGGCAGTTCCTGCCGCCGGCGGAACTGACCGGCAAGACCGCCAGCGACATCGCGCCCCTGCTGCAGGCCGGCAAGGAGGCCGCGGCCGCCGGGCAGCGCCGCGATGCCGAAGTGGCCTTCCTCACCGCCTGCCGGATCGCGGACGCGGTGCAGGGGCCTGTTTCCGTGGAAGCGGCCGATGCCCGCTACCAGCTGGGCCGGCATTACGCGGCGGTGGTGGAGCGCAGCGCCGGCAGTGCGCCCGAGCCCGAGCGCCAGCAGCTGCGCCAGCTGGCCCAGGCCTTCTATGCCGACAGCCTGCAGGGCTACCGCGCGCGGCTGGGCGAGAAGCACGAGAAATCGGTATTCGCTGCCGAAGGACTGGAAGCGCTGCAGCAGGGCGCGACCCAGGCGGCAGGCGCGGCGGCGGCGCCAGCGCCGGCCCCGGCTGCGGCTGCGCCGACGGCTCGCCCGGCTGCGCCCCCTCGCGCCCCCACCGTTCGGGCTGAGCCCGTCGAAGCCCCTGCCCCCCGGCCAAGCACCGGCGTTGCCACGGCCCGGCCCAGCTTCGACTGCGCGAAGGCCCGTTCCACCCCCGAGAAGCTGATCTGCCGCGACGCCGAGTTGGCGCAGCTCGACCGCGATCTCGGCCGCCTGCATGCCCGCGCCAAGGCCGCCGCGCCCGACCCCGCCGCCTTCCGCCGGCAGAACGATGCCGAGTGGCGCCGCCGCGAAGCGAACTGCCGCGACCGCGAGTGCCTGCTGCAGTGGTACACGCACCGCCGCCAGCAATTGCTGGTGACGCTCGAAGAAGCGGGCCAGGACGCGGACGCCAGCGCTTCGCGCTGACGGGCTTCACGTTTCTTCACCGGCCAGCGACAGAAGGGTCGCGAGCCGCCATCGGGCGTACACACGGGGGGCGCAAGCTGCAGGTCCTCGCCACTCCTGCGCCTTCCCATGCACCACCCCTGCCGTTGCCCGCTGCGAAGCCCTGGTTCGGGAGGGACGGGCTGAGCGCGCTTATGCCGGCAGCGGCAGCGCCGTCTTGTACCGCACCTGCTTCAGCGCGAACGACGACCGGATCTTCTCGATGCCCGGGATGGGCGTGAGCTGCTCCAGGATGAATTTCTCCAGCGCCGCGATGTCGGGCACGGCCACCCGGATCAGGTAGTCGCTGTCGCCGGTCATCAGGTAGCACTCCATCACCTCGTCGTGCTCGGCGATGCGCTGCTCGAAGGCGGCCAGCTTGTCCTTGCTCTGCTCTTTCAGGCTGATGTTGATGAAGACGTTCAAGCCCAGCCCCAGCGCCTTGGCGTTGGCCAGCGCCACGTAGCGTTCGATCACACCGGCCGCCTCCAGCGCCTTCACGCGGGCCAAGCAGGGGCTGGGGGACAGGTGGACGCGGCGCGCGAGCTCCACGTTGGTGAGGCTGCCGTCCTGCTGCAGTTCGGCCAGGATCCGCAGATCGAGCGTGTCCAGGGTCATGGTGCAGTATTTTATGCTGTTGAGCTGGCGATCCGGGCCATTTTCGGCAACCTGTTCCGGCGGGCGCGGACTACAGTGGCCCGATGGACCAGAGCATCAGCCGCTTCCTCGCCGACGCCGCCGGCGACACCGACCCCGCCGAGACCGCCGAATGGCGTGACGCGCTGCGCGCGCTGATCGCCACCGAAGGCCCGGCCCGGGCCCGCTTCATCCTGGACCAGCTGGCCGCGCAGGCGCGCACCCCGCAGGTGGGCTGGTCGCCCGAGCTGGTCACGCCCTACGTCAACACCATCCCGGTGGAGCAGCAGCCGGCCTTTCCCGGCGACCTCGCCATCGAAGAAAAGCTGGCCTCCCTCATGCGCTGGAATGCGCTGGCGATGGTGGCGCGGGCCAACGCGGCCTACGGCGAGCTGGGCGGCCACATCGCGAGCTACGCCAGCGCGGCCGACCTGTTCGAGGTGGGCTTCAACCATTTCTTCCGGGCCGGCCGCCAGGGCGACCTGGTGTTCTTCCAGCCGCACAGCGCGCCCGGCGTGTACGCGCGGGCCTTCCTCGAAGGACGGCTCACCGAACACGACCTGGCGCACTACCGGCAGGAGATCACCGCGCCGGAGCACGGTGCGCGCGGGCTCTCCAGCTACCCGCATCCCTGGCTGATGCCGGACTTCTGGCAGTTTCCCACCGGGTCCATGGGGCTGGGTCCCATCAGCTCGATCTACCACGCGCGCTTCATGCGCTACCTCACGCACCGCGGCTTGCTGGACTGCGCAGGGCGCAAGGTCTGGGGCGTGTTCGGCGACGGCGAGATGGACGAGCCCGAGAGCATGAGCGCGCTCAC
>CAZZAW010000206.1:0-5146 GCA_964652405.1 uncultured Ramlibacter sp.
GGGCCGGCGGGCGTGTACCTGCTGCTGGGCGTGGCGATCTGCGCGGTGGCCGGCTGGCTGCTCGTCAACGAGATGCGCCATGCGCAGCTGCTGCTGGCCGGCGGCTTCGCGCTGGTGGTGGCGGGCGTCGCCAAGCTGGAGCAGGCCGGCCGGCTCAGCGCGCCGCTGTGGCTGGTGTTCATCGGCGATGCCTCCTACACCCTGTACCTGCTGCACGAGTCGGTCTCGGGGGTGCTGCTGAAAGTTTCCATGCGGCTGCGGCTGCACCAGGTGCTGGGGCCAGAGTTGCTGTACGGGGCCGTGATCGTCGGTACCGTGGCGCTGTGCTGCCTGGCTTACGTGCTGCTGGAGCGGCCCCTGCTCAAGCTGTTGCGCAAGGTGAAGGTCCGCCGGTCCGCCACCCTGGCGCAGCCGCAGAGCGCTTGACCATGAGGGAGCTGACATGAACAGAAGGCAGGCAGGCGCTTGCATCGTGTCCCTGCTGGCCGCCGGCGGCGGCGGCGGCGGGGGAGGAGGCGGCCCGGTGGCCGCCGCGCTGACCGACACGGCGACCGCTCCCGCGGCGGGCCCCGCAGCCGCGCCCGTCGCCGCGCCGCAGGCGGCGAGCGGCCCGCCCCACGTGGCGGCCTGGGGCGACTCCCTCACCGTGCCGCTGGCCCTGGAGCTCAGCCACGTGATGACCGGCCGCGAGGTCTTCAACGGGGGCGTGGGCGGCGAAACCTCCATGCAGATCGCGGCCCGGCAGGCCGCCGATGGCCGCCACCGCGACTGGATCAACGTGTTCTGGTACGGGCACAACAACGTGCTGCACAACCCCGAGGGCGCCGCCGCGGAGATCAAGCGCGACCTGGCCGCCAGCATCGCCCGTCTGGCGCCGGGGAACACCCGCTTCCTGGTGCTCTCGGTCGTGAACAACGCCGAGAGCCCGCGCGGGTCGCTCCGGCATTCGGTGGTCACCGGCCTGAACGCGGAGCTGGCGGCCCTGTACCCGGCCAACTACCTGGACATCCGCAGCTTCATGGTGGCCCAGGCCGACCTGAACAACCCGCAGCAGCGCGCCGAGTTCGAGCAGGACATCCCGTCTTCGTCGCTGCGCTTCGACTTCATCCACCTCACCTACTACGGCTCGGACCTGCTGGCCAAGTGGCTGCGCCAGCAACTGGCCTCGCGGCGCTGGTAGGCGTCATGCGCAAGGCGTTCGCCTGGCTCCTGGTGGGATGCGCCGGCCTAGTGGCCGCAGCCGGCGCCCGGGGCGCGGAGCCCTCGCCGCACATCGCCATGTGGGGCGACTCCATGACGCACATCTGCCACCGCCATCTGGCCGAGGCCTATGGCGGCCAGCGCCAGGTGTTCAACGGCGGCGTGTCGGGCCAGACCTCGCAGCAGATCCGCGCGCGCATGGTGGCCGACTCCGCGCACCGCGAGTGGATCACCGTGCTCTGGTACGGGCAGAACAACAAGTCCAAGGCGGAGGTGAAGCAGGACATCGCGGCCTCGCTGGCCGCGCTGCCGGCGGGACATCGCCGGTTCATCGTGCTGGGCATGGTGGGCTGGGCCCAGGAGGCGGTGCGTGGCTGGCCCATGCACCGGCAGATCGTGCAGGCCAACCGGGAGCTGGCCGAGCGCTACCCCGAGAACTTCATCGACATCCGCTCGCACCTGGTGAGCCTGTACCAGCGCGACGACGAGCAGGACGTGCAGGACTTCCGCCACGACCTGGTGCCCTCGTCGCTGCGCTCGGACGAGATCCACCTCAAGGACGAGGGCTGCCACGCGGTGGCGGCCCGCCTCAAGGCCTTCATCGCCGAGAAGGGCTGGTGAGGGCCCGGTTCAGCGCACCAGGAGGCTGTTCAGGCGCGAGAGGTCTTCGGGCGTGAGCGTGCCGTTGGCCTGGCGGAGGCGCAGGTGGCCCAGCAGCACGTTGTAGCGGGCCTGGGCCAGGTCGCGCTTGGTCTGGAACAGCTGGCTCTGCGAGTTCAGCACGTCGATGTTGATGCGAACGCCCACCTGGTAGCCCAGGCGGTTGGCATCCAGCGCGCTCTGGCTGGATGCTTCCGCGGCTTCCAGCGCCTTGACCTGCCCCTGGCCGGACACCACGCCGAAATAGGCAGTGCGGGTGGCCTGCGCCACGTTGCGGCGCGCGGCTTCCAGGTCGGCCTCGGCGCGCTGCTCCAGCGACAGGGTTTCGCGGATGCGGTTCTGGGTGGCGAAACCGGCGAACAGCGGCAGGTTGAAGGCCACGCCCACCTGGCCGGTGTTGCTGCGGGTGGACAGCGGGCTGGTGGTGCCGCCGTCCGGGCTGCGCGTGATGTTGTAGCTGGCCGTGAGGTCCAGCGTGGGCTTGTGGCCGGCCTTGGCCTTCTCGGTCTCCAGCCGCGCGATCTCGAGGTTGGTGCGCGCCTGCTGGATGGACGGGCTGCTGCTCTCCGCCTGGCTGACCCAGGCGCTCACGTCGTCGGGCTGCGGCGCGGGCACCACCAGGGGCGCGGCCAGCGGCTGCGGCTGCGCGTCGGTCTTGCCGACCAGCGTGTCCAGGGCCAGCTTGCGCACGCGCAGGTCGTTCTCGGCGGAAATCTCCTGGGCCACCACCAGGTCGAAGCGGGCCTGGGCCTCGCGCGTGTCGGTGATGGTGGAGGTGCCGACCTCGAAGTTGCGCTTGGCCGAGGCGAGCTGCTCGCCCACGGCGGTCTTTTGCGCCTTGACGAAGGCCAGCGTGTCCTGCGCCGCCAGCACGTCGAAGTAGGCCTGGCTCACGCGGATGATCAGGTCCTGCGCCGCCGCCTCCAGCTGGGCGCGGGCCAGGTCCACCTGGCGCTTGCCCTGCTCATAAGTGGCGAAGTTCGCCGGACGGTACAGCGGCTGCGAGGCCGACACCGTGGCGCCCTGCGTGGGGAAGCCGCGGTCCACCACCGGGTTGGTGTTCTCGAACTGCGTGCGGCTGGCGTTGGCCGACAGGTTGGCCTGCGGCAGGATGCCGGCACGCGCCTGCTCCGCGCGGTACAGGTTGGCCTCGTACTGCGCCTTGGCCGACTGCCAGGCGGCGTCGTGCGCGCGGGCCGATTCGTACAGGGCCAGCAGGCTCTGCGCGCCTGCCGGCGCCGCAAAGGCCAGTCCGAGGGCCAGCGCCAGCGGCGCGAATCGCAAGTTCATGGTCCGTCCTTCGTTCGTCATTCAGTAGCGGGGCACGCCGGGGTCGCGCTCGACCGACCAGGCATCGATGCCGCCGGCGATGTTGGCGACCTGCCCGAAGCCGTGGTGCTCCAGGAACATCGCCACCCGCTGGCTGCGGGCGCCGTGGTGGCACAGGCAGGCCACGGGGCGGTCCGGGTCGAGCTCGGCCAGGCGCGCGGGCACCTCGTTCATCGGGATGGCCACCAGCTCGAAGCCGTCGGGCCGCAGGCTCGCGGTGCGCAGCTCGCCGGGTTCGCGCACGTCCAGCACCAGCGGGGCCGTGGCGGATTGCGCCGCGAACCAGTCGGGCAATTGGGAGGGGCGGACCTGGTCGACCATGGGCTAGAAGTGGAAGCGGGAGGGCTCGGGGAAGCGCAGCAGGCGCGGGGCCACCGTGTCCCAGCGCTGCGCCGTGGTGAAGCTGCTCTCGCCGGTGCGGGTGATCAGCGTGGCGCGCATCACGGGCTCGTGGCCCACGATGGCGGCCAGGCGGCCGCCCACCTTGAGCTGCTGCAGCAGCGGCGCGGGCACCTCGGCCACCGAACCGGACAGCAGGATCACGTCGAACGGGCCCTCGGCCGCCAGGCCTTGCGAGCCGTCGGCTTCGCGCACTTCGGCGTTGGTCACGCCGGCGCGCTGCAGGTTCTCCCGCGCGAAGCGCGCGAGTTCCGGCTCGATCTCCAGCGAGACCACCCGCTGGGCGCGGCCGGCCAGCAGGGCCGCCATGTAGCCGGAGCCGGCGCCGATTTCCAGCGCCTTCTCGTGCGGGCGCGGACTGAGTTCCTGCAGCAGGCGGGCTTCGACCTTGGGGGCCAGCATCACCTGGCCCAGGCGCAAGGCTTCCTCGGTGGAGCCGCGCAGGGGGATCTCCATGTCGGCGAAGGCCAGGGCCTTGTGCGCGAGCGGCGTGAACTCCTCGCGGCGCAGCTGCCCCAGGAGCTCCAGCACCTGCGGGTCCAGCACGTCCCAGGGGCGGATCTGCTGCTCGATCATGTTGAAGCGGGCTTGTTCGAGGGAAGAGAGCGTGCTCATGGTGTTGTTCGCAGGTGGAAGGTTCAGGACAAACCCTCAATTTTAGAGGCGGGCACCGGCTCGATGGAGGCGCCGCCGCCGCCGGAAGCGCCTCGCGGCTTGCGCCGCAGCCAGTTCGCCAGGTCGTCCAGGTAACAGTAGACGACCGGCACGACGACCAGTGTCAGCAGCGAGGAGGTGATCACCCCGCCGATCACGGCCTGGCCCATGGGCGCGCGCTGCTCCGAGCCTTCGGTGAGCGCGAAGGCCAGCGGCACCATGCCGAAGATCATGGCCAGGGTGGTCATCAGGATGGGGCGCAGCCGCACGCGCGCCGCCAGCAGCAGGGCCTCGGCCCGCTCCATGCCTTGCTCACGCATGCGGATGGCGAAGTCCACCAGCAGGATGGCGTTCTTGGTGACCAGTCCCATGAGCATCACCACGCCGATCACGGAGAACATCGACAGGGTGGAGCGGAACATCATGAGGGCCAGCACCACGCCGATCAGCGTGAGCGGCAGCGAGGTCATCAGCGCCAGCGGCTGCAGGAAGCTCTTGAACTGGCTGGCCAGGATCATGTAGATGAAGATCACCGCCATGGCCAGCGCCGACACCGCGTAGCCGAAGGATTCGGCCATGTTCTTGGTGGAGCCGCTGAACTGGTAGCGGTAGCCGGGCGGGAAGCCGATCGCGTCCAGCGCCTTTCGGATGTCGGCCGACACCTCGCCGGCCGCGCGTCCGTACACGTTGGCATTGACCGCCACCTCGCGCGTGAGGTCGCGCCGGTTGATCTGGTTGGGGCCGGTGCTTTCCTTCACCTCGGCCAGCTGGTTCAGGCGCACGATGCGCGGGCTGCCGTCGGGATTCGAACCCGTGGCGAACGGAAGCCGCTCCAGCTGCTGCGGCGAGACGCGGGCGTCCGGGGCCAGGCGCACGTTCACGTCGTAGGTCTGGTCGTCCGGGG
>CAZZAW010000207.1:0-5115 GCA_964652405.1 uncultured Ramlibacter sp.
ATGCGGCCCAGGCTGGGCTTGAGCGTGAAGATGCCGCACCAGCCGGCCGGCAGGCGCAGCGAGCCGCCGATGTCGGTGCCCACGTGCAGGGGACCGTACCCGGCGGCCGCGGCCGCCCCCGCGCCGGAGCTCGAGCCTCCGGGCGTCCGGCTGCGGTCCCAGGGGTTGCGCGCCAGCTTGTGGAAGCTGGACAGGCCCGAGGACAACATGCCGTAGTCCGGCATGGTGGTCTTGGCCACGACCACGCAGCCGGCTTCGCGCGTTCGGGCAGCGGGCGGCGCGTCGGCCGCGGCCGGCACCAGTTCCACCGCCGCCGTCCCCAGCGGCGTGGGATCGCCCTGCGTGGCGATGTTGTCCTTGAGCGTGGCGGGCACGCCGTCGAGGGGGCCCAAGGCTGTTCCCTTGAGCCAGCGAGCCTCGCTGGCGCGGGCCTGTTCAAGCGCCTTCTCGGGCCGCAGCAGGTACAGGGCCTGCAGGTGCTGCTCCCAGCGCTCGATGTGGCCGAGAACGGCCCGGGTCACTTCGACCGGCGAGAAGGCCCTGGTGCGGAAGCCCTCGCTCAGCTGCGCGGCGGACAGTTCATGCAATGCATGCGGGTACTGCGTCGTCATGCAGGGCGCGCCGCATCAGGCCCAGGAGATCGCCGACAGGTCGTTGCAGAAGATGG
The DNA here is from genome assembly GCA_964652405.1 of uncultured Ramlibacter sp. Taxonomy (GTDB): domain Bacteria; phylum Pseudomonadota; class Gammaproteobacteria; order Burkholderiales; family Burkholderiaceae_C; genus Ramlibacter. The sequence continues at coordinate 668 of CAZZAW010000207.1, forward strand.
GCATGTTGTTCCACAGGCCCTTGACGTTGCGGTTGGCCACCGTCACCCACTGCGGCTGGTACAGGAAGGCGTGCGGGGCGTCCTCGGCCAGCAGGCGCTGGATGTCGGCCAGCAGCTTGCTGCGGTCGGCCGGCTTGGCCGAGCTCTTGTATTTGTTGTACAGGTCGTTGAACTTGGGCGAGCTGTAGTTCCAGTAGTAGTCGGGCTTGGCGAAGTTGCCCAGGTCGAACGGCTCGACATGCGAAATGATGGTCATGTCGTAGTTCTTGTTGCCGTACACGTTGGACAGCCACTGCGCCCACTCCACGTTCTGCAGCTTGGCGTTGATGCCGACCTTGGACAGCTGCGAGGCGATCACCTCGCCTCCCTGGCGCGCGTAGGGCGGCGGCGGCAGCACGATGGTGACTTCCAGGTTGTTCACCCCGGCTTCCTTGAGCAGGGCGCGGGCCTTGTCGGGGTTGAAGGCGTTGACCGCGGTCACGTCCACGTAGCCGGGCGCGCTGGGCGGGTAGTGGGCGCCAATGGGGGCGCCGTAGCCGTCGCCCGCGCCCTGGATCACGGCCTTGCGGTCGATGGCCGCCGAGACCGCGCGGCGCACCCGCACGTCGTCGAAGGGCTTCTTCTTGTTGTTGATCGCCAGGATGGTCTTGGCGCGCGAGCCGGACACCACCACCTGGAACTTGTTGTTGCCCTTGAACTGCTCCACGCTGCGGGGCGTCACGCGCGGAAAGGCGTCCACGTCGCCGGCCATGAGCGCGGCCACCTGCGCGGCCGGGTCGGAGATGAAGCGGAAGGTGGCGCGGTTGAGCTTGACCGCGGCGGCGTTGCGGTAGGTGGGCGACTTGGCCAGCGTGATCGAGGAGCCCCTGACCCAGTTCTGCAGCGTGAACGGGCCGGTGCCCACCGGCTTGGTGGCGTTGGTGTCGGCGCTCTTGGGCCCCACGATGATGGCCGTGGCCTGGCCCATGAGGAAGGGGAAGTCGGGATCGATCTCCTTGGTGAGGATCACGACCGTGTGCTCGTCCACGACCTGGGTGGTGAGCGCGGCGAAGGTGCGCTTGTCCTTGTTGGTGCTCTTCTCGCCGCCGGCGCGGTCGAACGAGAACTTCACGGCCTGCGCGTTGAACGGCTCGCCGTTGTGGAACCTGACGCCCTTGCGCAGCTTGAAGGTGTAGGTGGTCAGGTCGGGCGAGACCTCCCAGCTCTCGGCCAGCAGCGGCGTGACGGAGCCGTCCGGATTGATCTTGGTCAGGGTTTCGTAGATGTTGTAGAGCGTGACCTCGCCGATGGAGGAGGCGGCGCCGCCGGTCGGGTCCAGCCCGGGGCTGGGCTCCAGCGCCATGGCCAGCACGATGGAATCCTTGCGGCTTTGCGCCAGCGCGCCCTGGGGCAGGGCCAGGGGCAGGCCGGCGATGGCGGCGGTGGAAAGAAGGGTCCGTCGGTTCAACATGGGAAGCTCCACAAACGAAAGTAGGAAATGTAGGGCCCGGCTGCGGGTCGGCTTCATCATCTGCGACATTGCCGACGCCGTGCAAGAGGGATTTGCTTATTCCGCAGGCGGCGGCTCCGCGCGGGGCACCGCGGCCAGCAGCGCCTGGGTGTAGGGGTGTTCGGCGGCCCGGAACAGGCGCTCGGGCGGGCCCTGTTCCACGATGCGGCCTTGCCAGAGCACGGCGACGTCCTCGCACAGGTGGTTGACCACCGCCAGGTCATGGCTGATCAGCATGTAGGTGACGCCGAACTCCGCCTGCAGGTCCTGCATGAGGTTGAGCACCTGGGCCTGCACCGAGACGTCCAGGGCGCTCACGGGTTCGTCGGCCACGATCAGGCGCGGCCGCGTGACCAGGGCGCGTGCGATGGCGATGCGCTGGCGCTGGCCGCCGGAGAACTCGTGCGGGTACTTGCCCAGGTCGGTGGGCCGCAGGCCCACCGAGGCCAGCACCTCCTGGGCCTGGCGGCGCCGTTCGGCCGCGGTGGTGCCGCCCTGCGCAGCCAGCGGTTCGGTGACGATGCGCTCCACCGTCTGGCGCGGATCCAGCGAGCCGTAGGGGTCCTGGAACACCATCTGGAAGTCGCGCCGGGCCCGGCGCAGTTCCTCCGGCGCCAGGGCATGCAGGTCGCGCCCCTCCATCAGCACGCGGCCGGACGTGGGCCGGTCCAGCGCCATGACCAGGCGGGCCAGGGTGGACTTGCCCGAGCCCGATTCACCCACGATGCCCAGGCTGCGGCCCTTCTCCAGGGTGAAGCTCACGCCGTTGAGCGCGTGCACCTTGCCGGGCGGCTGCAGCAGCTTCTCGCGCGGCAGCGGGTACTCGCGCACCAGGTTCTCGACCTGCAGCAGCGGGGCGCTCATTTCACGGCTCCGGCCAGCTGCTCGGCCGCCACCGCATCCAGCCGGATGCAGCGCGCCTGGTGGCCGGACCCCACTTCGACGGGCGGCGGCACGGTCGCGTGGCACTCGGGGATGGTGAAGCGGCAGCGGCCGGCGAACGGGCAGCCGGGCGGCAGGTCCACCAGTTCCGGCACGGTCCCCGGAATGGTGACGAGCCGCTGGCCGCGGGCCGCTCCCAGCGCCGGGCGGGCCCCGAACAGGCCCAGCGTGTAGGGCTGCATGCGGTGCGCGAACACCTCCCGGGTGGGCCCGCTCTCCACCACGCTGCCGCCGTACATCACCATCATGCGGCGCACGTTCTGGGCGACCACGCCCAGATCGTGCGAAATCAGGATCATTGCCATGCCGCGCTCGGCCACCAGCTCGCGGATCAGGGCGAGGATCTGCTGCTGGATGGTCACGTCCAGCGCGGTGGTGGGCTCGTCCGCGATCAGCAGGTCGGGTCCGCAGGCCAGCGCCATGGCGATGGTGATGCGCTGGCGCTGCCCGCCCGAGAACTGGTGCGGATAGGCGTCGATGCGGCGGGCCGCGTCCGGGATGCCCACCCGGTCCAGCAGCGCGATCGCTTCCTTGCGGGCCGCCGCCGTGTCCAGGCCGCGGTGCAGGCGCAGGGGCTCGGCCACCTGTCGGCCCACGGTGTGCACCGGGTTCAGGGCGGTCATGGGCTCCTGGAAGATCATGCCGATGCGGTCGCCGCGCAGGGCGCACAAGTCGCGCTCCGGCAGGCCGACCAGCTCCTGGCCGTCGAAGCGGATGCTGCCGGTCACCTGCGCGTTCTCGGGCAAGAGGCCCAGGAGCGACATGGCGGTGATGGACTTGCCGCAGCCCGACTCGCCCACCAGCCCCAGGGTCTGGCCGCGCTCCAGGCTGAAGCTCACGCCGCGCACGGCGCGGGCCGGGCCGCGCTGCGTCTGCAGCACTACGGAGAGGTTCTCGACTTCGAGCAGGGCCAAGCAGCTACCTCTTGCGCGACAGGCGCGGGTCGAGCAGGTCGCGCAGCCCGTCGCCCAGCAGGTTGAGCCCCAGCACGGCCAGCGCGATGGCGATGCCCGGATACACAGCGAGCATGGGGGCCTGGAACATCAGGGTCTGCGCCTCGCTCAGCATGCGGCCCCAGGAAGGCTGGGGCGGCTGCGTGCCCAGGCCCAGGTACGAGAGGGCCGCCTCCGCCAGGATGGCGATCGCGAAGCGGATGGTGGCCTGCACGATCAGCACCGACAGGATGTTGGGCAGCACGTGCTCCACCGTGATGCTGAAGGTGCCCTTGCCGCAGGCGCGGGCCGCCAGCACGAACTCACGCGACCAGATCGCGTTGGCCGAGGCCCGCGTGATGCGGGCGAAGGTCGGGATGTTGTAGATGCCGATGGCGATGATGGCGTTGACCATGCCAGGGCCGAACACGGCCGTGAGCATGATGGCCGAGAGGATGGCCGGGAAGGCGAAGCCGAAGTCGGCCACGCGCATGATCCCTTCCTCCACCCAGCCCCGCTTGGCGGCGGCCAGCAGGCCCAGTGCCGTGCCGATCACCAGGCCGATGCTCACCGCGATCACGCCGACCACGATGGAGGCGCGGGCGCCCACCAGCAGCAGCGACACCAGGTCGCGCCCGTACGGGTCGGTGCCCAGCAAATAGCTGCCGCCCGGCGGCAGCAGCTTGGCCGACATGTCCACGTCATAGGGCGAATGCGGCGTCCACACCAGGGACAGCGCGGCGGCCAGTGCGAGCAGCAGGCTCAGCAGGGCGCCGATGACGAAGCTGGGGTGGCCCAGCGCGCGCTTCCAGAAGCCCGCGCCTTGCGGCGGGGCGGCCGTGGCGGCAGCGGTCATATGTCGCTCGCCTTCACGCGCGGGTCGATCGCGGCGTACAGCAGGTCCACGATGAAGTTGACGATCACCACCATGGCGGCCAGCAGCATCACGCAGTTGCGCACCACGATCAGGTCGCGGTTGGAAATCGACTGGAAGATCAGGCGCCCGAGGCCCGGCAGGTAGAACACGCTCTCCACCACGATGGTGCCGGCCAGCAGCTCGGCGAACTGCAGGCCCATGACGGTGA
>CAZZAW010000208.1:0-5111 GCA_964652405.1 uncultured Ramlibacter sp.
AAGTTCGCGTTCAACGCGTCCAGCGCCAGCAAGGGCGCCGTGCTCGACAACTTCTAAGTCGCCGCGATTTCCTACAGGAGCCGCCACGCCGCGGCTCCAGCATGGGACCTTCCTCGCGGGAGATTCCATGGACACCACCTCCGTCTGGCGCGCGCTGGCGCCGCCCACCTCCTTTGCCGCGCTGCAGGGCGACCTCGAGACCGACGTGCTGGTCATCGGCGGCGGCATCACGGGCGTGACGCTTGCCCTGCTGCTGGCCGGGCAGGGCCGCCGCTGCGTGCTGCTGGAGGCCGACCAGGTCGGCAGCGGCACCACGGGCCATTCCACCGGCAACCTGTACGTCACCCTGAGCCTGGGCCTCGCGCCCCTCCTCAAGCACTGGGGCGAGGACGTGGCGCGCGAGGTGGTCGCCCAGCGGCGCAGCGCGATCGACTTCGTCGAGATGCAGTGCCGGCAGGCGCCGCAGGCCGTCTTCACTCGCTGCCCGCTCCTGCAGTTCGCGCGTACCGGCGCGGACCAGAAGCAGATCGAACAGGAATTCGACGCGCTCTCCCAGGCCGGTGCCAGCGTGCGCTGGGAAGACACCGTGCCCGCGGGCCTGCCCCCGGCGGCCGGCCGCATCCTCCGGCTGGACGACCAGGCGCAGTTCCAGCCCCAGGCCTACGTGGCGCACCTGGCGCAGCGTGCCGCCGCGGCGGGCTGCCAGGTGCACGAGCATTCGCGCGTGCTGGACCTGGACATGAAGACGCGCACCGCCGTCACGGCCGGCGGCAAGGTGCGGGCGCAGGAGATCGTGCAGGCCACGCACTCGCCCAAGGGCATCCACCTGGTGCACGCCGAGATGCCGGTGCACCGCGAGTACGGGGTGTCGTTCCGGGCCGGCGGCAACGACCCTGGGGCGGGGATCTTCTGGTGGCAGGGGGACGAAGGCCTGTCGATGCGCACGCTGAACCAGGACGGCGAGCGCTACCTCGTCGCCGTCGGGCAGGAACACAAGACCGGCAAGCACAACGCCAAGGCCGGGCTGATGGCGGTGGAGTCGCTGGCCGCCAGTTACCTGGACCCGGGGCCGGCGGTGCATCGCTGGTCGGCTCAGAACTACCGATCGCATGATGGCTTGCCCTACATCGGCCGCGACCATTCCGGCTGCTTCGTCGCCACGGGCTTTTCCACCGACGGGCTGACCTGGGGCACGGCGGCGGCGCGGCTGATCGCGGCCCAGCTCGCCGACGAAGAGCCGCCGTTCGCCCGCCGCTGCGCGCCGGGGCGGTTCACGCCCGTCAAGGGCGCCAGGACGCTGCTGGAAGAGAACCTCACCGTGGCCAGGAGCCTGGTGGAGGATTACCTCACCCGCGGCCAGCAGGAGCAGCTCACCTCGCTGGCACCAGGCGACAGCGCCCTGGTGGAAACCGACGGCGAGTCGGTGGCTGCCTACCGCACGCCCGATGGAGAGCTGTTCGCGGTGTCGCCGGTCTGCACGCACATGGGCTGCAAGGTGCACTGGAACAGCGTGGAGACCAGCTGGGACTGCCCCTGCCACGGCAGCCGGTTCCGGCCGGACGGCACGGTGATCGAGGGGCCGGCCCTCTCGCCGTTGCAACGGAAAGCCGTGCAGCTGGGCTAGTCGTTGCGGGGCAGCACCACCAGCTGCAGCCAGTAGCCGCTGAGTTGCCGCACCACGCCCACGAAGCCTTCGAAACCCACGGGCTTGGTGACGTAGGAGTTGCAACCCAGCTCGTACATGCGGCGCACACCCTGGTCTTCGCCCGAGGTGGACATCACCACCACCGGCAGGTTCTTCAGCTGCGGGTCGGCCCGGACGGCCGTGATCACCTCGAAGCCGTCCATCAGCGGCATGTGGATGTCCAGCAGCACCAGGTCGGGCCGCCAGACCCGCTGGTACGGCGCCTCACGCCGAAGGAATTGCATGCACTTGACACCGTTGTCCACGTGGTGGAGGTCGACCAGCAGCCGGCTGGAGGCGAAAGCCTCGTTGGCCAGGAAGGCGTGGTCGTCGTTGTCTTCCACCAGCAGGACGCGGGCGGGGCGGCCAGGGCTCGTCGCGCTCATGTCGGGACTCGGTCCGGGATGATGAAGCGGATTGTGCATCCGGGCGCGCTGCCGGGATGCACCCAGATGCTGCCGCCGTGGTTCTGCACCACGCGCCGGCAGACGGACAGGCCGATGCCGCTGCCCTCGTACTCGGCGGCGGTGTGCAGGCGCTTGAAGATCTCGAAGACGCGCTCGCGGTGCTCGGGCGCGATGCCGATCCCGTTGTCCGCCACCTCGAACAGCCAGGCCCGGTCCACCCGGTGCGCGCTGAGCTTGACCACGGGCGGCTCCTGGCCCCGGTACTTGACCGCATTGCCCACCAGGTTGAGGAACAACTGGGCCAGCTGCGTGCGGTCACCCTCGATCACCGGCAGGCCCTGGTGCTCCACGCGGGCGCCGGCTTGCGAGATCGGCGCGGAGAGCAGCTGCAGCACTTCGTCCACCAGGCGCGCGCAGTCCACTGGCTCAGGTGCCCGTTCCGGGCTGTTGAGACGGGCATAGGTCAGCAGGTCGTTGGTCAGGGTCTCCAGCGTTCGGACCGCCCGGCCGGTGCGCCCCAGGATGTCACGCCCGCGTTCATCCAGCTGGGCGCTGTAGCCGCGCTGCAGCAGCTCGACGAAGCCGCCGATGGAACGCAGCGGGTTCTTGAGGTCGTGCGAGGCCACGTAGGCGAACTGCTGCAGGTCCAGGTTGCTGCGGACCAGGGCGTCATGTGCCCTCACCCGCTCGGTCACGTCGCGCAGGATCAGGGTGGTGAGCACCTCGTTGTCGACCCGCGCCGAAGAAGCCGAAGCCTCCACCGGGAAGGGTTCGCCGCCCTCGCGCCGGCCGATGATGGTGCCGTCCGGCCGGGGCTGCAGAACCGGCCCCTTGTCGCCGGATGCCAGGCAGTCGGCGGCGAGGAACTCGGCCAGCGGCGCGCCCATGGCCTCTTCGGCGGGCCGGCCGAACATGCGCACTGCCTGGCTGTTGAAGAAGACCACCTGGCCCTGCGCGTCGGTCACGATCACGGCGTCCTGCGCCGTCTCCAGGATCGCCCGCAGCCGCAGCTCGCTGGCCGCCAACGCCCGCGCGGCATCCCCCAGCAGCGTCGAGGCCGCCGCCATGGCGGTACCGACCTCCTGCGCCTCGCGGAAGAACAGGCGCCCCACGAGGGGCGGCTGGCGCCGGCCCAGGGCCGTCGCCGCGCCCACGAGCGCATGCACCGACCCGGCGATCCGATTGGCGATCAGGAAGGCCAGGCCCACACTGCCCGCCAGCAGCAACAGGGTGGCGGCGGCCAGCTTGGCGAGGGTCTCCCACAGCTCCTGCTCGAGCTCGTCTCGGGGAATGCCGATGATGACGGTCCACCCCGTCGCGGGAGAGCGGCTGTAGGCGCTTTGCACGGGCGTGCCCTTGACCGTGATGCCCTCGAACGATCCCTCGGCTGCCCGGGCGATGGCCTGCAGCGTCTCGGCGCGCGGCTTCTGCCCCACGAAGCGTTCGGGCTCGTGCGTGCGGGCGACGATGGTGCCCGAGCTGTCGTACACCGAGCTGATCCAGCTGGCGGGCAGGGGCTGGTGCTGGAACATGCGGCCCAGGCGCTCGGTGTCCAGGGTGCCGCTGAGCACGGCGACCACCTGCCCCTGGCGCACCACCGGCTCGTACACGCTGACCAGCTGCTTGCCGGACACGGCGCCTACATACAGGTCCGACAGCATGCTGCCTCCACCACGGGCCACGGCCGCAATCTGGGCTGCTCCCGTGTGGCGCGGCAGCGGTTCGCCGGACGCCACGCGGAGGTTGACCAGCTGCTGGCCCTGCACGTCGTTGAGCGTGATGTTGTCCAACCCGAGCGCATCGCGCGCCGCCAGGGCCTGGGCGCGGAAGGCAGCGTAGTCATTCGGGATGACCGACGCCGACTGTGCCAGGAGCTTCAGGCCGGACTGGACGCCGCGCAGGTCGGTGTTCACGCCGTCCATGAGCGCGCGGGCCGTCAGGACCAGGTTGGTGCGCAGCTGCTGCTGGGCTTCCCGCCACTGCAGGCCGATGAGCAGGGCCATCATGAGCGCGGCAGGCACCACGCAGGCGACCACCAGCAGGATGAGCCGTGCGCGGATCGAGGACAGGCGGCCGGCTGCGGCCACGTCCGGCGCGCCGGACGCCGCCATCAGCGCTTTTTCTTGACGCCCAGGCCCATGGCCTCGCGGCTCTTGTCGATGCGGGCCTGCTTCTTCGCGTTTTCGCGTTCCACGGCCTTCTTCTTGGTGTACCCCGACCAGTCGGCCCACGTCCACCAGGCCACCGCCAGGCCGAACGGCGCCAGCACCACCCACCAGGGCCAGGCGCCCACGGGGCCCAGCTCCAGGTACTTCATGGCCAGCAACAGAATCCCCAGTCCCAGGAACAGCATGTCTTCAACTCCAGCGGGCTTTACCGTGCGGAGACACAGGGGTCAACCGCCGTCACTACAATCGCGTTGAAGATCGTAACCCAACCGTAGAGGAAACTCCCCATGAAACGTGCCCTGTTCGCAATCGCCGCCGGCCTGGTGATGGCCGGCCCCGCGCTGGCTGACCAGGCGCTGGCCACGGCCAAGAACTGCATGGCCTGCCATGCCGCCGACAAGAAGCTGGTCGGCCCCTCGTACAAGGAAGTCGCCGCCAAGTACGCCGGCGACAAGGCCGCGGTGGACAAGCTGGCCGCCAAGATCCAGAAGGGTGGTGCCGGCGTCTGGGGTCCCGTGCCCATGCCCGCGAACGCTCAGGTCAACGAGGCCGAAGCGAAGAAGCTCGCCGCCTGGGTGCTGAGCGTCAAGTAAGCCGCTCACACCAGAATAAAAGGCCCGCATCCGCGGGCCTTTTTCTTTGCGGTGTGGCTTACAGGCGCTCGGCCAGTTGCTCCAGGATGGCCGGGTTTTCCAGCGTGCTGGTGTCCTGCGTGATCGCCTCGCCCTTGGCGATGCTGCGCAGCAGCCGGCGCATGATCTTGCCGCTGCGGGTCTTGGGCAGGTTGTCCCCGAAACGGATGTCCTTGGGCTTGGCGATGGGGCCGATCTCCTTGGCCACCCAGTTGCGCAG
>CAZZAW010000209.1:0-4151 GCA_964652405.1 uncultured Ramlibacter sp.
TGGGCTGGGCCGTGGGCCGCTGGCGCATGAAGTCGCTGCTGTCGCTGGTGTACGCCACGCGCGGTCTCGCGGTCATCGTCTTCCTGCTGGCGCCCAAGACGGGCTGGGTGATGCTGGTGTTCGCCGCCGTGATGGGCCTCACCTTCCTGTCCACCGTGCCGCCGACGGCGGGCCTGGTCGCCAAGTTCTTCGGCCCCGCCAACATGGCCACGCTGTTCGGCATCGTGATGCTCACGCACCAGGTCGGCGGCTTCCTGGGCGCCTGGCTGGGCGGCACCGTGTTCCAGGCCACCGGCAGCTACGACTGGGTCTGGTACATCGACATCGTTCTGGCGGCCGGCGCAGCGCTGATCCACCTGCCCATCCGCGAGGCCCCGCTGGCCCGGCCGGCCATGGCGACAGCGGCCTGAAATTTGTCGGACAATGCGGGGTTTTCCCCAAGAGCCTTCCCGAGGACACCGCAATGACCTATCCGAACACCCAGCTCTTCATCAACGGCCAGTGGCAGGACGCCGCGGACGGCCGCACCCTGGCGGTCTTCAATCCCGCCACCGGCAAGGAGATCGGCCGCGTGGCCCATGCGTCCAAGGCCGACCTGGACAAGGCGCTGGAAGCGGCGCAGAAGGGGTTCGAGACCTGGCGTGACATGACGGCGGCGGACCGCAGCAAGATCATGCGCAAGGCCGCCGCGCTGATGCGCGAGCGCGCGGGCGAGATCGGCGCGCTGATCACCCAGGAGCAGGGCAAGCCGCTGGTGGAAGCCAAGGGCGAGGCCATGGCCGCCGCCGACATCATCGAGTGGTTCGCCGAGGAAGGCTTCCGCGTCTACGGCCGCATCGTGCCTTCGCGCTGGAACCTGTCCGTGCGCCAGATGGTCCTGAAGGACCCGGTGGGCCCCGTGGCCGCGTTCACGCCCTGGAACTTCCCGATCAACCAGGTGGTGCGCAAGGTCGGCGCCGCGCTGGCTGCCGGCTGCTCCATGCTGGTCAAGGCGCCGGAAGAGACGCCCGCGGGCCCCGCCGGCCTGATCCGCGCCTTCCAGGACGCGGGCCTGCCGCCCGGCGTGCTGGGCCTGATCTACGGCAACCCGGCCGAAATCTCCAGCTACCTGATCCCCCACCCCACCATCCGCAAGATCACCTTCACCGGCTCCACCCCCGTGGGCAAGCAGCTGGCCGCGCTGGCCGGCCAGCACATGAAGCGCGTGACCATGGAGCTGGGCGGTCATGCCCCGGTCATCGTCTGCGAGGACGCGGACATCCCGCTGGCCGTCAAGGCCGCGGGCGCGGCCAAGTTCCGCAACGCGGGCCAGGTGTGCATCTCGCCGACGCGCTTCCTGGTGCACGAGAGCATCAAGAACGACTTCGCGCAGGCGCTGGCCCAGCAGGCCAAGGGCCTCAAGGTCGGTGACGGCCTGGCCGAGGGCACGCAAATGGGTCCGCTGGCCAACCCGCGCCGCCTCACCGCCATGGCCGAGTTCACCAAGGACGCCGTGGAGAAGGGCGCCACCGTGCTGGCGGGCGGCGAGCGCATCGGCGATGCCGGCAACTTCTGGCAGCCCACCATCCTGGCCGACGTGCCCACCAGCGCCAAGGTGTTCAACGACGAGCCTTTCGGCCCCATGGCGGCCATCCGTCCCTTCAACACGCTGGAGGAGGCGATCGCCGAATCCAACCGCCTGCCGTACGGCCTGGCCGGCTACGCGTTCACGAAGTCGCTGAAGAACGCCGACCTGCTGGCCCGCCGCGTCGAGGTGGGCATGCTGTGGGTGAACATGCCCGCCATGCCCTCGGCCGAGATGCCTTTCGGCGGCGTCAAGGATTCGGGCTACGGCTCGGAAGGCGGCCCGGAGGCGATCGAGGCCTACCTCAACGCCCGCGCCGTGGCGATCGCCAACGTCTGACGGTCAGACCGGGACGGTGTAGTTCAGCGTCATCCGCCCGCCGTCCACCACGACGATCTCGCCGGTGACGTAGCTCGCGGCGTCGCTGGCCAGCCAGGCCACGGCGTCGGCGATCTCGGCCGGCTCGCCCAGCCGCTTCATGGGCGTGCGGCTCATGATCTTCGCCTTGGCATCGTCGCTGGTCAGCACGGCCCTCGCGGCGAGTTCGGTCGCGATGGTGCCGGGCGCCACCGCGTTCACCCGGATCCCCTTGTCAGCGAGCGCCAGCGCCATCACGCGCGTGAGCTGGTTGATGCCGCCCTTGCTCACGTTGTAGCTGGCGATGGTGGGAATGGCGAGCACGCCGTTCACCGAGCTCATGTTCACGATGGCGCCCTTGCCCACCTTGGCCATCTCGCGCGCCACGGCCTGGCCCATGAGGAACGAGCCCTTGAGGTTGATGCGGATCACCGCGTCGAAATCGGCCTCGCTGACCTCCAGGAAATCGGCGGCCTTGAAGATGCCGGCGTTGTTCACCAGCACGTCGATGCGCCCGTAGTCCAGCATGGTCTTGGCGACCGCGGTGTGGACCTGGGTGCGGTCGCCCACGTCGCAGGGCACGAACAGGCCGCCCAGCTCGGCGGCCAGGGCCTGGCCGCGGGCCGCGTCGATGTCGGCGATCACCGGGACGGCGCCTTCACGCGCGAAGCGGCGGGCGCAGGCCTCGCCGATGCCCTGCGCGCCGCCGGTGACGATGCACACGCGGCCACGCAGGCCGAAGGAGATGGAAGAAGAGGAGGAAGTGCCGGGTGCGGGAACGCTCATGCGCTCATGGTAGCCGCGCCGCCGCCACGAACGCCCGTGCCTTCTCGCCGAGCTCGGCCAGCGAAATGCCGGGCTTGTAGAGCGCCGAGCCGATGCCGGCGCCACTGGCGCCCGCCGCCCGGTAGTCCGGCAGGTTGTCGGGCGTGATCCCGCCGACCGGCAGCACCAATGCCTGCGGCGGCAGCACCGCGCGCCAGGCCTTGACGACCGCGGGCGGCATCATCTCCGCCGGAAACAGCTTCAGGCCGGTGGCGCCGGCCTCCAGCGCGGCGAAGGCTTCGCTGGGCGTGGCCACGCCGGGCAGGCAGCACAGGTCCAGCTCGCGCGCCTCCCGCACCACCTCGGGGTTGAAGTTGGGCGCCACCACCAGCTGGCCGCCGGCGGCCTGCACCGGGCCCACCTCGCTGGGCGAGAGCACGGTGCCGGCGCCGACCAGGGCCTGCGGGAACGCACGGCTGAGCGCCGCGATGCTCAGCAGCGGCTGCGGCGAGTTCAGCGGCACCTCGATCAGGCGGAAGCCGGCGTCCACCAGCACCTGCCCCACCGGCACGGCTTCGTCGGGGCGCAGGCCGCGCAGGATGGCGACCAGGGGACAGGCGGCCAGGGCCTGCTGAAAAAGCTGATGCGTGGTCATGGGCGGTCCTCCAGGCCCTGGGCGATGGCCCACAGGCCCCGCCATGTTGCCTCGGAACCCAGGCGCTGGGCCTGCACGCCCGACTCAGCCAGGGCGAGCTGGTAGCGCAGGGTGAGATCGGGCGCGCCGATCAGCACCACCGGCGCCGCCCTGGCCAGGCTGGCCTGCACCCGCAGCTCCTCGCCGATCACCAGGCCCGAGAGGTAGCTGGACAGGGCCGCTGCGGGCAGGCGGTCGAACAGCGAGAGCGTGCGCGTGCTGAACGCCGAACGCAGCAGGCTGCCCGCGCGCCCGGCCTGCGCCAGGCCGCGGCGGAAAGCCTCCTCGTCCAGCGCGCCGTCCTGCGCGAGCAGGCTGCGCGCCAGCAGCGAATGCTGGCGCAGCAGGGCATAGAACTCGCCGGTCATGAAGGTGGAGAAGGCGCGGATGCGCCTGTCCTTGACCTGCACCCATTTGCTGTGGGTGCCGGGCAGCACGAACAGCCCCTGGTCCAGGCCCAGCAGGTCCAGCGCGCCGAACACCTGGGTCTCTTCGCCGCGCATCACGTCGGGCACGCCGTCCTGCTCGCAGGACAGCCCGGGCACGATGGCCACCCGGGCGTTGGACAGGCCGGCGTCCACCGGCGCCAGCGCCCGGCCCAGCTCGGCGAAGCCGGCGGGGCAGGGGCAGTAGGGCGCCTCCACCCAGCCCTGGCGGCTGCCCACCATCCCGCTCATCAGGCAGAAAGTGCCGGGAGCGCGCATCCAGTGGGCGCAAGCTGCTATGAAAACAGGAGCGTAACCACCGGCGGGCACATGCAGGATGCCGTCG
>CAZZAW010000209.1:4161-5106 GCA_964652405.1 uncultured Ramlibacter sp.
CGCTGGAGCTGTGCTCCTCGATCACCTGCCCGTCCGCCCCCAGCAGCGCGGCCCGCAGCGAGGTGGTGCCCCAGTCGACGGCGACCAGGCGCCCGCTCACAGCAGCGCCCTCACGGCTTCGGGCCGGGGCAGCGGCGCCACGGCGCCCCAGCCCTGCACAGCCAGCGAGGCGGCGGCGTTGGCATAGCGCGCAGCCTGCGACAGGCTGTCGCCTTGCGCCAGGCGCGCCAGCAGGTTGCCCGAGAAGCAGTCGCCGGCCCCGGTCGCGTCCACGGCCTGGACCCGGTACGCGTGCAGCGTCTCGCGCCGACCGGCCTCGCTGACCATCGCGCCATCCGAGCCGAGCTTGACCACGACGGAGCGGGCGCCGGCGGCGTGGCCCCAGTCGGCGATGGCGGCCGGTTCGCGCAAGCCGTTCAGCGCGGTCACGTCGTCCAGGCTGGGCAGGAACAGGTCGCACAGCGCCATGGCGGACGCCATGCCGTCGCGCGCTTCGTCCAGCGTCCAGAGCTTGAGCCTCAGGTTGGCGTCCAGCGACACCTGGGCGCCGGCTTCGCGCGCCAGGCGCATGGCGGCCAGCACGGTGGCGCGGGCCGTGGGCGAAATCGCCAGCGAGATGCCCGAGACATGCAGGAAGCGGCAGGAGCGCAGGACCTGCGCGGGCACGCCCTGCTGGATCCACGCCGGCGTCATCCGGGCCGCTGCCGAGCCGGCCCGGCGGTAGCTGAACTCGTGGCCTTGCGGGCCGTGCGTGACGAAATAGAGGCCCGTGGGCGCGCCGTCGTCGGTCTCCACGCCCGAGGTGTCCACGCCTTCCTCGCGCCACAGCGCCATCAGCTCGCGCCCGAAGCTGTCGCCGCCCACGCGCGTGAGGTAGGCCGTGCGGGCACCGGCCCGCGCGGCGGCGATCACGGCGTTCATGGTGTCGCCGCCGAAGCCCTGCAG
>CAZZAW010000210.1:0-5093 GCA_964652405.1 uncultured Ramlibacter sp.
ACCGACCTGGCCGACTACCTGGTGAAGAAGGGCCTGCCCTTCCGCGACGCGCACGAGACCGTGGCCCATGCGGTCAAGGCCGCCGTGGCGCAGGGCTGCGACCTGTCGGAGCTGCCGCTTCCGGTGCTGCAAGGCTTCCATCCGCAGATCGGGAACGACGTCTACCAGGTGCTGTCGCTGCGCGGATCGCTCGAGGCGCGCAACACCCTGGGCGGCACCGCGCCGGCGCAGGTGCGGGCCCAGATCGCCCGGCACCGCGCGCGCCTGGCCTGAGCGCCAAAGCCCCTACGGATGAGCTCCCAGCGCGGGGCCGCGCGCCTAGAATGGCCGCTGTCACCCGCGCATGAGCAGCAGCACCGATTCCTCCACGGCTGACCGCGAGCGCCTGGAGTTCGTGGTCCGCACCACCGGCCTGGGCATCTGGCTCAATCCGCTGCCGCTGGGCGAACTGGTCTGGAACGACAACGTCAAGGCCCACTTCCACCTGCCGCCCGACGCGCGGGTGGACATCGACCTGTTCTACAGCCGCATCCACCCGGACGACCGGGAAGCGACGCGCCGGGCCGTGGACGCGGCGATCACCGACCGCAGCACCTTCGACATCGTCTACCGCACCGTCAGCCCCGCGGGCGACCAGAAGTGGATTCGCGCGGTCGGCCACGCCTCGTACGGACCGGGCGGGCAGCCCACCAAGTTCGACGGCATCACGCTGGACGTGACCTCGCAGGTGGCCGCCGAGCAGCGGCTGCGCCAGTTCGCCGACACGGCGCCGGCCATGCTGTGGGTGACCGAGCCCGACGGCCGCTGCAGCTTCCTCTCGCGCGGCTGGAGCGAGTTCACCGGGCAGGCCGAGGCGCAGGGACTGGGCTTCGGCTGGCTGGAGATGGTCCACCCGGATGACCGCGCCGCCACCGGGGACGCGTTCGTCCAGGCCAACGCCGGGCGGCAACCCTTCGCGCTGGAGCACCGCCTGCGGCGGTCCGACGGCCACTGGCACTGGGTGATCGACGCCGGCAGCCCGCGCTGGGGAGCCTCGGGCGAGTTCCAGGGCTACGTGGGCTCGGTGACCGACATCCACGCGCGGCGCTCGGCCGAGGATTCATTGCGGCAGTCCGAGCAGCGGCTGCGCCAGAGCGAGGAGCGCTACCGCGCCTTCGTGGCCAACAGCTCCGAAGGCATCTGGCGCATGGAGTTCCAGCCGCCCGTGGACACGCGCCTGCCCGTGCCGCAGCAGGTGGACCTGATCCTGCGCCATGGCCGCTTCGCCGAGTGCAACGAGGCCTTCGCCCGGATGTACGGCCAGGACAGCCCGCAGTCGCTGCTGGGCCAGGGACTGGCCGTGATGATGGACCCGGCCGATCCCGCGGTGCGGGCCTACCTCGCGACGCTGGTGGAGGCGGGCTACAAGGCCAGCGGGGTGGAGTCGCAGGAGCACGACCGCGAGGGCCGCCCGGTCTGGTTCGACAACAGCATCTCCGGGGTGGTCGAGGACGGCCTGCTGGTGCGCGCCTGGGGCACGCAGCGCAACGTGACCGACCGCAAGCGCGCCGAACTGGCGCTGCGGGACGCCGACCGCCGCAAGGACGAGTTCCTGGCAACGCTCGCGCACGAGCTGCGCAATCCGCTGGCGCCGATCCGCAGCGCCGTGGAGGTCATGCGCCTGCGCGACCCGGGCGACGTGCAGACGCGCGCCCAGCGCGAGCTGATCGACCGGCAGGTCAAGCACCTGGCCCGGCTGATGGACGACCTCATGGACGTGAGCCGGATCACCCGCAACAAGCTCGAGCTGCGCGCCGAGCGCCTGGTGTTCCAGGACGTGGTGCGCGCGGCGGTGGAGAACGCCAGGCCCGAGCTCGACGGGGGCGCGCACCCGCTCTCGCTGGACCTGCCCGAGGCGCCGCTGCGCGTGCGGGGCGACGAGGTGCGGCTGGTGCAGGTGGTGCAGAACCTGGTGAGCAACGCGGCCAAGTACTCGGCGCCCGGCGCGCCCGTCATGGTGTCGGTCGCGAGCGAGCACGGGCAGCTGCGCCTGTCCGTGCGCGACCAGGGCCAGGGCATCGGGCCGGCGGACCTGGAGCGGGTGTTCGAGCTGTTCTACCAGGCCGAGAGCGGCACCCGCCGGTCGCATGGCGGGCTGGGCATCGGCCTGTCGCTGGTGCGCCAGCTCGCCGAGCTGCACGGCGGCCGGACGCAGGCGCGCAGCGCCGGCCTGGGCCAGGGGAGCGAGTTCCTCGTGTGGCTGCCCCTGGAAGGCGCCGAAGCCGCCGCCGCGGCGGGGCCGGCGCCGGCGGCCTGGTCCCTCGGCCGCAGCCGGCGCATCCTCGTGGTGGACGACAACGCCGACAGCGCCGACACGCTGGCCGAGGTGCTGCGCCTGCTGGGCCACGAGGCGCACACCGCCTACGACGGCGAGGCGGCGGTCCGGCAGGTCCAGGCCGTCGCGCCCGACACGGTGGTGATGGACCTGGGCATGCCGCGCATGGACGGCCTGCAGGCCTGCCGCGCGATCCGCGCGTTGTCGCAGGGCCAGGCGCTTCGGGTGCTCGCGGTGTCGGGGTGGGGCCAGTCCGCCGACGTCCTGCGCAGCACCGAGGCGGGCTTCGACGGGCACCTGGTCAAGCCGGTGGCCCCGGACGCGCTGCTGGCCGAACTGGAGCGGCTGGACGCCCTGCGCCGTAGCCCATCGTTACCTCAAGGCTGAGCTGGGCCGACCCTAGAATCGCCGCTTTCGTTTTCGCCCGCACCCTGCGTGGGCGCTTTTCTCTCCGATGCAAGACACCTCCTCGACCGAGGCCGCGCTTCGCCAGTCCGAAGAGCGTTACCGCAAGCTGCTGGGGACCATCGACCAGGGCTTCTGCGTCATCGAAATGCTGCTGGACGCGCAGGGGCAGGCGCAGGACTACCGGTTCGTGGAGGCCAATGGTGTCTTCGAGCGCCAGACCGGCCTGGCGGGCGCCGTCGGCCGCACCGCGCGCGAGCTGGTGCCGGGGCTGGAGTCCCACTGGGTCGAGCGCTACGGGCGGGTGGCGGCCACGGGACAGGCCATGCGTTTCACCGAGCAGTCGCCGGCCATGGGCCGCTGGTTCGACGTGTACGCCACGCCCACCGGCGAGCCGGGCTCGCAGCAGGTGGCGCTGCTGTTCAACGACATCACCGAGCGCATGCGCGCCGAGGAGCACCTGCGACGCACCGAGGAACGCTACCGCGCCTTCGTGGCCAACAGCACCGAAGGCATCTGGCGCATGGAGTTCGACCCGCCCGTCGACACGCGCCTGCCGGTCGAGGACCAGGTCCGGCAGGTGCTGCGGCACGGCCGCTTCGCCGAGTGCAACGACGCCTTCGCCCGCATGTACGGCTATGCGACGGCCCGCGAGCTGGTGGGCGAAGGCCTGGGGCGGATGCTGCACGAGGACGCGCCCACCACGCACGCCTACCTGCGCACGCTGGTGGAGCAGGGCTACCGCTGCAGCGAGGTGGAGTCGGTGGAGCATGACCGCGATGGCAACCCGCTGTACTTCGCCAACAGCCTGTCGGGCGTGATCGAGGACGGCCTGCTGGTGCGCGCCTGGGGCACGCAGCGCGACGTGACCGACCGCAAGCGCGCCGAGGTCGCGCTGCTGGACGCCGACCGCCGCAAGGACCGCTTTCTCGCGACCCTGGCGCACGAGCTGCGCAACCCGCTCGCCCCCATCCGCAGCGCGGTGGAGCTGCTGCGCCTGAAGGGCCCCGACGTGCCCGAGCTCACGCGCAGCCGCGACATCATCGACAAGCAGGTCACGCACCTCACCCGGCTGATCGAGGACCTGCTGGACATCAGCCGCATCACCCGCGACAAGCTGGAGCTGCGCATGGAGCGGGTCGCGGTCGCCGACGTGATCAACGGCGCGCTGGAAAGCACCCGGCCGCAGGTGGAGGCCGGCCGCCATCCGCTGCACCTGGAACTGCCGCGCCGCCCGCTGCACGTGGAAGGCGACCCGGTGCGCCTGGTGCAGGTGCTGGGCAACCTGCTGGCGAACGCGGCGCGCTACTCGCCGGCCGGCACGCCGATCTGGGTCTGGGCCCGGGCCGAGGACGGCGAGGCGGTGCTGGGCGTGCGCGACCTGGGCAAGGGCATCGCACCGCACCAGCTGCCGCTGGTGTTCGACATGTTCTTCCAGGGCGGCGAGGGGTTGGACCGGGGGCACGGCGGGCTGGGCATCGGCCTGTCGCTGGTGCAGCGGCTCACCCAGCTGCACGGGGGCCGCGTGGAGGCCCACAGCGGCGGCCTGAACCAGGGCAGCGAGTTCATCGTGCGCCTGCCGCTGGCGCTGGTGGACGAGGTGGCCGTGCCGGCGCCGCAGCCGGAGCCGCCAGCGGCGGCGCCCGAGCGCAGCGTGCGGCAGGTGCTGGTGGTGGACGACAACCAGGACAGCGCCGACACGCTGGCCGAGGTGCTGCGCCTGATGGGCTGCGAGGCCGAGACGGCCTACGACGGCGTCGAGGGCGTGGAAAAGGCCCAGCAGCTGCGCCCCGACGCGCTGGTGCTGGACCTGGGCATGCCGCGCATGAACGGGTTCGAGGCCTGCCGGCGCATCCGCAGCCAGCCCTGGGGCCGGGGCATGAAGATCGTGGCCGTCTCCGGCTGGGGCCAGCAGGAAGACCGGCGGCGCAGCGCCGAGGCGGGGTTCGACGCCCACCTGGTCAAGCCGGTGGTGCCGGACGCGCTGCTGGAGGTGCTGGACGGGTTGTCGCAGCCGGCGGCCACCGCCTGAGCCTTCAGCCCGTGCCGCCGGTGCCGGCGCCGGCGAGCCGGGCGGCTTCGCGCAGGCTGTTGCCCCGGTACACGGCGCGCGCCACCGTCTTCATGAGGTCGGCGTGCTCGCAGGGCTTGACGAACCAGGCATCGAAGCCCGCCGCGCGGGCCTGGCGCTCGGCCGCGTTGCCGCCCCACCCCGAGACCGCCACCACGAAGGCATCGCGGCACGCCGGTTCGGCCCGCAGCGCCGCCAGCAGCCGGTAGCCGTCGCGCCCGGGCATGGCCAGGTCGGTGACCACCACCAGCGGCCGGTGCTCGAGGGCCAGCATGAGCGCGCCATCGCCGTCGAACGCGCAGG
>CAZZAW010000211.1:0-5045 GCA_964652405.1 uncultured Ramlibacter sp.
GGCCTTCCTGGTGGTGAGCACCTCGCTGTGCATCGCCCGCAACACGCCCAAGATCCTCACCGACCTGAAGGCGTACAAGGAGAACATCCGCGAGCAGAGCCTCAAGGCGTTCCACCACCGCGCGGAGGGCGCGCTGCCCGACGCCCCGGGACAGGCCGCGCAGCGCATCGGACAGGCGCTGGCCCAGGGCGGCTGGAAGGTGAGGCTGCAGCAGCGCAGCACGCCGCAGGGTGAGGGCTGGATGGTGGCCGCCAAGGCCGGGGCCGCGAACAAGCTGGGGTACATCGCTGCCCACGGCGCCATCGTCCTGGTCTGCGTGGGCGGCCTGCTGGACGGCGACCTGATCGTGCGGGCCCAGATGTGGTGGGGCGGCAAGGCGCCCTACACCGGGGGCGGAATGATCGCGGACGTGGCGCCGCAGCACCGGCTGCCCGCCTCCAACCCCACGTTCCGGGGCAACCTGCTGGTGGCCGAGGGCACCCAGTCCGGCACGGCCATCCTGAACCAGTCCGACGGCATCCTGCTGCAGGAGCTGCCGTTCTCCATCGAGCTGAAGAAGTTCATCGTGGAGCACTACTCCACCGGCATGCCCAAGCTGTTCGCCAGCGAGATCGTGATCCACGACCGCGAGACCGGCGAGAAGATTCCCGCCCGCGTGGAAGTCAACCATCCGGCCTCGCACCGCGGCATAGCCATCTACCAGTCCAGCTTCGACGACGGCGGTTCCCTGGTGAAGCTGGCTTCCGTGCCCATGAACGGCGGCAGCAAGACCTTCGAGATCGAGGGCGTGATCGGCGGCAGCTCGCAGCTGACCAAGGGGCAGGGCGAGGGCGCCGAGAAGATGACGCTGGAATACACCGGCCTGCGCGTGATCAACGTGGAGAACTTCGCGGGCGAGTCGGCCTCGGGCGCGGACGTGCGCAAGGTCGACCTGGGGAACGCGATCGAATCCCGCCTGGGCGCAGCCAACAAGACGGTGACGAAGAAGGAGCTGCGCAACGTCGGGCCCAGCGTCACCTACAAGCTGCGCGATGCCGCCGGCCAGGCGCGCGAGTTCCACAACTACATGCTGCCCGTGGACACGGGCGACGGCGTGCCGGTGTACCTGATGGGGCTGCGGGACACGCCGGCGGAGAGCTTTCGCTACCTGCGGGTGCCGGCCGATGACCAGGGCGGCCTGGACGGGTTTCTGCGTCTGCGGGCCGGCCTGCTGGACGCCCGGCTGCGCGACGAAGCCGTGCGCCGCTATGCCGCCAAGGCGGTGGATGCGTCGCGGCCCGAGCTGGCCGGCCAGCTGGCCGCCTCGGCGGGCCGGGCGCTGGCCCTGTTCGCGGGCGAGGCGGGCGGCACCAAGGCCACGGGCGGCCTGCAGGCAATCAGCGAGTTCATGGAAGCCAACGTGCCGGAGGCCGAGCGCGCCCGCGCCGGCGAAGTGCTGGTGCGCATCCTCAATGGCGTGCTGTTCGAGCTGGCGCAGCTCACGCGCGAAAGGGCAGGCCTCAAGCCTTTGGAGCCGGGCGACACCACGCAAGGTTTCATGACGCAGGCCGTGCTGGCCCTGTCGGACGTGCACCTGTACCCCGCGCCCATGGCCTTCCAGCTCAAGGACTTCACCCAGGTGCAGGCCAGCGTGTTCCAGGTGGCGCGTGCCCCTGGCCGCAACATCGTCTACCTGGGCTGCGCCTTGCTGATCATCGGCATCTTTGCCATGCTGTACGTGCGTGAGCGCCGGCTCTGGGTCTGGCTGGCGCCGCAGGGCCAAGGCAGCAGCGCCAGCCTGGCGCTGTCGAGCAACCGGCAGACCCTGGAGGCGGACCGCGAGTTCGCCCGGCTCAGAGACAAACTCCTGGGAACCCCATGAACACCGCGACCACGACCATCACCCTGAACGAAGGGTTCTTCTCGCGCCGCACCGCCCTGGACTGGCTGTTTGCCGCCCTGGTGGCGGCGGGCGGCCTGTTCGCCTTCACCCGCTACTCGGGCTACATGGACGTCTATGAAAAGGCCATCCTGGTGGGGACGGTCCCGGCCGCGATCTGGCTGGGCTGGTTCTGGCGGCCCTTGCGCGTGCTGATGCTGGCCGTGGCGGCGTTCTCGCTGCTGGCGGTGGCCGCCTACCAAGGGAGCCTGGCACGCGCCGACAGCGTGTTCTGGCTCAAGTACTTCCTGTCCAGCCAGTCGGCCATCCTCTGGATGAGCATGCTGTTCTTCATGAGCACGGCCTTCTACTGGATCGGCATGTTCGCGCGCGGGCAGGCCGCGGCGATGGAAACGCTGGGCTCGCGCCTGGCCTGGGTCGCGGTGGGCATGGCCCTGATCGGGACCATGGTGCGCTGGTACGAGAGCTACCTGATCGGCCCCGACGTCGGCCACATCCCGGTGAGCAACCTCTACGAGGTGTTCGTCCTGTTCTGCTGGATGACGGCGCTGTTTTACCTGTACTTCGAGGCGCAGTACCGCACCCGCGCGCTGGGCGCCTTCGTGATGCTGGTGGTGAGCGCGGCGGTGGGGTTCCTGCTCTGGTACACGGTGGTGCGCGAGGCTCACGAGATCCAGCCGCTGGTGCCCGCGCTCAAGAGCTGGTGGATGAAGCTGCACGTGCCGGCCAACTTCGTGGGCTATGGCACCTTCGCGCTGGCGGCCATGGTGGCGTTCGCCTACCTGGTCAAGCAGCAGGCCGCGGAGACGCGCTGGTGGAAGCTTGCGCCGCTGTGGCTGCTGGGCATGGTGCTGTGCTTCGAGCCCCTGGTATTCCGCAAGTCGCCCGAGGGCGGCATCAGCAACTACTGGGCGGTGTATTTCGGCCTGTCGGCGCTGATCGTGGGCGGCATCCTGGCCCTGCGCCGGCGCATCGCCGAGCGCCTGCCGTCCTTCGAGGTGCTGGACGACGTGATGTACAAGTCCATCGCGGTGGGCTTCGCCTTCTTCACCATCGCCACCGTGCTGGGCGCCCTGTGGGCGGCCGAAGCCTGGGGCGGCTACTGGAGCTGGGACCCCAAGGAAACCTGGGCCCTGATCGTGTGGCTGAACTATGCGGCCTGGCTGCACATGCGCCTGATGAAGGGCTTGCGCGGCGCGGTGTCCGCCTGGTGGGCGCTGGTGGGCCTTGCCGTGACCACCTTCGCCTTCCTGGGCGTGAACATGTTCCTGTCCGGGCTGCACAGTTACGGCAACCTCTGAATCCCTGTAAGGTCCGGGTGCGTACCCCCGACAGACACAGGCAAGACAAGGAAAGCCCATGCTGATCAAGACCGGCCGCGACGGATTCATCCACCCTTACGCCAGCGAAATCACGCCGCGAGGCGTCTACCAGCACCGGCGTGAACTGCTCAAGCTGATGGCCACCGGCGCGGCCGGGGCGGCGCTGGCTGGCTGGGCCGGGCGCGAGGCGCTGGCGCAGGCGCCCGCGACGCGTCCCGGCAAGCTGGCGCCCCTGGCCTCGGTGCGCAGCACCGTGCCCGGCGCGGTGACCATGGAAAAGCTCACCGACTACAAGGACGCGAGCACCTACAACAACTTCTACGAGTTCGGCACCGACAAGTCGGACCCGGCCAAGAACGCCCACACGCTCAGGACCACCCCCTGGACGGTGGAAGTCGACGGCCTGGTGAAGAAGCCGGCGAAGTACGCGCTGGAAGACCTGCTCAAGCTGAGTGCCCAGGAGGAGCGCATCTACCGGCTGCGCTGCGTCGAGGGCTGGTCCATGGTGATCCCCTGGGTGGGCTATTCCATGAGCAAGCTGATCGAGAAGGTGGAGCCGCTGGGCAACGCGAAGTACGTGGAGTTCATCACCCAGGCCGATCCCAAGACCATGCCCTACGTCGGCTCGCGCGTGCTGGACTGGCCCTACGTGGAAGGGCTGCGCATGGACGAGGCCATGCACCCGCTGACCCTGCTGACCTTCGGCATGTACGGCGAGGTGCTGCCCAACCAGAACGGCGCGCCGGTTCGCCTGGTGGTGCCCTGGAAGTACGGGTTCAAGAGCGGCAAGAGCCTGGTGCGCATCCGGTTCACCGAGCAGGAACCGAAGACCGCTTGGAACCGTTCGGCGCCCCAGGAGTACGGCTTCTATTCCAACGTGAACCCGAACGTGGATCATCCGCGCTGGTCGCAGGCCACCGAGCGCCGCATCGGCGAGGACGGGCTGTTCGCCAAGAAGCGCAAGACGCTGATGTTCAACGGCTACGAGGCCCAGGTGGGGCAGCTCTACGCCGGCATGGACCTGAAGAAGTTCTACTAGGAACATGGCCCCCACGCTGGCCACTTCGTGTGCTGCGCTGCCCCCCGGGGGGGCTTCAGCCGCCTTGGGGCGGCCCGGCGGCGGCTGATGGCCTGGGGCCAGGGCACGCGGCGCTCTGGCGCCGCTTCGCTGCTCATGCATCCGGCGGCAAAGCCGGTGCTGTTCATCGCAGCCTTGCTGCCCTTCGCCTGGCTGGCCTGGGGCGCCGTCACCGACAACCTGGGCGCGAATCCCGCCGAGTACCTGATCCGCTCCACCGGCGACTGGACGCTGCGCCTGCTCTGCCTGACGCTGGCGGTGACGCCGCTGCGGGTGATCACCGCCACGCCGCCCCTGGCGCGCTTCAGGCGCATGCTGGGGCTGTTCACCTACTTCTACGCGGTGCTGCACCTGGTGAGCTACAGCTGGTTCGACATGGGCTTCGACCTGGCGGAGATCGCCCGCGACATCGCCAAGCGCCCGTTCATCCTGGTGGGCTTTGCCGCCTTCGTGCTGCTGACGCCGCTGGCCGCCACCTCGTTCAACAAGGCGATCAAGGCCCTGGGCGCGCGGCGCTGGCAGGCGCTGCACAGGGGCGTGTACCTGATCGCCGGGCTGGCGATCCTGCACTTCTTCTGGATGCGGGCGGGCAAGAACGACTTCGCCGAGGTGGCGGTCTATGCCGCCATCCTCGCGCTGCTCCTGGGCTGGCGCGCGGCCCGGTTCCTGAAAGAAAAGCGCCTGCAGCCCGCCAGCGGCGGGCGCATCTAGCTATTTTTTTAATGATACGGCGACCACCGAGATCTACACCAGCGGTGTCGTCGGC
>CAZZAW010000212.1:0-5027 GCA_964652405.1 uncultured Ramlibacter sp.
GCAGGGGCAGGTGGCCGATGTCGGCCGAATGCAGGTCGAAGGCTTCCTTGATCATGGCACTGCGCCGGGCCTTGTCGGTCTCGGACTGGATCTTGAGCGTGAGTTCATCGACCTTGGGATTGCAGTAGCTGCCCAGGTTGAATTGGCCGGCGCCCTTGTCGTCCACGCAGCGCATCAGCGCATTCAGCGCGTTATGCGAGTCATAGGTGCCCGGCGTCCAGCCCAGCATGTAGAAGCTGGTGTCGCGGCGCAGGATCTTGGGGAAGTAGGTGCCCTTGGTTTCGGCCGCCAGGTTGATCTTGACGCCGACGCGGGCCAGGTTGGCGGCCACGGCCTCGCAGATCTGGCCGTCGTTGACGTAACGGTCGTTGGGGCAGTTCATGGTGACCTCGAAGCCGTTGGGGTAGCCGGCATCGGCCAGCAGCTTCTTGGCCGCGTCGGGGTCGTACGGCAGGCGCTTGTTCTGGTTGGCGTCGAAGCCGTTGATGCCGGGCCCGACCATCAGCGCCGTGGGGTTGGAGGCGCCACGCATCACGGTGCGCTTGATGCCTTCGATGTCGATGGCCTGGTAGAAGGCCTGGCGCACGCGCTTGTCCTTGAATGGGTTCTTGCCCTTCACGCTGGAATAGAGCAGCTCGTCGCGCTTCTGGTCCATGCCCAGGAAGATGGTGCGCAGCTCGGGGCCGGTGACGGCGCGGGCATTGGGGCTCGCGTTGACACGGGCGATGTCCTGCACGGGAATGGGCTCCATCACATCAATCTCGCCGGACAGCAGGGCGGCCACGCGGGTGGGGTCGTTGCCGATGGGCGTGAAGATGACTTCCTGGACGTTGCCTTCGATCTTGCCCCAGTAGTTGCCGTTGCGCGAGAAGGTGGTGCGCACGTTGGGCTGGCGCTCGCGCAGGCGGAACGGGCCAGTGCCGTTGGCGCGGAAGGACGCGGCGTTCTCGATGCCCTTGCGGCGGTCCACGGGGCGCGTGGCCTGGTTGGTCTCCGCCCACTTCTTGCTCATGATGTAGACCAGCGAGATCACGTCGGGCAGGATGGGGAACGGCGTCTTGGTCTCGATCTCGACCGTGAAGTCGTCGACCTTGCGCACTTCCTTGAAGTCGTTGGTGTAGCTCTTCATGTCCGAGCCGTCCACCTGGGTCCGCGCGAAGGAGAAGATCACGTCATCGGCGTTGAACGGCGTGCCGTCATGGAATTGCACGCCCTTGCGAAGGTCGAAGCGCCACACCGTGGGCGAGGTCTGGCGCCAGGCGGTCGCCAGGCCCGGGGCCAGGCTCAGGTCCTTGTTGCGGATCACCAGGCCTTCGTAGACGTTGCCCGTGACGCTCAGCTGCAGCGACTCGTTGAGCGAGTGCGGGTCCATCGACAGGGCATCGCCCTGTTGGCGATGCGCACGGTCTGCGCCGAAGCGCCGCCCGCCAGGGCGCACAGCAGGGCAGCGGACAGCAGGGTGGACTTGAATTTCATCAAAGGCTCCTCGTGGTGGGATGGGTGAGGGAAAGGCGCTGGCCGGCTAGTGGCTGGCCAGCGGCATGGATTGCTCGGCGATGCTGGCATGCAGCGCCGAACCCAGGGGCAGGATCTCGTCGTTGAAGTCGTAGCGGCTGTTGTGCAGCATGCAGCTGCCCTCGCCGCCCTGGCCGATGCGCAGGTAGGCGCCGGGCTTGACCTGGAGCATGAAGGAAAAATCCTCCGCGCCCATGCTCGGCTCCATGTCGCGCACCACGTGGTCCGCGCCCACCAGGGTCTCGGCCACGTCCGCGGCGAAGGCCGCCTCGTCCTGCGTGTTGACCGTGGCCGGGTAGATGCGCTCGTAGTGCACGGACGCGGTGGCCCCGAAGCCCAGCGCGACGGCGCTGCACAGCTCGGTCAGGCGGCGCTCGACCATGTCCTGGATGTCCGGCGTGAAGGTGCGCACGGTGCCGACCAGCGTGGCTTTGCCGGGGATCACGCTCATGGCGTGGAGGTCGCCTGCCTGCATGGCGCACAGGCTGACCACGGCGCCCTCGACGGGCGGCACGTTGCGGGACACGATGCTCTGCACCGCCGTGATGATGTGCGCGGCCACCAGCACCGGGTCGACCGCCAGGTAGGCGTGGGCGCCATGCCCGCCCTTGCCGGTGATCTCGATGGTGACCCGGTCGGCCGCCGCCATCATGGGGCCGGGGCGCAGGCCGATGGTGCCGGGCTTGAGGCCGGGCCAGTTGTGCATGCCGTAGACCGCCTGCACCGGGAAGCGCTCGAACAGGCCGTCCTCGATCATGGCCTTGGCGCCGGCGAAGCCTTCTTCACCCGGCTGGAAGATCAGGACGGCGGTGCCGTCGAAGTTGCGGGTTTCGGCCAGGTAGCGCGCGGCGCCCACCAGCATGGTGGTGTGGCCGTCGTGGCCACAGCCGTGCATCATGCCGCTGCGCCCCGACTTCCACGGGAACTCGTTCGTCTCGGTCATGGTCAGCGCGTCCATGTCGGCGCGCAGGCCGATCATGCGGCCACTGGCCGTCTGGCGGCCCCTGATCACGCCGACCACCCCCGTCTTGCCGATGCCGGCATGGATCTCGTCCACGCCGCACAGCTTGAGCGCTTCCTGCACCCGGGCCGCGGTGTAGACCTCCTCGAAGCCGAGCTCCGGGTGCGCATGCAGGTCGCGCCGGAAGGCCGTGAGCTCCGGGTGGTACTGGGTGATGTGGGCGAAGGCGCGGCCGTTCGCTTTCAGCCGCGCCGGCGCATGAGGGGCCAGCATGTCAATGTCCCCCCGCCTTGCCGACGCGCAACCGGGGATCGACCGCGAAGTACAGGAGGTCCACCACCAGGTTGATCACCACGAAGATCAGCGCGATCAGGCACAGGTAGGCGGCCATCACGGGGATGTCGGCGAAGGTCACGGCCTGGATGAACAGCAGCCCCATGCCCGGCCACTGGAACACCGTCTCGGTGATGATGGCGAAGGCGATCAGGCCGCCCAGCTGCAGGCCGGTGATGGTCATCACGGGCACCAGGGTGTTCTTCAGCGCGTGGCCGAAGTGGATGGCCCGGTTCGACAGGCCACGGGCGCGCGCGAACTTGATGTAGTCGGTGCGCAGCACTTCCAGCATCTCGGCCCGGACCAGCCGCATGATGAGGGTGAGCTGGAAGATGGCCAGCGTGGTGGCCGGCAGGATGATGTGGTGCCACCCCTTGGGGGTGAGCAGGCCGCTGCTCCACCAGCCGACCTGCACCGTGTCGCCACGGCCGAAGCTGGGGAACCAGCCCAGGGTGACGGCGAACAGCAGGATCAGCAGGATGCCGATCAGGAAGGTGGGCAGCGAGACGCCCAGCAGCGAAATCGTCATGAACACCTGGCTCAGGAAGGTGCCGCGGCGCAGGGCAGCGTACACGCCCATGGGGATGCCGATCGCCAGGGCCAGCACTGCCGCCATCATGGCCAGTTCCAGGGTGGCCGGAAAGCGCTCGGCGATCAGCCGGGAGACCTTCGCCCCCTGGCGCAGGCTCAGCCCGAATTCACCCTGGGCGGCGTTCATGAGGAAATGCCAGAACTGCACGAAAAAGGGCTTGTCCAGCCCGAGGTCGCGTCGCAGTTCACGGATTTGTTCAGGGGTGGCGTCCTGGCCCAGCAGGAAAACCACGGGGTCGCCGACGTACTGGAACAGCAGGAAAGCGATAAACGCGACCGTGACCATGACGATCACGGCCTGGATCAGGCGGCGCAGGATGAATGCAAACATCAGGTAAGGCGAAAGCGTGGCGATGCTAGCACCGCAAAGAACGTGCCGACACGGGGGTTTCCTTTAGGTTTAAAGGAAGAGCCCCGCAAAGGACAAGGCCGCCGGGTGGGGCGGCCTTGAAGTGGGATTCCAGGGGCCGCGCGAGGCGGCCCGCATCGCCTTAGTTGACCTTGATCAGGCGCCAGTCCAGGCGGTTGTCGGGACGGTGCACCACGTCGATGTTCTTCTTCATCGCCCAGGGGATGATCTGGTTGTGCAGCGGGATGTGGGAGAAGTCCTCCTTGGCCAGCTGCAGGGCCTCCACCAGGCGGCGGTTGCGCACCAGCGTGTCAGTCTCGACCTTGGCGCGGTCGATCACGGCATCGATCTTCGGGTTGCTGAAACGGCCGACGTTGTAGTTGCCGTCACCGTCCGTGCCCACGGTGCGCACCAGCGATTGCAGGCTGTACATGGCGTCGAAGGTCGGCACGCCCCAGCCCAGCATGTAGATGCTGGCTTCGTAGCGCTGGATCATGGGGAAGTAGGTCACCAGGGGCAGGGTGCGCAGCTTGGCACGCACGCCGATGCGCGACCACATGGCCGTCACCGCCTGGCAGATTTCCTCGTCGTTGATGTAGCGGTTGTTCGGGCAGGCGAAGTCCACCTCGAAGCCCTGCGGGTAGCCGGCATCGGCCAGCAGCTTCTTGGCGCCTTCGGCATCGAACGGGAAACGCTTGTGCAGGTCTTCGGTCCAGCCGTTCACCTGCGGGGCGATCAGCGTACCGGTGGCCTGGCCCAGTCCGCGCATGGTGACACGCATCAGGCTGTCGATGTCGATCGCCTGGTACAGGGCGCGGCGCACGCGCTGGTCCTTCAGCGGGTTCTTGCCCTTGACGTTGCAGCCGGGCAGCTCGTCACGGAAGGTGTCCAGGCCGAAGAAGATGGTGCGGCTTTCCACGCCGTCCATCACCTTCAGGTTGGCGTTCTGGCGCAGGCGCGGCAGGTCCTGGGGGCTGGGATCCAGCACCAGGTCGACCTCACCGGAGAGCATGGCGGCGACGCGCGTGGCTTCGGACTTGATCGGGGTGTAGACGATCTCGGTCAGGTTGCCTTCGAGCTTGCCCCACCAGTTCGGGTTGCGCTCCATGACCATGCGCTGGTCCGGAACCCACGACTTCAGCATGAAGGGGCCGGTGCCCATGGCGTTGCGGTTCGCGAAGGTTTCCTGGGTGACGTTGCGGATGTCCTTGGGCTCGACCGAGTTGTTCTTCTCGGCCCAGGCCTTGCTCATCATGCGCAGCTCGGTGAGCTGGTTCA
>CAZZAW010000213.1:0-5026 GCA_964652405.1 uncultured Ramlibacter sp.
GTCCCATGCGATTCATGATCATCGTCAAGGCCACGCCCGACACCGAGGCCGGCCGTTTCCCCGACGCCAGCGAGCAGATGTTCCAGCAGATGCGCGTCTTCCACGAGGAGCTGGCCCGGGCCGGCGCGCTGCTGGACGCTTCCGGCCTGCAGCCTTCGAGCCGCGGCTGGCGCATCCGTTACGAGGGCGACCGGCGGGTCGTGGTGGACGGCCCCTTCGCCGAAAGCAAGGAGCTGATCGCGGGCTACACGCTCATCCAGGTGCGCAGCCGGGAAGAGGCGCTCGAGTGGGCGCGGCGATTCCCCAACCCGGTCGGCCGGGGCCAGCCGGCAGAGATCGAGGTGCGCCAGCTCTACGAAATGGAAGACCTGGACGCCCTGGCCCCGGCCGAGGAACGCGAGAAATTCAAGACCCTGCTGCCCGGAGGCCGGCCGTGAGCAAGACCCTGCTGTGGCTGGCCCTGGGGCTGGCCGTCCTCGCCCTGGCGACCCTGCTGCTGATCGCCGCTGCCAAGCCCGATACCTTCCGCGTGGAGCGCACCGCCACCGTGCGGGCCCCGGCCGAGCGGGTGCATGCGCTCATCAACGACATGCGCCAGTTCAACACCTGGAACCCCTACAGCCGCAAGGACCCGGCGATGCGCGGGCGCTACGAAGGGCCGTCCAGCGGCCCCGGCGCCGCCTACCATTTCGAGGGCAACCGGGACGTGGGCAAGGGGAGCCTGCGCATCCTGGAGACCGCGCCGCAGAAAGTGACTTTGCAACTTCACATGGTCGAACCCTTCGAGGGACGCAACACGGTGGAATTCCTGCTCTCGCCCCATAGCGGCGGCACGCAGGTCACCTGGGCCATGCACGGCCCGGCGCCCTACATCAGCCGCGTGATGGGGACCTTGTTCAACCTGGACCGCATGATCGGCCAGGACTTCGAGACCGGCCTGGCCGGCCTCAAGCAGATCGCCGAAACCCGCTGAAGGAGCCTTCCATGTCACGCCAGATGTTCGTCAACCTCCCGATCAAGAACATGGAACGCAGCCAGGCGTTCTTCAAGAGCCTGGGCTTCACGTTCAACCCGCAGTTCACCAACGAGCAGGGCGCCTGCATGGTGGTGAGCGAAGACCACAACTACGTGATGCTGCTGGTCGAGTCCTTTTTCCAGGGATTCACGAAGAAGCCGATTGCCGACGCCACCAAGACCACCGAGGTGCTGATCGCGCTGGCCTGCGGCAGCCGCGCCGAAGTGGACGAAATGGTGGGCAAGGCGCTGGCCGCCGGCGGCACCGCCCCCAACCCGTCGCAGGACCACGGCTTCATGTACAGCCACGGCTTCACCGACCTCGATGGCCACGTGTGGGAGGTGTTCTGGATGGATCCTTCGGCCGCTCCGCCGCAGGCGTAGCTCCCCATGCACTCGGCCACGCACGATGCGATCGCGGCGGTCTGGCGGATCGAATCCGCCAAGGTGGTCGCCACCGTGGCGCGCATGGTGCGCGACGTGGGCGTGGCCGAGGAACTGGCGCAGGACGCGCTGGTGGCGGCGCTGGAGCACTGGCCGAAGCAGGGCCTGCCCGACAAGCCGGGAGCCTGGCTCATGACCACCGCCAAGCACCGCGCCCTGGACCACCTGCGCCGTGCCAAGCTGCAGCAGGCCAGGCACGAGGAGATCGGCCACGACCTGCAGGCGCAGGAGGCGCTGGTCGTGCCCGATTTTACCGACGCCCTGGACGAGGCCCGGCAGGACGAGATCGGCGACGACCTGCTGCGCCTGATGTTCACGGCCTGCCACCCGGTGCTCTCCACCGAGGCGCGGGTGGCGCTCACGCTCAAGCTGCTGGGCGGCCTGACCACGCAGGAGATCGCGCGTGCCTTCCTGGTGCCCGAGCCCACCATCGCGCAGCGCATCGTGCGCGCCAAACGCTCGCTGGCGGAAGCCAGGGTGCCGTTCGAAGTGCCGCGCGGCGAGGAACTGGCTCGCCGGCTCGCTTCGGTCCTGGAGGTGATCTACCTCATCTTCAACGAGGGCTACACGGCCACCGCCGGCGACGACTGGATGCGGCCCGCGCTGGCCGAAGAGGCCTTGCGCCTGGCCCGCATGCTGGCCGAGCTGGCGCCGCAGGCAAGCGAGGCCCTGGGTCTGGCGGCGCTGCTGGAGCTGCAGGCCTCGCGCATCAAGGCCCGCACCGACGCGCAGGGACGCCCCATCCTGCTGGCCGACCAGGACCGCAGCCGCTGGGACCAGCTGCTGATCCGCCGCGGCCTGCTGGCGCTGGAGCGCGCCGAATCGCAGGGCGCGCTCGGGCCCTATGGGCTGCAGGCCGCCATTGCCGCCTGCCATGCCCGCGCGGCCACCGCGGCGCAGACCGACTGGGTGCGCATCGCCGGGCTGTACGAAACACTCGCCAGCCTGGCGCCGTCGCCGGTCGTGGAGCTCAATCGCGCCGTCGCCGTCGGCATGGCGTTCGGTCCGGCCGCGGGCCTGGCCATCGTGGATGCGCTGGCCGGCGAGAAAGCCCTGCGCCAGTACCAGTGGCTGCCCAGCGTGCGCGGCGACCTGCTGGCCAAGCTGGGGCGCAGGGTCGAGGCGAAGGCGGAGTTCGAGCGCGCCGCGCAGCTGGCCGGCAATGCGCGCGAGCGCGAGCTGCTGCGCAAGCGTGCCGCGGAGCTCGGTTGATATTTTCACCAAGCACTTGCTTGCCATAAATAGGCCGGGCTGATAAGGTGGGCGCATGCCCGCCGCCGCTGAACTCACACCCGTCCTGCGCAGGCCGCGCGGCCGCCCGCGCAAGACCGAGCTGGAACGTGACGACGGCAACCGCCGCCGCGAGCTGCTGCGGCACGCGGCACGCCTGTTCCGCCGGCAGGGGTTCAACGCCACCAGCACCCGCGACATCGCCGCCGCCGCCGGCATGCAGAGCGGCTCGCCCTTCTACCACTTCAAGAGCAAGGGGGCCCTGCTGTACGCGGTGATGGAGGAGGGCATGCGCTCGGCGATCTCGCGACAGGCCGAAGCGCTACAAAAAGCAGAGCAGGATGCGCCCGATCCGCGGGCGCTCCTGGCCGTTCTGGTCCGCAACCATTTCGACATCCTGCTGGGCCCCGGCAGCGACTTCATCCCGGTGATGCTGTACGAGGCGCGTTCCATCACGCCGCGCCAGCGGCAGGCGCTGGCCGGGCTGCAAAGCGAGTACGAGGCTCCCTGGATGCCGGTGCTGCAGGCGCTGCACGCGTCCGGGGCGCTGAAGCCGGACGTCAAGCTGGCGCGCCTGCTGATCTTTGGCGCGCTGAACTGGTCGGCCCAGTGGTTCGACCGGCGCAAGGAAGCCACGCTGGACGACCTGGCGCAGGCGGCCGTCGCGCTCTTCATCGGGGAGCCCTCATGAGCCCGAAGTACCGTTCCGTCTTCGCGCCCGGCCTGTTCGCCGGGCAGGTGGTCATCGTCACCGGCGGCGGGCCGGGCATCGGCCGATGCACCGCGCACGAGCTGGCGTCGCTGGGCGCCCACGTGGTGCTGATCGGCCGCAAGCTGGACAAGCTGCACGACGTGGCCGGGGAGATCGCGGCGGACGGCGGCCGCGCCAGCTTCCACGCCTGCGACATCCGGCAGGAGGCTGCCGTGCAGGACGTGGTGCAGGCCATCATGGTCGCCCACGGCCGCATCGACGCGCTCGTGAACAACGCCGGCGGGCAGTACATCACGCCGCTGGAGGGCATCACGGCCAAGGGCTGGGACGCGGTGATCGCCACCAACCTCACCGGTGGGTTCCTGATGGCGCGCGAGTGCTACCGCCGGGCCATGCAGGCGCAGGGCGGGTCCATCGTGAACATCGTGGCCGACATGTGGGGCTCCATGCCCACCATGGGCCACAGCGGCGCGGCCCGCGCGGGCATGGTGAGCTTCACCGAGACCGCGGCGGCCGAGTGGGCGCACAGCGGCGTGCGGGTCAATGCGGTGGCGCCGGGCTACATCGCCTCCAGCGGCATGGACCACTACCCGCCGGAGGCCGGGCCCATGCTGCGCGAGATGCGCAAGACGGTGCCGCTGGGCCGCTTCGGCACCGAGGCGGAGACCGCCGCCGCCATCGTGTTCCTGCTCAGCCCCGCGGCGTCCTTCATCAGCGGCGAGGTGCTGCGCGTGGACGGCGCCCGGCCCCAGGCGCGGCCCGGCTGGCCCATGCGGCTGCCCGACGCCCAGGCGCAGCAGCGCGGCGCCATCAAGCCCTTCAACGGCTTCCACCGGGCGCGCACGCCCAAGGTGTTCCAGCCGTGACCGGCTTCGCGTCGAGCTGGAACGCGCAGTCGGCGCCGGCGCGCGAGCGGGCCGAGGCCATGCGCGAGCGCGTGGCGCAGCTGCGCGCGTTGGAAGATCGGGCTGCCGCGGTATCCGCGAAGTCCCGGCCCGTGTTCGACAAGCGCGGCCAGCTGCTGCCACGCGAGCGCGTCGCGCTGCTGCTGGACCCGGGGCGGCCCTTCCTGCCGCTGTGCTCGCTGGCCGGCTACCTGCAGGACAGCAAGGACCCCGCGGCTTCTGTGCCCGGCGGCGGCATGGTGGCGGGCATCGGCTTCGTGAGCGGCGTGCGCTGCATGGTGGTCGCCAGCGACTCGGGCATCGACGCGGGCGCGATCCAGCCCATGGGCCTGGACAAGATCCTGCGGGTGCAGGAGATCGCGCTGCAGAACCGGCTGCCCTTCCTGCACCTGGTGGAAAGCGCGGGCGCCAACCTGATGAAATACCGGGTGGAAGGCTTCGTGCATGGCGGCTCGCTGTTCCGCAACCTGGCGCGGCTCTCGGCCGCGGGCATTCCCGTGATCACGGTGCAGCACGGTTCCGGCACCGCGGGCGGCGCCTACATGCCGGGGTTGAGCGACATCGTGATCATGGTGCGCGGGCGCTCGCGCGCCTTCCTGGCCGGCCCGCCGCTGCTCAAGGCGGCCACGGGCGAGGTGGCCACGGAAGAAGAGCTGGGCGGGGCCGAGATGCACACGGCGGTGTCGGGCCTGGGTGAGTACCTGGCCGAGGATGACCGGCA
>CAZZAW010000214.1:0-3786 GCA_964652405.1 uncultured Ramlibacter sp.
GCCCAACCCGCACTACGAGCCGGCGCTCAAGCCCCTCACCGGGCGCGACGCGCCGCTGATCGCCTACCTGGAGCAGCAGCCCGACGTCGCCCGCATGTACGGTGACATCGAGGGTTTCCTGGAGCATTGGCTGCCGCCGCTCGCGCGCGACCACCGCAGCTACGTGACGGTGGCCATAGGCTGCACCGGCGGGCAGCACCGCTCCGTGTACCTGGTCGAGAAGCTCGCCGCGGCCTTCGGCCAGCGCTGGAGCACCCTGAGGCGGCATCGCGAGCTGGAACTAGGCTGAGCCGGCCTCCAGCAGCTTGCGGATGGGCGCCGGCAGCCCCAGCGCCTGCCACTCCCCGGCTGAGAACCAGGCGCCGCCTTCGCGGGACCACGGGCCACGTCCCACGCGGGCCTGCACCGGATGCAGGTGCAGGTCCTTGTGCGTGAGGACATGCACGAAGGGCGGCGCCTCCGTCAGCGCGCGCCGCGCACCGGCCGGCAGCGCTGCCTCCAGCGCATCGCGCGACTCGAACACCGGCAGGCAATACAGGCCGCCCCACACGCCGGGCGCGGGCCGCTTCTCCAGCCATACCGAGCCCCCGGCATCCTTGGCGTCGAGCAGCCAGAGCGACTGCGCCGTGCGGCGGCCCTTGCGCGTCTTGACAGGGTAGCGTTCGGGCCGGCCCTGCGCATGCCCGGCGCACAGTTCGCGCACGGGGCAGATCAGGCAGCTGGGGTCCCGGGCCAGGCACACGGTCGCGCCCAGGTCCATCACAGCCTGCGTGTAGCGCGGCATGTCCTCGCCCGACGCAGGGAGCAGCTTTGTGGCTTGGTCCCACAGCGCGCGCTCCTGGCGCTGCTCGGCCAGGTCGCCCTCGAAGGCCAGCAGCCGGGACAGCACCCGCTTGACGTTGCCGTCCAGGATGGCCACGCGCTCGCCGAAGCAGAAGGCGGCGACCGCGGCGGCGGTCGAGCGGCCTATGCCCGGCAGCTGCTGGAGCGCCTGCGCGCTGCGCGGGAACTGCCCGGCATGCTGCCGCACCACGGCCTGGGCGCATCGATGCAGGTTCCGGGCGCGGCTGTAGTAGCCCAGCCCGCTCCACAGCGCCAGCACCTCGTCCTCTGGCGCCGCGGCAAGCGCCGCCACGTCGGGGAAGCGGTCCAGGAAGCGCTGGTAGTAGCCCAGGACCGTGGTCACCTGGGTCTGCTGCAGCATGATTTCGGAGAGCCAGACCCGGTAGGGATCGCGCGTGTCCTGCCAGGGCAGGCCGCTGCGGCCGTGGGCCGCCTGCCAGCGGAGGATGCGGCCGGCGAAGTCCTCGCCCGCCACGCTCATGCGGTCTGGAGCTGCGGCTGGGCGGCCGGACCGTCGTCGGCCGGTGTGTTGACCAGGTGGGCGGTGAGCTCGGTCAGCTTGGCATCCAGCTGGTCCAGGGCCGCTTCCTGGGCCTCGATCTCGGCGATGCGGTCGTCCAGCCCCGAAGCGGCCTGCTGGATGCGTTCGATGGCTTCGATGCGGCGGGCGAAGTTGCGGCGGCGCTCGCGCAGCTGGGCATCGAGCTGGGCGGCAGCGGACTTGTTCCAGAGCTCGACCTCGCCCAGGGCCGACTCGTACACCACCCGCAGCCGGGTGGCCAGCGCGCGGACCAGCCTGTCGGCGAACTCGGGTTGGGCCAGGCGCAGCGCGTTGCCCACGCCCAGGTACTGGTTGTGGCTTCGCTCCACGGCGTCGAGGTCATCCACGAAGCGCGCGAGCTCGGGCTCCTTGGGCGCCTGCAGCGAGAAGCCGTACTCGGCGTTCAGCTGGCGGAAGGTGCCGGTGAGCATGGACTGGATTTCGGCGCTGGTGGTGGCGGCCTTCTGCAGGCCCGCGCGCAGCCGCTCGAAGGTCTGCGCGTAGGCCTTCTTCACGCCCAGCTTGATGCCGGGCTGGCGCAGCGCCTTGGTGAGCTCGGCCATCTCGGCCTTCAGCGCGCTGGTCCCCAGCAGCGCGAACACCTCGCGCAGCAGCTTCAGGTGCACGGACCGCACGGCGTGGATCTTGGCGCCGCTGGCATCGAAATCGCCCTGCTCCTGCTCGATGCGAGACCGCATGTGCTTGATCACCGAGGTGTTCTTGCCGCGCAGGCCCTTGAGCTCCATCATCTGCTCGGCCAGGTCGCGCCGCCGGATGGACAGGGCGCGCGAGGCCTCCTGGCGCAGTTCGCCGATGCCGCCGGCGACGGCGCCGCGCAGGATCTTCTGCCGCTGGCCCATCACGCCCTGGCTGAGGGCGCGCTCCAGCACCGGCAGCTGGCTCGCCGCCAGCAGCTGCGCGTCGTTGTTGACCTTGGCGACCAGTCCCTTCTGCGCCGAGACCGGGATCACCTGCTCCTGCGGCAGGCCCAGGATTTCGGCCGACGTGGACCGCTGCCGGTCGATCTGGGCCTGCACCTGGGTGGGGCTGCTGAGCGAGTCCCACATGGTGTCGATCTTGTTCAGCACCACCAGGCGCGACTCCGTGTCGCCGGCTTCGCTGATCAGGTGCTCGCGCCAGATCGCCAGGTCGGACTTGGTCACGCCGGTGTCGGCCGCCAGGATGAAGACCACCGCGTGCGCCTGGGGGATGAGGTTCACGGTCAGCTCGGGTTCCGCGCCGATCGCGTTCAGGCCCGGGGTGTCCAGGATCACCAGCCCTTGCTTAAGCAGCGGGTGCGCGATGTTGATCAGGGCATGGCGCCACTTCGGCACCTCGACCAGGCCGTCGGCGCCCACCATGGGGTTGTCCTCCGGCACGTCGTCATGCCAGAAGCCCAGGGCCCGGGCCTCGTCCATGGTCACGTGGCGCACCTCCGCCACCTTCTCGAAGGCCTCGGCCAACTGCGCCGGGTCGTTCACGTCCAGGTCAACGCGGGTCCACTTCTCGGGGACCATGCGCCATTCCATCAAGGCCTGCGGCTGCAGCCGGGTCTCGATGGGCAGCAGGCGCAGGCAGGGCGGCACCTCGGCGTCGTAGCCCAGCTCGGTGGGGCACATGGTGGTGCGCCCGGCGCTGGCCGGCATGATGCGGCGCTTGTAGCCGGCAAAGAAGATCGCGTTGATCAGCTCCGACTTGCCGCGCGAGAACTCGGCGACGAAGGCCACCATGACCTTGTCCGAGCGCATCTGGGTCTCCAGACGGCGCAGGCGCTCCTCCACCGCCGAATCCAGCAGCTCGTGGTCCTTCAGCCATTCGGCCAGCAGCTTCAGCCGCAGCGCGAACTCGCGGCGCCAGGCGCCGTGCTGGTCGAATTGTTCGTTGAAGGAAGTGCCCACTATGTCCCCGGAATCGCGCTGAATATAGCACCGCCCCCTGCGGCGGCCGGGGTCAAGGTTTCTGGCAGCGCGGGCAGTAGTAGGTGGCGCGCTGGCCCTGGCGGATGGACCGGACCAGGGTGCCGCACGCCCGGCAGGGCAGGCCGGCGCGGTCGTACACCATGGCCTCGAGCTGGAAGTAGCCGGACTCCCCGTGGGCGTTGGAAAAGTCACGCAGGGTGCTGCCGCCCCGGGTCACGGCGCGGGCCAGCACTTCACGCACGGCGCCGTGCAGCTTCTCGGCCCGCGGGCGGCTGATGCGGGCAGCGCTCACGGTCGGCAGGATGCCGGCCAGGAACAGCGACTCCGACGCATAGATGTTGCCCACGCCCACCACCACGTCGCCGGCCAGCAGCACCTGCTTGATGGGTGCCTTGCGCTTTCTCAGGCCGGCGTGGAACGCCGCCGCGTCGAAACTTTCGGCCAGCGGCTCCACCCCCAGCCGTCCGAGCAGCTTGACCGCCT
>CAZZAW010000214.1:3796-4955 GCA_964652405.1 uncultured Ramlibacter sp.
TCCCGCGCGTAGACCACGGCACCGAAACGCCGGGGGTCGTTCAGGCGCAGGACGCCCCGCGTAGTGACCAGGTCGAAGTGGTCGTGCAGCCCGGGCTGCGGCAGGGCCGGCGCGAAGCTCAGGCTGCCCGACATGCCCAGGTGCAACAGCAGCAGTCCCTGGTCCAGGTCCATCAGCAGGTACTTGCCGCGGCGGCGCACCGCCACGACCGTGCGGCCCTCGAGCTGCTGCGGCAGGCAGCCCAGCGGCCAGCGCAGGGGCTTGCCCAGCCGCACCTGCTCGATGCGCGCGCCGGCGATGCGGTCGGCAAAACTGAGGCGTGTGACCTCGACTTCGGGCAATTCGGGCATCGCGGCAAGGGCGAAATGAGCTTGGCTTATTATGGTTTGATGAAGGAAACCACCCGCCGCGCCACTGCATTCGCATTGCTGTGGGCGCTGGCCCCGGCCGCGTCTTCCCAGGGCGCGCCGTCCGCACCTGCGGGCACGTCCACCGCGGCCGTCACGGCGCTGGACGCGGAATTGTTCTACCAGCTGCTGCTGGGCGAACTCAATGCCCGGGGCGCCGAGCCGGCAGCCGGTTTCGCCCTGGTGCTGGATGCGGCGCGCAAGACCAACGATCCGGCGCTGTACCAGCGGGCGGTCGAGATCGCCTTCCAGTCCCGCTCGGGGGACGCGGCGCTGCAGGCCGCGCGTGCCTGGCGCCAGGCGCACCCCGCCTCGCGTGAAGCCAACCGCTACGTGCTGCAGATCCTGCTGGCGCTCAATCGCGTGGCGGACAGCGCGGAGCCGCTGAAGAACGAGATCGCGCTCACGCCCGCGCCCGACCGCGCTGCCGCGCTCGGCGGCGTGCCGCGCCTCTATGCCCGCGTGAGCGACAAGAAGCTGGCCGCCACCGTGGTGGAGCAGGCCCTGGCCGACCAGCTGTCGAACAATGCCAACGGCCCGGCGGCCTGGACCACCGTGGGCCGCCTGCGGCTGGCCGCCGGGGACGCGGCCGGCGCCCTGGAAGCCGCGCGTCGCGCCCAGGCCATGAACCCGCGCTACGAGGGTCCGGCGCTCCTGGGACTGGAGCTGATGGATCCCAAGCAGCCGCAGGCCGAGGCCGTGGTGCGCAAGTACCTGGAAGGCAAGCCGGTGCCCGAGCTGCGCATGGGCTA
>CAZZAW010000215.1:0-4951 GCA_964652405.1 uncultured Ramlibacter sp.
TGCGCAGCAGGTTGCGCATGTTCATGGACACGTCGCCGAAGTCGATCTTCACCGGACAGGGCGAGAGGCATTTGTGGCAGACCGTGCAGTGGTCGGCCACGTCCTCAAACTCCTGCCAATGCTTGATGGAGACGCCGCGGCGGGTCTGCTCCTCGTAGAGGAAGGCTTCCACCAGCAGCGAGGTGGCCAGGATCTTGTTGCGCGGGCTGTAGAGCAGGTTGGCGCGCGGCACGTGCGTCGCGCACACGGGCTTGCACTTGCCGCAGCGCAGGCAGTCCTTGATGCTGTCGGCGATGGCGCCGATGTCCGACTGCTGCATGATCAGCGACTCGTGCCCCATCAGCCCGAAGCTGGGCGTGTAGGCATTGGTCAAATCGGCCTGCAGCGCCCGTCCGGCGGGCGCACCATGCTCCTGATTTCGTAGCAGCTTGCCCTGGTTGAAGCGGCCCTCGGGGTCCACCCGGCGCTTGTAGTCGGCGAACGGCGCCAGCTCCTCGTCGGTCAGGAACTCCAGCTTGGTGATGCCGATGCCGTGCTCGCCGGAGATCACGCCGTCCAGGGACCGGGCCAGCACCATGATGCGCTTCACGGCCGCGTGCGCGGCCTGCAGCATCTCGTAGTCGTCGCTGTTGACGGGGATGTTGGTGTGGACGTTGCCGTCGCCGGCGTGCATGTGCAACGCCACCCAGACCCGGCCCTTGAGCACCCGCTTGTGGATGGCGTTGGCCTCCTCCAGGATGGGCCGGAACGGCTGACCCGAGAAGATCTGCTGCAGCGGCGCCTTGAGCTGCGTCTTCCAGCTGGCCCGCAGGCTGTGGTCCTGCAGCTGCGGGAACAGCCTGTCGGCGTCGGCCAGCCAGCCCTGCCAGAGGGCCCGGACCTCGCGCACCAGGGCCAGCGCCTGCGAGACGCGGTCCTCCAGCAGTTCGGCCGAGGGAATCTCGCTGGCATCGTCCTGCTTGCCCAGGGGCAGGTTGCCCCGGCTGAAAAAGGTTTCCAGTTCGTCGGCCAGCCGGATCTTGTTGGCCAGCGACAGCTCGATGTTGATCCGCTCGATGCCGTCCGTGTACTCGGCCATGCGCGGCAGCGGGATGACCACGTCCTCGTTGATCTTGAAGGCGTTGGTGTGCTTGCTGATGGCGGCCGTGCGCTTGCGGTCCAGCCAGAACTTCTTGCGCGCTTCCGGGCTGATGGCCACGAAGCCCTCGCCGCTGCGCGAGTTGGCGATGCGGACCACCTCCGACGTGACCCGCGCCACCGCGTCGGCGTCGTCGCCCGAGATGTCCCCCACCAGCACCATCTTGGGCAGCACGGCGCGCTTGGACTTGGTGGCGTAGCCCACCGCCTTGAGGTAGCGGTCGTCCAGGTGTTCCAGGCCGGCCAGCAGCACCCCCGAGCGCTTCTGCTCGGCGAACATGAAGTCCTTGATCTCCACGATGCTGGGCACCGCGTCGCGGGCATTGCCGAAGAATTCGAGGCAGACGGTGCGGGTGTGGGCCGGCATGCGGTGCACCACCCAGCGCGCGCTGGTGATCAGCCCGTCGCAGCCCTCTTTCTGGATGCCCGGCAGGCCCGAGAGGAACTTGTCGGTGACGTCCTTGCCCAGGCCTTCCTTGCGGAAGCGCTGGCCGGGCACCTGGAGCTTCTCGGTCCGCAGCTCGGTCTTGCCGTCGGCTGCGAAGTACCTGAGCTCGAAGGTGGCGACCTCCGCGTCGTGGATCTTGCCCAGGTTGTGGTCCAGCCGGGTGACCTCCAGCCACTGCGCTTGCGGCGTCACCATGCGCC
This sequence comes from uncultured Ramlibacter sp., assembly GCA_964652405.1. Classification (GTDB taxonomy): domain Bacteria; phylum Pseudomonadota; class Gammaproteobacteria; order Burkholderiales; family Burkholderiaceae_C; genus Ramlibacter. The sequence goes on from CAZZAW010000215.1 coordinate 1,786, forward strand.
AGGACACCAGGTTGTCCAGCGCCGTGCCCCACAGCACGGCCTTCTTGCCGCCGGCGTTCATGGCGACGTTGCCGCCTATGCAGGAAGCTTCGGCCGAGGTCGGATCCACCGCGAAGACGAAGCCCGCCCGTTCGGCGGCATCCGCCACGCGCTGCGTGACCACGCCGGCTTCGGTCCAGATCGTGGGCACCAGCTGGGCGTGGCCCGGGATCGAGGTCATCTCGACCTCGGTCATGGCTTCGAGCTTCTCGGTGTTGATCACCGCGCTCTTCCAGGTCAGGGGAATGGCGCCGCCGGTGTAGCCGGTGCCGCCCCCGCGCGGGATGATGGTCAGCCCCAGCTCGATGCAGCCCTGCACCAGGCCCGCCATCTCGGCTTCGGTGTCCGGCGTCAGCACCACGAAGGGGTACTCGACGCGCCAGTCGGTCGCGTCCGTCACATGGGAGACACGCGAGAGGCCGTCGAACTTGATGTTGTCCCGGGCGGTGTAGCGGCGCAGCAAGCGCTGGGCCTGGCGGCGCAGGTCGGCGGCTTCGCGGAAGCCGGCGTCGAAGGCCGCCACGGCCTGCCGCGCGGCCGCGAGCAGTTCGCCGACCAGGGCGTCCCTCCCCCCGTCGCTGCCGGGCGTGCGGCGCTTCTCGATCTCGGCGAGGCGGTGGTCCAGCGCGTCCACCAGCAGGCGGCGGCGCCTGGGGTTGTCCAGCAGGTCGTCCTGCAGGTAGGGGTTGCGCTGCACCACCCAGATGTCGCCCAGCACCTCGTACAGCATGCGGGCGGAGCGGCCGGTGTGGCGCTCCTCGCGCAGCCGGGTGAGGACGTCCCAGGCCCGGGACCCCAGCAGCCGGATCACGATCTCGCGGTCCGAGAACGAGGTGTAGTTGTAGGGGATCTCTCGCAGGCGGGGCGCGTCGCCATCGACGGCGGCCATGAGCTGGGTCAGCGGGGTGGGGGCATTCATCGTTCGGGGGGATGTCAGCCAAACGACTACTCGGCTGAGAGGGAATGTTACCGCAGCGCAGCATGCCGCCCGGCTGTCATGGAAACCCCGCTTGCGGGCGCACTGTCAGCGCGGCTTCAATCGCTGTCACAAAGAGCCGGTACATTCCGCGCCTGCATTCACCTCATCCATCAGGAGCACCCATGAAACTAAAGCTTTCGGCGCTGGCATTGGCCGCCGCCTTCACCCTTCCCGCCCAGGCCCAGGTCGAGGTCCAGTGGTGGCACTCCATGGGCGGCGCGCTCGGCGAGTGGGTGAATGACACCGCCAAGGAGTTCAACGCCAGCCAGAAGGACTACAAGGTCACGCCCACCTTCAAGGGCAGCTACGCCGAGTCCATGACGGCCGGCATCGCGGCGTACAGGGCGGGCAACGCGCCGCACATCATCCAGGTGTTCGAGGTCGGCACCGCCACCATGATGGCCGCCAAGGGCGCCATCGTGCCCGTGGCCAAGGTCATGAACGACGCGGGCTACAAGTTCGACCCCGGCATCTACGTGCCCGCGGTGTCTGGCTACTACACGGCCCCCAACGGCCAGATGCTGAGCTACCCGTTCAACAGCTCCACGCCGGTCTTCCATTACAACAAGGACGCCTTCAAGGCCGCTGGCCTGGACCCCGAGAAGCCGCCGACCACCTGGCCCGAAGTGGCGCTGGCCGCGGCCAAGCTCAAGGCCTCCGGCCACAAGTGCCCGTTCACCACGTCGTGGATCAGCTGGACCCAGCTGGAGAGCTTCTCGGCCTGGCACAACGTGCTGTTCGCCACCAAGAACAACGGTTTCGGCGGCACTGATGCGCGCCTGGCCTTCAACAGCCCGCTGCACGTGCGCCACATCGAGAACCTGGGCAACATGGCCAAGAGCGGCCTGTTCGTCTACAAGGGCCGCGAGAACCGCGCCGACGCCACCTTCGTGTCGGGCGAGTGCGCCATGGCCACCGGGTCCTCCGCCCTGGCCGGCAGCGTCAAGCGCAACAGCAAGTTCGGCTACGGCACGGGCACCCTGCCCTACTACCCGGACGTGCCGGGTGCGCCGCAGAACACCGTGATCGGCGGCGCCAGCCTGTGGGTCATGGCGGGCAAGAAACCCGAGGAATACAAGGCGGTCGCCGCGTTCCTGAACCACCTGTCCAAGCCCGAAATCGCGGCGGCGGCGCACCAGCGCACCGGCTACCTGCCCGTGACCAAGGCTTCCTTCGAGCTGACCGAGAAGTCCGGCTTCTACAAGCAGAACCCGGGCGCCGACGTGTCGGTCAACCAGATGATCCGCAAGACCACCGACAAGTCGCGCGGCGTGCGCCTGGGCAACTTCGTCCAGATCCGCACCATCATCGACGAGGAGCTCGAAGGCGTGTGGCAGGGCACCAAGCAGCCCAAGGAAGCCCTGGACAATGCCGTCCGGCGCGGCAACGAGCAGCTTGAGCGCTTCGAGAAGGCCAACAAGAGCTGACCGGACGCAAGGCCCCCAGGGGCCTTGCCTGTGAGTGTTTTTGCCCTGCAGCCCGCGCTGCACAAGCGCGGGCTGCTATTACTTTTATAACAAGGTATGGAAAAGAGGGTCCTCTTCAAGTCGGCCTGGCTGCCGTGGGTGCTGATCGCGCCCCAGATGGCCATCATCCTGGTGTTCTTCTTCTGGCCGGCCGGCCAGGCCCTGTACCAGAGCGTGCTGCAGGAAGACGCCTTCGGCGCCAGCCGCGAGTTCGTCGGCTTGGACAACTTCAGGCGCCTGTTCGCCGACCCGTCCTACCTGGATTCCTTCCGCATCACGGCCATCTTCTCCGCGCTGGTGGCCATCGGGGGGCTGGCGCTGTCGCTGCTGCTGGCGGTGATGGCCAACCGCGTGATCCGCGCCGCCGGCCTGTACAAAACGCTGCTGATCTGGCCCTATGCCGTGGCGCCGGTGGTGGCCGGCGTGCTGTGGCTGATGATGTTCGCCTCGCCCTACGGCGTGATCCGCTACGCCCTGATCGAGCTGGGCTTCGAGTGGAACCACCTGCTCAACGGCAACCACGCCATGGCCCTGATCGTCATCGCGTCGATCTGGAAGTACATCTCCTACAACTTCCTGTTCTTCCTGGCGGGCCTGCAGTCCATCCCCCACTCGCTGATCGAGGCCGCCACCATCGACGGCGCCACGCCCTGGCGCCGCTTCTGGACCATCGTGTTCCCGC
>CAZZAW010000216.1:0-4939 GCA_964652405.1 uncultured Ramlibacter sp.
TGGCAGAACGACTACATGGTCGACTTCAAGATGGCCTACAACCGCTACTTCGCCAAGGGTGGCCAGGGTGGTGGCGGCACGGGCGGCGCTGCACCGAAGAAGTCCTGACGCGCAGCGGCGCGGCACACGAAGGGCGGCTTTCCGGGGCCGCCCTTTTCTACGTTTGAAAGGCACCTGATGCAAAAACTGCTGCTCGCGGTCGACCGGCTCTCCACCTGGCTGGGCCAGCTGTTCGCCTGGGCGATCATCCTCCTGACCTTCGGCATCTCATGGGAGGTGTTCTCGCGCTACGTCCTGGGCAAACCCCACGCCTGGATGCTGGACGCGCAGATCATGGCCTACGGCATCCTGTTCATGATGGCCGGCGCCTACACGCTGGCCAAGAACGGCCATGTGCGGGGGGATGTGCTGTACGGATTCTTCCGGCCGCGGACGCAGGCCACGATCGACCTGGTGCTGTACATCCTGTTCTTCCTGCCGGGCGTGCTGGCCATGACCTACGCCGGCTGGTTCTTCTTCACCGACTCGCTGGCGATCCGCGAGCAGACCTTCAACGCCGACCCGATCCCGGTCTACCCGTTCAAGTTCTTCATCTCCTTCGCCGGGGCCATCCTGCTGCTGCAGGGGCTGGTGGAGATCGCGCGCTGCATCCTGTGCATCCGTGACGGGGAATGGCCGTCCCGCGAGCAGGACGTGGAAGAAGTGGACGTGGACAAGCTCAAGGCCATGGTCCACGCGGACGAAAACAAGGGGCTGGCCGCCGCGCCGGCCGAACGCGGCGGAGGGCCGCTCTGATGAAAATCCGCAAGGAACTCTGGTTCGGCTTCTCGCTGATGGCCATCATCGTGATGGCCGCTCTCTACATGCTGCTGGCGGTGGAACGCATCGAGCGCGGCCACATCGGCCTGCTCATGCTGTCGCTGGTGGTCGTCGCCATCATGCTGGGATTTCCCACGGCATTCACGCTGATGGGCATGGGGATGATCTTCACCTGGCTCGCCTACGACCGCAACGTGGGCCAGACGCTCGACCTGATGGTGCAGGCCGCGTACAAGACCATGGCCAACGACGTGCTGATCTCCATCCCGCTGTTCGTGTTCATGGGCTACCTCGTCGAGCGGGCCAACCTGATCGAGAAGCTGTTCCGCAGCATCCATCTGGCCCTCGCGCGCCTGCCGGGCGCGCTGGCGGTGGCGACGCTGGTCACCTGCGCGATCTTCGCGACGGCCACCGGCATCGTGGGCGCGGTGGTCACGCTGATGGGCCTGCTGGCGCTGCCGGCCATGCTGCGCGGCGGGTACAGCGTGCAGCTGTCGGCCGGTGCGATCACCGCGGGCGGCTGCCTCGGCATCCTGATCCCGCCTTCGGTGCTGTTGATCGTCTATGGCGCCACCGCCGGCGTGTCGGTGGTGCAGCTCTATGCCGGCGCGTTCTTCCCCGGCCTCATGCTGGCGGGCCTCTACATCCTGTACGTCATCATCGTCGCGAAAGTCCGGCCCTCGATGGCGCCGCCGCTGTCGGCGCAGGAGCGCCTCGTTCCGCTGCCGCCGCTCACGCAGCGGATCACCGCCTCGGGAGCGGCGCATGCCGTCACTGGTCTCCTGGGTGCGCTCAAGGGCTCGCGCAACCGCGACGTGCCGACGGGCTACCTGCTCAGGCAGCTGGGCGTTGCCTTGCTCCCCGCACTGGTGTTCGCGCTGGCGGCGCTCTGGAGCTACCGCAGCTTCACCGAGCCGCTGGTGGTCGAGGACGCGCCCACGGGCCTCACCCGCATGGGCGACGCCCCCGCGGCCAGCAGCAGCAGCGGCGGGCTGCAGGAGCCTCCCGCTGCCGGCGGCCTGCAGGAGCCCCCTGCGGCCGGCGGTCTGCAGGAGCCGCCGTCGGACAGCGGCGGACTGCGCGAGCCGCCAGCGGAAGGCGGCGTGCAGGAGCCTCCCGGCGCGGCTTCGAGCGGCGTCCAGGAGCCGCCTGCTGCGACGCCTGGCGGCGTGCAGGAGCCCCCGGGCGCCGCGGAACCGGCCCCCGCTACCGCCACCCCGGCCGCGGAGCCGCAGCCTCGAGAGGCGCCGCGAGGGTACTGGATCGGCCTTGCCGTGGGCGCGGTGGCGCTGGGCCTGTTCTACGCCTTGCTGAGCTTTGCCCGGCTGGAGATCTTCAAGATGCTGCTGACGAGCTTCTTCCCGCTCGTCATTCTCATCCTCTCGGTCCTGGGGTCCATCGTGCTGGGCCTGGCGACCCCCACCGAAGCAGCCGCGGTCGGCGCCCTGGGCGGCTTCCTGCTGGCCATCGCATACCGGGCGCTGACCTTCCAGGTGGTCAAGGAAAGCGTGTTCCTCACGGCCAAGACTTCGGCCATGGTGTGCTGGCTGTTCGTGGGGTCGGCCATCTTCTCGGCGGCCTTCGCCTTGCTGGGTGGCCAGGAGCTGGTCGAACGCTGGGTGCTGTCCATGAACCTGAGCACGGTCGAGTTCCTGCTGCTCTCCCAGGTCATCATCTTCATCCTGGGCTGGCCCCTGGAATGGACCGAAATCATCGTGATCTTCATGCCGATCTTCGTGCCCTTGCTCGACAACTTCGGCGTGGACCCGCTGTTCTTCGGGCTGCTGGTGGCGCTGAACCTCCAGACCGCGTTCCTGTCGCCCCCGGTCGCGATGTCGGCCTTCTACCTCAAGGGGGTGAGCCCGCCGCACGTGACCCTGAACCAGATCTTCCTGGGGATGATGCCGTTCATGGGCATCCAGGTGCTGGCCATCTTCCTGCTGTACATGTTCCCGCAGATCGGGCTGTGGCTGCCGCAGGTGCTGTACGGTCGTTGACGTTTACGTAAACGTCAATTAAGGTACGGGGGTTCCGGGAGCCCCCATGACCGACCTGTCCGCCGAATTCAAGGCGCTCGCCAGCTACCGCCCCACCCACAAGGTCCGCTTCGTCACCGCGGCGAGCCTGTTCGACGGCCACGACGCGGCCATCAACATCATGCGGCGCATCCTGCAGGGCATGGGCGCCGAGGTGATCCACCTGGGCCACAACCGCAGCGTCGACGAAGTGGTGACCGCCGCCCTGCAGGAAGACGTCCAGGGCATCGCCATCAGCTCCTACCAGGGCGGCCACGTCGAGTACTTCAAGTACATGGTGGACCTGCTGCGGCGCCGGGGCGGCGAGCACATCCAGGTGTTCGGCGGCGGCGGCGGAGTGATCGTACCCCCCGAGATCCGCGAGTTGCAGGAGTACGGTGTCGCCCGGATCTACAGCCCGGAGGACGGTCAGCGCATGGGACTGCAGGGAATGATCGGCGAGATGGTCATGCGCTGCGACAAGGACCTGAGCGGCTACGCCCCCAAGGACCTGGCCGGCATCGCGGGCCACGGCGAGATGAACTGGCGAGCCCTCGCCCAGCTCATCACCGCGATCGAGAATGCCAAGGTGGATCCGGCCCTGGCACAGGCGCTTCGGGCACAAGCTGCTACCAAAAAGATAGCAGTCGTGGGCATCACCGGCACCGGCGGCGCCGGCAAGTCCTCCCTGACCGACGAGCTGATCCGGCGCCTGCGGCTGGACCAGGACGACCAGCTGCGGGTGGCGGTCATTTCGATCGACCCCTCGCGGCGCAAGAGCGGGGGCGCCCTGCTGGGCGACCGCATCCGCATGAATGCGATCGGCCCCTGGTCCCAGGGCCCGCGCGTCTTCATGCGTTCGCTCGCCACCCGCGACTTCGGCAGCGAGATCTCGGCGGCGCTGCCCGACGTGATCGCCGCCTGCAAGGTGGCCGGCTTCGACCTCGTGGTGGTCGAGACTTCCGGCATCGGACAGGGCGATGCCGCCATCGTGCCGCACGTCGACGTTCCGCTGTACGTGATGACGCCGGAATTCGGCGCCGCCAGCCAGCTCGAGAAGATCGACATGCTGGACTTCGCCGAATTCGTGGCGATCAACAAGTTCGACCGCAAGGGCGCAGCCGACGCCCTGCGCGACGTCGCCAAGCAGGTGCAGCGCAACCGCGAGGCATTCGGCAAGCGGCCCGAGGAGATGCCCGTGTTCGGCACCATGGCCGCCCGGTTCAACGACGATGGCGTCACCGCCCTGTACCAGGCGCTCAGGCCGCGCCTGGTGGAGCTGGGCGTGCCGCTGCGCGAGGGCCGACTGCCGGTCGTGGACGTGCGCCACAGCACCAACCAGACCCCCATCGTCCCCTCCTCCCGCACCCGCTACCTGGCGGAGATCAGCGACACGGTCCGCGGCTACAAGAAGCGAGCCAGGGAACAGGCCAGGCTCGCGCGCGAGATCCAGCAGCTGCAGGAAGCCGCCCGCATGCTCAAGGTGGACAAGCCCGACCGCGCGCCCGCGGCCGAAGCCGCGCTCGACCTGGCCGGCAAGCGCAAGGCGAAGATGGACCGCGATGCCCTGCACCTGCTGCAGCAGTGGCCGGACATGGTGAACGCCTACGCCGGCGACGAGTACGTGGTGAAGATCCGCGACAAGGAAATCCGCACGGCGCTCACGACGAAGTCGCTCTCGGGCACCACCGTCCGCAAGGTCAGCCTGCCCAAGTACGAGGACCATGGCGAAATCCTCAAGTGGCTGATGCTGGACAACGTGCCGGGGAGCTTCCCGTACACGGCGGGCACCTTCGCGTTCAAGCGCGAGAACGAGGACCCCACCCGCATGTTCGCCGGCGAGGGCGACGCCTTCCGGACCAACCGGCGTTTCAAGCTGCTGTCCGAAGGCATGCCGGCCAAGCGGCTGTCCACGGCGTTCGACTCGGTCACGCTGTACGGGCACGACCCGGATCCCCGCCCTGACATCTACGGAAAGGTCGGCAATTCCGGCGTGTCCATCGCCACGCTGGACGACATGAAGGTGCTGTACTCGGGCTTCGACCTGTGCCATCCGGCCACCTCGGTGTCCATGACCATCAACGGCCCGGCCCCCACCATCCTGG
>CAZZAW010000217.1:0-4921 GCA_964652405.1 uncultured Ramlibacter sp.
GCGCCCGGGCATGTACACCCGCACCGACAACCCGCTGCACATCGTCCAGGAGGTGCTGGACAACGCGGCGGACGAGGCCCTGGCCGGGCATGGCAAGCGGATCAAGGTCACGCTGCACACCGACGGCTCGGTCAGCATCGAGGACGACGGCCGCGGCATCCCGTTCGGCTTGCACCCCGAGGAGAAGGCGCCGGTCATCGAGCTGGTGTTCACCCGCCTGCACGCCGGCGGCAAGTTCGACAAGGGCAAGGGCGGCGCCTACAGCTTCTCCGGCGGCCTGCACGGCGTGGGCGTGTCCGTCACCAACGCGCTGGCCAAGCGCCTGGAAGTCACCAGCCACCGCGAGGGCCAGGTGGCGACGCTGGCGTTTTCCGGCGGCGACGTGGTGGAAGACCTGAAGGTGCGCAAGGCCGCCGAGGGCGACCGCCGCCAGGGCACCACGGTGCGGGTCTGGCCGGACGGCAAGTACTTCGAAGCCAACCAGCTGCCCATGGCCGAGCTGGCTCACCTGCTGCGCAGCAAGGCCGTGCTCATGCCCGGCGTGGCGGTGTACCTGGTCAACGAGAAGACCAAGGAAAACCAGAGCTGGCAATACAAGGGCGGCCTGCGCGACTACCTGATGCAGACGCTGCCGGCCGACCCGGTGATCCCGCTGTTCGAGGGCGAGGGCTACGCCGACAACAACGAGACTTTCGCCGAGGGCGAGGGCGCCGCCTGGTGCGTGGCCTTCACCGAGGACGGCCAGCCGGTGCGCGAGAGCTACGTCAACCTCATTCCCACCAGCGCCGGCGGCACGCACGAGAGCGGCCTGCGCGACGGCCTGTTCAACGCCGTCAAGAGCTTCATCGAGCTGCATTCGCTGCTGCCCAAGGGCGTGAAGCTGCTGCCCGAGGACGTGTTCGCCCGCGCCAGCTACGTGCTGTCGGCCAAGGTGCTGGACCCGCAATTCCAGGGCCAGATCAAGGAAAGGCTGAACTCTCGCGACGCCGTGCGCCTCGTGTCCAGCTTCGTGCGGCCGGCGCTGGAGCTCTGGCTCAACCAGCACGTGGACTACGGCAGGAAGCTGGCCGAACTGGCGATCAAGGCGGCGCAATCGCGCCAGAAGGCCGGTCAGAAGGTGGAGAAGCGCAAGGGCTCGGGCGTGGCCGTGCTGCCCGGCAAGCTCACCGATTGCGAGAGCCGCGACATCAGCCACAACGAGGTGTTCCTGGTCGAGGGCGACTCGGCCGGCGGCAGCGCCAAGATGGGCCGCGACAAGGAATGCCAGGCCATCCTGCCGCTGCGCGGCAAGGTGCTCAACACCTGGGAGGTGGAGCGCGACCGCCTGTTCGCCAACACCGAGATCCACGACATCGCCGTGGCCATCGGGGTCGACCCGCACGGCCCGAACGACACGCCGGACCTGTCGGGCCTGCGCTACGGCAAGGTCTGCATCCTGTCCGACGCCGACGTGGACGGCTCCCACATACAAGTGCTGCTGTTGACCCTGTTCTTCCGGCACTTCCCCAAGCTCATCGAGGCGGGGCACGTGTACGTGGCGCGCCCGCCGCTGTTCCGGGTGGACGCGCCGGCCCGCGGCAAGAAGCCCGCGTCCAAGGCCTATGCGCTGGACGAAGGCGAGCTCACCGCCATCCTGGACAAGCTGCGCAAGGAAGGCGTGCGCGAGGGGGCCTGGAGCATCAGCCGCTTCAAGGGCCTGGGCGAGATGAGCGCGGAACAACTGTGGGAAACCACGCTCAATCCGGACACCCGCCGGCTGCTGCCGGTGCAGCTGGGCAAGCTGGACTTCGGGGCCACCGAGGGCCTGATCACCAAGCTGATGGGCAAAGGCGAAGCCGCGGCCCGCCGCGAGCTGATGGAACTGCACGGCGACGCCGTCGAAATCGATATCTGAGGACCGAGATGAACGCCGTGACCGCCACGACCGCCCGTTCCGTGAAGGAGCCGGCCCGCGTGCGGCTGCGTCCCACCATGCAGAGCGACCTGGAGTTCGTGCTCTCGCTGGAGAACGACCCCGCGAACCTGCCGTTCATCACGCCCTGGGAGCGCACCCAGCACGAGGCGGCGATCCGCTTTCCCGACTTCCGGCACTTCATCATCGAGGGCGGCGAGGGGCTGGAATCCGTGGGCTTCCTCATCCTCATCGGCTGCCGCAGCCGCCACCAGTCGCTGGAGCTCAAGCGCATGGTGGTGCAGGGCAAGGGCGCGGGCTACGGCCGCGCCGCGCTGCGCGTGGCCAAGAAGGTGGCCTTCGACGACCTGGGCGCGCACCGCTTCTGGCTGGACGTGAAGAGCCGCAACACGCGCGCCAAGGCGCTCTACGACAGCGAGGGCTTCGTGGTCGAGGGCCTGCTGCGCGAGTCGGTCAAGGCCGAGGACGGCTTCGAGTCGCTGATCGTCATGTCCATGCTGCAGCCCGAGTTCATGGCGCGCCGCGGCCAGGGCCAGGAGATGCCGGCATGAGGGCCGCCGCGATCGCCCTGGCGATGGCCCTCGCCTGCGGGCTGGCGCAGGCCGATGTCTGGGGCTTCGTGGACGGCAAGGGGGTGGCCCATTTCGCCGCCGAGAAGGTGGACGAGCGCTACGAGCTGTTCTACCGCGGCAACGAGGGTTTCGACACCGCTGCCGGCGTTCCCAGCACGCCACGGCCTGTGGCTGTGCCTGCCGCGCCGCCCAAGCTGCTGGCCTTCTTCGAGATCTCGCCCAGCTACAAGCAGGTCAAGCACCACCTGCGCGAGGCCTCCCGGCAGCACGGCATCGACTACGAGCTGCTCAAGGCCGTGATCGCCACCGAGTCCGGGTTCGATGCCGATGCGGTGTCGCCCAAGGGCGCGGTGGGCCTCATGCAGGTGATGCCCGCCACCGCCATGCGGTATGGCGTGGCGCCGGACGCCCGGACGCCGGTGGAAAAGAAGCTCACCGATCCCCGCACCAACATCCGCACCGGCGCCCGCTACCTGCGCTACCTGCTGGACCTGTTCCCGGGCCGGCTGGAACTGGCCCTGGCCGCCTACAACGCGGGCGAGGGCGCCGTGCAGCGCGCGGGCAACCGCATCCCCAACTACAAAGAGACGCAGAACTACGTGAAGACGGTCATGCAGCTGTACGGCGTGCTCAAGCCGCCGGCCATGGCCGAGCCGCCCCGGGTGCCGGGCCGTGTCCGCGTCCAGATGTCCGGCCCGCCCGGCGGGGCCGTGGGCCGGGGCAACCTGCCGCCGGACGCCGGCGTGCCCGTGGCCACCCGCGAAGGCTTCTTGCAGCCCGAGGACGGCGCCGCCGGGACGCTGCGGCCTTCGCTGCCCTCGGCGCCTTCCCAGCCGTCGCGGCCCGCCGCGCCCTCGCGGCCCTCGCTGCCGATGGGCGCCGCGGCCGCCGACTTCCAGTCGCAGTAAGCGGCAGCATGGACCGCGTCACGCAGTGGCTGGCCGGCGACCTGGTGCTGGGCGCCTTCCTGGGCGGCAACGCGGTCCTGGTGCTGCTCAGCCTGCTGGTGGCGAGCGCCTACCGTGAACGCCTGCTGCTCCTGCACGCCGCGGCCATGGTGTGCGCCATGGCCGCGATGGTGGCCCAGGCCGCCGGCGCTGCCCGCTTCGTGCCCCAGGCGCTGATGCTCGCCATGGCCCTCGCTTGCCTGCACCTGCGGGCGCTGACCAGCCATGTCGGCTCGCTGCGCCAGCAGCGCGCCTGGACCGAGGGCGGCGCCGTGCTGATCGCCGCCGTCGGCGCCGCCGACGCCCTGGTGGAGTGGCAGCTGCTGCCCGCGGGCATCGCGGTGTGGATCACGGTGGCGGCGCTGGTCACTTTGCGCGCCTGGCCGCAAAGCCAGCCCTGGGTGCTGTGGACCGTTCCGGGGCATCTCGCCCTGGCGGCCGCCGGGGTGCTGCAGGCCTTGCCGGGCGCAGCCGGCCCCGATCCGCGGCTGGCCGGGATCCTGGCGTTCTGGGCCATGGCCCTGTACCTGGCCAGCGTGTGGCGCAGCCGCATCTTCGGCGAGGACCGCTCCGGCCGGGCCATGGCCGAGACCCTGAACCCGCTCACGGGCCTGTCCACGCCCGTGGCCCTGATGCAGCGCGTGGAGGCCGCGCGCAGCCTGATGCGCCGCTACGGGCACCCGGGCTCGCTGCTGCTGGTGCATGTGGAACACCTGGCGACGGTGGCGTCGCGGCTGGGGGCCGAGACGGCCGAGGCCGTGGCGCTGGAAGCCGGCACCCGCGTGCGCGATTCGCTCGGGGCCGGGGACGTGGGCGCGCGCCTCGGCTTCCAGCGCTTTGCGGTGCTGTCCGAAGGCACGTCCGGCCAGGAGGCCGCGGCCCGCCTGGCCACCCGCATCGTCTCCAGCGGGCTGCGCGCGCCGCTGGGCGTGCTGCCCGGCAACTACCTGCAGTTCCGCGTCGTCATCTCCGAGCTCCCGCCCGACGGGGTGGTGCTGTCCGAGCTCATCCAGCAGCTCGACCTGAAGCTGGACGCCGACGTGGCCCGGGCCCGCGAGAAGCGCATCCGCATCGTCCCCTTTCCGGAGCTGCAGCTCACCACGGTGCCCGGCGGCGTGCCGCAGGCGGTCACCACCCGCTACTGACCATGACCCAAGAAGAACTGATCACCCCCTCCGACGGAAGCGACGACACCCAGCTCGACCTGGCCACCTACGCGCAGCGCGCCTACCTCGAGTACGCGCTCAGCGTGGTCAAGGGCCGGGCCCTGCCCGACGTGTGCGACGGCCAGAAGCCGGTGCAGCGCCGCATCCTCTATTCGATGTCGCGCATGGGGCTGGGCTTCGGCGGCGGCGCCGGCGCCAAGCCGGTCAAGAGCGCCCGCGTGGTCGGCGACGTGCTGGGCCGCTTCCACCCGCACGGCGACCAGGCCGCGTACGACGCGCTGGTGCGCATGGCGCAGGACTTCAGCCAGCGCTACCCGCTGATCG
>CAZZAW010000218.1:0-4888 GCA_964652405.1 uncultured Ramlibacter sp.
CGGTAATCGAGGCGGACGCGGCCAGCGTCGATCCAGGCCAGCGTGTGCTTGAGCGCCAGCCAGGCATGGTGCGGGCGCTTCAGGGCCACCGCGCCCACCACTTCGGGCAGGCGCCAGCGGGTCAGGCGATGCGCCTGCGGGTCCAGCCGCAGCAGCTCGGGCGCGCGTACGTCCACCCAGTACAGGGCCTCTTCACCCGGGTGCCAGGCCGGCGATTCACCGACCCGGTTGCGCACCGGCCAGGCGGCCACGGTGCCCAGGCCGGCGTCCTCGAAACGCTCCGGGGCGAGAACCTCATCCCGCCGGTCGGCGTGCATGGCTGTACCCCGCGGCGGCGAAGTTGCCGCCCTGGAAATGCTCGCTGACCGGGTCTTCGCTGCGCTTGCCGGCCAGCGCGGCTTCGAAGGAGTCGGCCGAATGCTGCGGCCGGTAGCCCAGCGCATGGGCGCGCTCGTTCGGCCACCAGCTGCGGCGGTTGGCCGAGGCGCCGTACACGATCTCGCTCTCGTAGTCGGCCTGCAGCCCGATGCGCACCAGCTGGGCCAGGTCGTCCGGGTGGATCCAGTGCGACAGCATGCGGGCATCGCTGGGCTCGGGCGCGCAATGGCCGATGCGCAGGCCGAAGCCGCGCAGGCCGTGCTTGATGGCGTACATCTGGGCCAGGGCCTCCATGAAGACCTTGGTCACGCCATAACGGCTGTCAGGCAGGGGATGCACGCGCTCGGGCACCTGCTCGTCGCGCGGATAGAAGCCCACCGCGTGGTTGGAGCTGGCGTACACGATGCGGTCCACGCCGCACTCGTGCGCGGCCTCCCAGAGGTTGATCACGCCCACGATGTTGGCGGGCAGCAGCACCTCCCACGCAGCCTCGCGCGGGTAGCCGGCGAAATGCACCACGGCCTGGCAACCCTGCAGCGCATCGCGCAGCGCGGCCCGGTCTTCCAGGTCCAGCCGGACCGCACGCTCGTTGCCGGCGAGGGCTCCCTCCACGGGCCGCACGTCCAGCAGCCGCAGCTCGCCGCAGTCCGGCGCGAGGCGTTCGCGCACCGCGGCGCCCAGGCGGCCGGCCGCGCCGGTCAGGGCCACGCATCCCAGGCTCATCTACTGCTCCGTGGCCAGCGGGTAGCGGCTGGCGTTGGCCCGCTTCCATTCGGCGAAGGCGGCGCGCGGCCCCTCGTCCAGCAGCGGGTAGGTGCCGAACAGCGGATCGCCGGCGTCTATGCGCTCGGCCACCCAGTCCTCGTAGGCGGTCTGCTGGTAGGCAGTCAGCGCGACTTCGTCGGCGATGTGGCGCGGGATGCAGACCACGCCCTCGGCGTCGCCCACGATCAGGTCGCCGGGGTACACGCTCACGCCCCCGCAGGCGATGGGCAGGTTGATGTCGATGGCATGGTGGCGGATCAGGTTCGTGGGAGCCGAAGGCCGCTGGTGGTAGGCCGCGAAAGGCATGCGCTCGATCTCGGGCGAATCGCGAAAGCCCCCGTCGGTGACCACGCCCGCCACGCCGCGGCGCATGAGCCGGGTGATCAGGATGTTGCCCGAGGACGCCGCGGAGGCATCACCCCGGCTGTCCATCACCAGCACGTGGCCGGCCGGGCACTGCTCGACCGCCACCCGCTGGGGGTGGCCGCGGTCGTTGAACGCGTCCAGGCCGTCCAGGTCTTCGCGCGCCGGGATGTAGCGCAGCGTGTACGCTGGGCCCACCATGGGCACGGCCTGCGGGTTCAGCGGGCGCAGGCCCTGCAGGAAGGTGTTGCGGAACCCCAGCTTGAACAGCACGGTGGTCAGCGTCGCGGTGGACACCTTGGCCAGGCGCTCCAGGGTGCGGGGATGCAGGTCAGCGGTCATTGGAAGGCTTGCGGGTGATGGGGGCGCGCGGGCGGCGCGCCTGGACGTACAGGGATTCGCTTTCGGTGCCGGCATTCCAGCCGCCGCTGGCCAGGCCCACATTCTGGCGGCTGGGATGGGCGGCGATGAAGCCGGGCTTGAGGGTCAGTCCCAGGCCGGCTTCCGGCCCCACGGACAGGTGCCCGGGCGTCGCGCGCAGGCTGCTCTCCATGACTTCGGCGCGGCCTTCCCAGTCGGGCTGCATGCGCTCGAGCACCAGGGCGTTGGGAATGGCGGTGAGCAGGTGCACAGCGGCCACTTCCGCCACCGGGCCCAGCGAGCCGGAGTGGGGCGCGACCGTGACGCTGAAGGCCTCGGCCATGCCCGCCAGCTTCCTCATCTGCGTGAGGCCGCCGAAACGGCCGGTGTCGGGCTGCACCACGTCCAGCAGGCCGTCCACGAGAAAAGGCTTGAGGTCCTGCAGCGTGCCCAGGCGCTCGCCGCCCGCCAGCGGCAGGGCGACCTTGTCGCGCACGAGGCGCCAGCCGCGCAGGTCATCGGGCGCCACGGGCTCTTCCAGGAACAGCAGGTTCAGCGGCTCCAGCGCGCGGCCGATCGCGACCGCGTCGGCGGGGGCCAGCCAGGGCGGACCATGCAGGTCGCACATCAGGTCGACCTCGGGGCCGACGGCCTCGCGCACGGCGTGGGCGCGCTCCACCACGTTGGCGATGCCGCCGACCTTGATGCCCCTGGCGCCGGCGGCCACCGCGGCACGCGCCGCCTCCGGGCCGGACGCATGCACGTAGAACGGCACAGTGGCGCGGGTGCGGCCGCCCAGCAACTCGTACAGGGGCACGCCGAGCGACTGCGCCTTCAGGTCCCACAGGGCGATGTCGATGGCGTTGATCGCACCCATGCCCACCACGCCGGTCTGGCCGTGGGCCATGGTGGCCACGCGCATGCGCTGCCACAGGCGCTCGATGTCTGCGGCATCCTCGCCCACCAGCACATGGGAAAGGTCATCGACCGCCGTGGCCACCACGCGCGGCCAGCCCGAACCCTCGCCCGTGCCCACCAGGCCGGCGTCGGTTTCCACCGTGACGAACAGCCAGTTGCGGGAGACGGCGAGCGCGCTCTTGCCGGTGGCGGTCCAGCCGGTCTGCGGCGGCGCGCCGGCCTGCATCAGGTGGCACTGGAGCCGGGTGATCTTCATCCTCATTCGACCTTGATGTTGGCGGCCTTGACCAACGCGCCCCAGCGGTTGAGTTCGCGCAGGTAGAAGGTCTGGAAGTCCTCGGGCTTGCCGCTGATCACGACCTCCGAGCCCAGCTGGGCCACGCGGCTGCGGAACGTCTCGCTCGAAGCGGCGGCGGTGACCGCCTCGTGCAACCGGTTCACCACCGCGGGCGGCGTGCCGCCCTTGACGGCGATCCCCTGCCAGCTGCGGATGTGCGTGCTGCGCGGCAGCTTCCATTCCTCAGCGCTCCTGACCTGGGGCAGGGCGGGGATGCGGCTGCCCTGCATGACGGCCACGGGCGTCACCTTGCCAGAGTCGACCATGGACTTCAGGGTGCCGGACATCAGGTCGAACATCATGTCGATCTGGCCGCCCATCAGGTCCTGGTTGGCGGGCGCGCCGCCCTTGTAGGGAATGTGCAGCATGGGGATGTTCATCTCGCGCTTGAACAGCTCCATGGCCAGGTGCGAGGAGGTCGCCACGCCGCCCGAGCCGGTGCGCACGCCACCCGCGATCTTGCGTGCGCTGGCCACCACGTCCTCGGGGCTCTTGATGCCGCTCTGCTGCGAGGCGACCATGACCACCGGCACGCTGGTGATCTGCGAGACCATGGCCAGGTCCTTCCTGGGGTCGTACTTCACGCCCACGATCCAGGGGTTGGTGGCGAAGTGGATGGCGGCGAACAGCAGCGAGTACCCGTCGGCGGCGTTGTTCAGCACCTGCTGGGTGGCGATGTTCCCTGAGGCGCCGGCCTTGTTCTCCACCACCACGCGCTGGCCCAGTTGCTTGCCCATTTCGTCGGCCAGCACGCGGGCGACGGTGTCGGCCGCCCCGCCGGGCGCGAAGCCGACATACAGGGTCAGCGGCTTCTCGGGAAAGCGCTGCGCGAGCGCCGGGGCTGCCGAGGTGGCGGCGGCCAGCACGGCCAGCGCCAGGGTTCTGCGGGTGAGGGAAGTCTTCATGGGTCTCCTTGCTTGAGGGTGAGCGAATCCCGGCCCCCTGGCAAGGGGGCCTGCGGGACGCGGCGGGGAAAAGGGAAGGTCAGGCTGTGCCGAGCATGGCAAGCAGGTCCTGGCGGGAGGATTCGGTGTGGTCCAGGGCGGCGCTGGCGGCGCGCTCCGCGTCGTGGCGCCGCACCGCGTCGATCATCTTCCGGTGCTGCCGGGCGACCAGGTCGAGCCGGCCTTCGCCATAGCCGCGGCTTCGGCGCACGGCGTCCACCAGCGTCGAGCGGCCTTCCAGCATCTCGACGGCCATGGGGTTGTCGGCGATGCCGTCGATGAAGTGGTGGAAGGAGCGGTTGGCGGCCACGCAGCGCGCCACGTCGCCGGAGCCGGCGGCGTCGAGCCGCTCCTGCTCCAGCTGCACGAGCTGCTCGATCTGCTGCGGCGTGGCCTTGACTGCGGCTTCCCGCGCCAGCATGGACTGGATGGCCCCGCGCACCTTGTAGAGGTTGTCGATGTATTTCGCGTCCACCGTGGGAATGACGGCGCCGCGGTTCATCCGCATCGCAACCACGCCTTCCCCCTGCAGCTGCAGCAGTGCCTCGCGCACCGGGTTCTGGCTCACCTCGTAGTGCGACGCCAGCTGCGCCAGCGTGACGTGGCTGCCCAGGGGCCATAGCCCGTCCACGATGTCCGAGCGCAGCTGCTCGCGAAGCCGCATGTAGGTGGGGGTGTTGAGTGCTTGCATGATCGCAGTATATACTCCATTCCGGATTTTATAAAATCCATTATCCAGACGCCCGAGACGGCCATTTTTTACCCCTAGTTGAGGAGACCCTCCCTTGAAACCACTGATCAAGAGCACCGCGCTGGCCCTGGC
>CAZZAW010000219.1:0-4884 GCA_964652405.1 uncultured Ramlibacter sp.
TGACGCGGTTGTTCACGTTCAGCGCGGCCTGGTTGACGTCGGTGCCGATCTCGAAGGTCACCTGGATCTGCACCACGCCGTTGCCGGCCGAGGTGCTGCTCATGTAGAGCATGCGTTCCACGCCGTTGATCGCGTTCTCGATGGGCGCGGCCACGGTCTGCTCCAGCACCTGGGCACTGGCGCCGGGGTAGACGGCCTGCACGGTGACCACGGGCGGCGCGATCTCGGGGTACTGGGCGATCGGCAGGCCGCGCATGGCGGCCAGGCCGGCGATCATGATGAAGATGGACAGCACCGCCGCGAAGATCGGGCGGTCGATGAAGAAGCGCGAGAACATTCAGCCTCCGCCGAGCCGCCTCAAGGAGGCTGAAGCCCCCTTGGGGGGCAGCGTAGTACACGAAGTGACAAGCGTGGGGGTCAACATTGCCCGCTCCTTATTTCGTAGCAGCAGGCGCCGGTGCGGAGCCGGCTGCAGCCGGTTTTGCTGCCTGCGCGACCTGGACCGGGGCCCCCGGGCCGATGCGCATGAGACCGTCGGTGATGACGCGGTCGCCGGCCTTGAGGCCCTCGCGGATCACCCAGCCCTTGCCCGAGGGCAGGTCCACCCACTCGCCGGCCTGCACCGGCCGGGGCGTCGCCACCTCGGCACCTTTCATCTCGGGCTTGTCGCTGGGCGCGATCACGTAGACGAACTTGCCCTGCGGGCCTTCCATCACGGCGCGCTGCGGCACCTGGACCACGTCGGGGCGGCTGGCGCCGGCCAGCCGCACGCGCACGAACTGCCCGGGCTTGATGCCGTTGTCGGCGTTCGGCAGCTCGGCCTGCGAGCGCACCGTGCCGGTGGCCGCGTTCACCAGCGGCTCGCTGAACTGCACGCGGCCGCCCTTGGCCAGGGGGCTGCCGTCGGCCGACAGCACCTCCACCTGAAAACCGCCTGCCGGCAGCAGCAGCTTGCGGGCGCGGATGTCGGCCTGCATGCGCGAGTGCTCGGCGTCGGGGATGCCGAACACGGCGCGGATGGGGTTGACCTGCACGATGGTGGTCAGCAGGACGTCCGGTCCGGACACCAGGCTGCCTTCGGACTTGGGGGCGCTGGCGGCCAGGCCCGAGACCGGTGCCAGCACCCGGGTGTAGCCCAGGTTCAGGCGCGCTTCCGTCACCCGCGCCGCGGCCGCCTTGACGTCGGCGGCGGCGACCTGCTCGGCGGCCACGGCGTCATCGAAGTCGCGCTTGCTGACCACGCCGCTGTCGGCCAGCGGCCGCATGCGCGCCACGTTCCTTTCGGCCTGCAGGAGGCGGGCCTTGGCCGCGGCCTCGTCGGCCTCCGCGCGTGCCAGTGCGGTCTGGAACGGCACGGGGTCGATGGTGAAGAGGGACTGGCCCTGCCGGACCGGCGCGCCCTCGTCGAAGTTGCGCTTGAGCAGGATGCCGGTCACCCGCGCGCGCACTTCCACCTCGCGCGAGCCCTGGGTCTGCCCCGTGTATTCGAACGTCACCGGCAGCGTCTGCGGCTGCACGGTGATGGCCTCCACCTGCGCGGGCGGCTGGCCGCCGCCGGCCCCAGGGGCGCCCTGGCTCTGGCCGCAGCCGGCCAGCACCAGGATGGACAACGACAGGATCACGCCTCCCGTCAGGCGCCCTGCGCGGGCCCTGTTCAACATCATGTTCTGCATCCTCGTGAGATGGATCTTGCGAGGGCCGGTCGGCTCTCTTCTCCGCGGGCGATGTTAGCGGGCTTTGATGACCTTCGCTGCGGCGCACCAATGGCTGGGCCAGGCCTGCTGACACGTCCCTGTCAGCAGGTGCCGAACAGGCGATCGAGCTTCTCGAAGCTACCGCCCCAGCCGCGGGCATGGTTGTCGCGGGCCGCCTGGTCGAAGAAGCGCTCGTGCAGGAACAGCAGTTCGGTGCCTTCCGGCACCGGCCGCAGTTCCACCGTGACCCGCGACACCCGCTCGGGCGTGCTCTGCCAGGCCCAGCTGAACACCAGCTTGCGGGGAGGCCGCACTTCCAGGTAGGTGCCGCCCACCCGGTGCGACTGGCCGTCGCGGGTCCGGAAGGCGATCGAATACGCCCCGCCCTCCCGCAGGTCGATATCCGCGTCCAGGGGGCCGTCGGTGTCGGCCGGGCCGAACCAGCGCGCTAGCGCCTGCGGCTCGGTCCAGGCCCGCCAGACCTTTTCCGGGGCGACGGGGTAGCGGCGGGTGATTCGCAGCTCGGGCTTGTGCTCGAGGGGGCTTTCGGCCATGGGTTCACTTCCTCTTCGTGGTACAGGTAGCGCCCCAGCGCATCCAGCCGGGCGTTCCAGAACTGCTCGTAGTGCGCGAGCCACATGGCGGCCTCCCCGAGCGCCTGCGGCGCCAGTTCGCAACGCACGGTGCGCCCCTCCTTGGCGCGCACCACCAGCCCGGCGTCTTCCAGCACCCGCAGGTGCTTCATGAAGCCGGGCAGCGACATGCCGTAGGGCTGCGCCAGCTCCGAGACGCTGGCCGGCGCGCGCGTGAGCCGCTGCACCACATCGCGCCGGGTGGCGTCCGAGAGCGCCCAGAACACCTGGTCCAGGACGGCGGGGTCGGCCGCCACGGCTACTTCATCGAGTGCAGGCCGATGGCGTTGCCCTCGGTGTCGGTCACGATGGCGCAGAAGCCATAGGGGCCGATCGAGAACTTGTCCTTCATCACCTGCCCGCCCGCACGCGCCACGCGCGAGACCTCGGTGGCGCAGTCCTCGCACATGAAGTACACCAGCGTGCCGCCCACGCCGGGGCCGAACCCTTCCATCTTCACCAACGCACCCGAAGCGCCCATGCTTTCGTCCATGGGCCCGGGAAAGGCCCACATCTCCAGCTCGCCCGAGGGCGCGTCCATCTTTTCCATCTTCATGGCGAAGACGGCTTCGTAGAACGCGCGGGCGCGCGGCATGTCCTTCACGTAGATCTCGAACCAGCCGATGGCTTTCTTCATGGGTCGCTCCTTGGGAAAGGGTGAGGTGGATCAGAGCGCGCGGCCATCGAAATGCTGGACCGGCACCTTGGCCAGGTCCAGCCCCTCGAGGCAGCGCAAGTTGATGGCCGCGACCGGCTGTCCGTCCGGACCGGGCGCCTCGCCGTACGGGTGGATGCCGCAGGTCGGGCAGAACCGGTGCCGGATGACGTGCTGGTTGAACCGGTACGTGGCCGCCTCCTCGGCGCTGAGCAGCCGGAGCTTGCCCCGCGGCACGAACCACAGCAGCGAGCCCTTGCGCGAGCAGATGGAGCAGTTGCAGGCCAGGCCGCTGTCGACCTCGCCCTCGACCTCGAACCGGATGGCGCCGCAGTGGCAGCTGCCTTGATGGACCATGTGTCGCCTTTACTTAACCTTTGAGTTAAGTATAGCGGCGCATGCCCCGCTGTCAACGCCGCCGGGCGCTACCGCCCGCCCAGCCCCATGGCCCGCGTGATCACCTCCTTCATGATCTCGTTGGTGCCGCCGTAGATGCGCTGCACCCGGGCGTCGGCGTAGGCGCGGGTGATGGGGTACTCCCACATGAAGCCGTAGCCCCCGTGCAGCTGCACGCACTCGTCCATCACCTTGCACTGCAGGTCGGTGGTCCAGTACTTGGCCATGCTGGCGGTGGCCGTGTCCAGCTTGTCCTGCAGCACGAGCTCGAGGCAGCGGTCGACGAAGACGCGGGCGACCTGCACCTCGGTCTGCAGCTCGGCCAGCGTGTAGCGGGTGTTCTGGTAGGCCGCCACCGGCTGGCCGAACACCTTGCGGTCCTTCACGTACTGCACCGTCCAGCCGATCGCGGCCTGGGCCGCGGCCACGGCGGTCACCGCGATCTGCATGCGCTCCCAGGGCAGCTGCTCCATGAGGCAGATGAAGCCCTTGTTCTCGAAGGCCTGGCCGCCCAGCAGGTTCTCCGCCGGCACGCGCACGTTGTCGAAGAACAGCTCGCTGGTGTCCTGCGCCTTCAGGCCCAGCTTCTTCAGGCGCTTGCCCTTCTCGAAGCCTTTCATGCCGCTCTCGACCAGCAGCAGGCTGGTCCCCTTGGCGCCGGCGTCCGGCTGGGTCTTGGCGACCACGATCACCAGGTCGGCGTGCCAGCCGTTGGTGATGAAGGTCTTGCTGCCGTTGAGGAGGTAGCTGCCGTCCGCCTGCTTCAGCGCCGTGGCCTTGATGCCCTGCAGGTCGCTGCCGGCCGCCGGCTCGCTCATGGCGATGGCGCCCACCATCTCGCCGGAGGCCAGCTTCGGCAGGTAATGGCCCTTCTGCGCGTCGGTGCCGTAGTGGAGGATGTAGGGCGCCACGATCTCGTTGTGCAGCCCGAATCCGATGCCGGTGAAGCCGCCCTCGGCCAGGACCTCCATCTGCGCGACGGAATACAGCTTGTCGGCATCCGAGCCGCCGTACGCCTCGGGCAGGGTCATGCCCAGGAAGCCGTTGGCGCCGGCCCGGGTCCACACCGCGCGGTCCACGTAGCCCTGCTCTTCCCAGGCCTCGTGGTGCGGGGCGATCTCCTTGTCGCAGAACTTGCGGAAGGCGTCGCGGAAGGCCTCGTGGTCGGCGTCGAACAGGGTGCGCGGGATCATCGCTTCTCCATTTTTGGTGAGCGGTTGCTTGGTGAAAAGAATATACTGGCTTTTCCCCCCGCACCCCCTGGAGACCACCATGCCCGAAGCCTTCGTCTACGACGCCATCCGCACGCCGCGCGGCAAGGGCAAGAAGGACGGCAGCCTGCACGAGGTCAAGCCGGTCAACCTGCTGGCCGGCGTGCTGGCGGAACTGCAACGGCGCAACGACTTCGACACCGCGCAGGTCGACGACGTGGTGATGGGCGTGGTCTCGCCCATCGGCGAGCAGGGCTCGGTGATCGCCAAGGTGGCCGCGCTCAAGGCCGGCTGGG
>CAZZAW010000220.1:0-4846 GCA_964652405.1 uncultured Ramlibacter sp.
TCTTGGGCGCGAGGTCGGCGACGATGGCGTCGAAGCCTTTCCAGAAGGCGGCGGCATCGACGCCGGTGCCGGGCAACACCTGCTCGTTGACGAAGCGGTGCAGTTCGCTGGCCACTTGCAGGCCGTGGACGGGGGTGCGGGCGGTCATGGGAAAGGGTCCTCCAGACAGGCAAAAAAGTGTCACCGTCACTGTATTTGGAACCTGCGCGCGCGTCTATGACGCCGAAATCTTTTGATCTGTGACTTGGTTGAATGTAATCAAGCCGGGAATCGGTCCCGAGTGCCCGAGCTCGCGAAGGCCCGCCTGCGGCCGGGCGGGCGCGCAGCGCTGTAAGGCGATGAAGGCGCGGGTCTTGGCCGGAGGTTCGCCGCGGCCGGGCCAGGCGGCATGGAAGCTGACCTGTGGCAGCTTGAGCGCGGGCAGGATGCGCACCAGCCGGCCGGCGGCCACGTCGGCGTCCAGCACGAACTGGGGCGCCGCGAACACGCCCGCATCGGCGATGGCCAGCGCCCGCCCACCGGCGGTGCTGGAGGTGCTCACGCTGCGGGGCAGCCGCACGGACTGGCGGCCGTCGCGGGTGCGGAGGGTCCACGGGTGGGGGATGGGCGTGAACGCGATCCATCGGTGCCCGGCCAGCTCGGCCAGTTGCCGCGGCGCGCCGTGCCGGCCCAGGTAACCCGGCGAGGCCACGCACCACACGTCGAACAGCGCCAGCGGTGCCGCGCGCAGGCTGGAATCGCGCGGCCCCGTGGCCCGCAGGCTCAGGTCCAGGCCTTCGGCGGCCAGGTCCAGCAGGCGGTCGCTGGGCCGCCATTCGACCTGCATGGCCGGATGCAGCCGCAGGAATTCGGCGATCACCGGCGCAACCAGGCCCGCGGCATCTTCCGCCGAGGTCAGCCGCAGCACGCCGCTGAGCTGCGCGGCCTTCTGCCGCGTGCGTTCCGCCAGCCCCTGCGCCTGGGTGAGCAGGGCGCGCGATTCCGCCAGCAGGGCCTCGCCGGCTTCCGTGATGCCCAGGCGCCGGGTCGAGCGGTGCAGCAGCTGCACGCCGATCTCCTGCTCCAGCGCCGACACATGCTGGCTCACGGCCGACTTGGTCATCGACAGGTGGTCGGCCGCCTGCGTGAAGCTGCCGGTGCCGCAGACCGTGACGAACACCTCGAGGCGGGTCAGATTCATTCGTTCAGTATCACTGAACGATGGTTTATGGACAAGCCACTTTTTCAGAACGGCTTGGCGGCGCAGGATGCAGGCACTTCCCACCTCCCTGAAAGGAAAGCGCCATGTACGTCCTCCTCGGCTCCAGCGGCCAGATCACTTCGCAACTGGCCGCGCGGCTGCTGGCCGCGGGCCACCCGGTGCGCGTCGCCGGGCGCAATGCGGCGGCGCTGCAGCAGCTGGCCCGCGCTGGCGCCGAGATCGCCGTGGGCGACCCGGCGGACGCGAAGTTCCTCCAGCGTGCGTTCGACGGGGTCCGCGCCGCCTACACCATGATCCCGCCCTGCTACGCCGAGCCGGACATGCGTGCTTCGCAGGACCGCATCGGTGACGCCATTGCGCGTGCCTTGCGTGCCGCCCGCGTGCCCCGCGTCGTGAACCTGTCCAGCGTAGGCGCTGAACTGGTGCGGGGCACCGGGCCGATCGAGGCGCTGCACGCCCAGGAGCAGCGGCTGGACGCGATCGGAGCCATGGACCTGCTGCACCTGCGTCCTGGCTCCTTCATGGAGAACCTGCTGCCTTCGGCAGCGGTGGTGGCGCAGGCCGGCGTGCTGCCCGGCCTGGAGGCGCCGGACGCGCGCATTCCGATGGTGGCCACGCGCGACATCGCGGCCGTCGCCGCGCGCGAACTGGTGGCGCCGCGCCATCGAGGCACCCTGCTGCTGCATGCCGCCCAGCTCACGCCTCGCGAGTGCGCCACGGCCCTCGGTGCCGCCGTCGGTCTGCCGCGCCTGGCCTATGTGCAGTCGCCGCCGGAGGAGGCGAGGGCGGCGCTGCAGTCCGCCGGTTTCTCGGCCAGTGCGGCAGCGCAGCTCGAGCGCCTGGCGCAGTGGCTGTCGAGCTCCCCTGCGGCCTCGGCGCAAGCCGGGCCCGTCCAGGTGCAGCCCACGTCCATCGAGACCTTCGCGCGCGAGGTGTTCGCGCCGGCCTATGCTGCTGCGAGAGCGGGCTAGGCCGGATCCGGCAGCGCCATCCCGCCGTGCTGGGCCACCTTCAGCAGCGCGTGCTCGAACAGCGCGCGGGCCGAGCCCGAGATGGAGCGCAGGTAGCCGTGCAGGCGGGCGTCTTCCTCGCTGTCGTTCAGGCACTGCGCGCTGTAGTCCTCGAAGCTGGCCAGCTGCATGATCAGCTCGGCGATGTGCCGGGGACACTCGCACAGCACGCGGCTGGGCTCGGCGGCGACCTTGGCCAGCTGCTCGTCCGAGAAGCGGCGCGGCGGGATCATGCCGCCGGCGGGCATGGCGGGGACCGCCTGCCCGGGGTCCATCACGATGAGCGAGCGCACCAGCTGCGCGAGCTCGTCGTCGCTGACCGGCTCGCGCCGCAGCAGCAGGCCGCCCGCGCGAAGGGAGGCGAGCACGGGCTCCGCCCCGTAGCTGTAGACAAGGATCGCGCCGGCCACCTGCAGCTGCGCCAGCAGCTGGGCCAGCTGCTCGTACACGCCCACATGAACCACGTTGACGCGCACCAGCAGCAGCCCGGTGCCCGGCTCGTCGGCCAGCGGCACGCCATGCTCGAGCGCGTCGGCGAGGTCCGCGAACACATGCCGCATCTCCAGCGGCGCGTCGGCGGCGCGTTGCCGCCATGCGGGTGAATCCAGCCGGGTCGCCAGCGCTGCGCCGACGACTGCCACCGGCACCGTCCCGCGCGAGGCGGGCTGCGCCTGCGCCGGCCGCGGCAACGGCCGTTGCGCCGCCTGCAGGGCTTGGAGGTCGGCCGTGGGCAGGGCCGCGATGGCGCCGACGCTGTGGCCGGAGCCGGCCAGCTGCCGCAGCAGGCGGGCCCGGGCCACGTCCGCCTCGGCATACAGGCGGTGCCGGCCCGAGCTTTTCGCGGGGGTGAAGGCGCCGTACCGCGTTTCCCACACGCGCAAGGTCGTGACCGGGACGCCTGCGAGCTTGGCGACCGCGCCGATACGGAAGAGCGGGGCGCCTTCCGCCGCAGGAACTTCCGTCTGAACGGCAAGGCTGTTGTCGCGTTGTTTGCGTAGGTTTTGCATCGGCAAGAGCTTCCGGTTGAGCTGGTGAATAGCTTACATCTTCTCGCACAAGACGCAAGTTTCTACACAATCGCTTCAGAAATTTAACGGTAACTCTACAAGGAGACCTCTGATGCCGGCTTTTTCTGTACGAACCTTCCTGGCTGCCGCGCTGGCGGCCAGCGCCCTGGCCGCTCACGCCGACGACGCCCTGCCCCAGCATCCCTGGATCGCCCCGCCGCCTACGCTGCAGCCCAACGCCCACTTCACCAATCTCAAGGACGGCGACGTGGTGGAGTCTCCCTTCGTGGCCCGTTTCGGCCTGTCCATGCGCGGCCTGGTGCCGGCGGGCAAGACGGTGGGGCGCGCGGGGCACCACCACCTGCTGGTGAACCAGGCGCTGCCCATGGACTTCACCAAGCCGCTGCCGTTCAACGACCAGTACATCCACTTCGGCAAGGGCCAGATGGAGGCCGTGCTCAACCTCAAGCCCGGCCGCTACAACCTGAGCCTGCTGCTGGCCGACCAGGGCCACATCCCCTTCTTCGTCTTCAGCCGCCCGGTGCAGGTCACGGTGGCAAGGCAGAACACCGGAGTCACGCCCGCGGCGGTGCAGGGACGCCCCCGTGTCGAGATCATCAGCCCGGCCGATGGGGCCACGGTCCGCGACGCGTTCCGCGTGGGCTTCCATGCGAGCGGCTTCAATGTCTCGCACAAGGCGGCCGCGGCCGCCGACACCGGCCATTTCCGGCTCACCGTGGAACGCAAGGGCGCCAAGGCGGAAGTCATCGCCTTCACGGGCGGCCACACCGAGACCTGGGTCGAGCCGCCCCCCGGCGACTACCTGCTTCGGCTGGACCTGGTCGACAACCTCACCGGCGCCGTGAAGGCTTCGGCCAACCCGGTGCGGGTGCGGGCCGAATCCTTCCGTCTGCCCACCGCCGTCATGGGCGCCGCGCCGCAGGCCGTGCAGCGCTGAGCCCTCACTCCTCCAGAAGCATTGCCATGAACCAGGTCATCGCTCCCAGCTACTCCCTCGAACTCGTCGCGCTCTCCTTCCTGATCTCCGCCGTCGGCGCCTTCGCGGCGCTCACCGCCTCCGCCGGGATCATCGGCCAGGGCCGCCGGCTGAACGTCCTCAACCTCGCCGCGAGTGCCGTCTCCCTCGGCGGCATCGGCGTGTGGTCCATGCACTTCATCGGCATGCTGGCCGTGCGCCTGAACATGGGCGTGAGCTACTCCATGGCCGAAACCCTGGTCTCGCTGGTCGCGGCGGTGGTGGGCAGCGGCGCGGCGCTGCTGTGGGTGGCGCAGCGGCCGGACAGCTGGGCGCGGCTGGCCGGCGCGGGCACGCTGCTCGGCCTGGGCGTGTGCGTGATGCACTACCTGGGCATGTACGGCATGCGGTTCGCCGGCTACCTGGCCTGGTCCTGGCCCACGGTGGGCCTGTCGGTGCTGATCGCGGTGGTGGCCGCCACCGCTGCCCTGGCGCTGGCCTTTCGCGTGCGCAGCACCGCCGGGCGCGTGGCGGGCTCGCTGACCATGGCGGGTGCCGTCTGCGCCATGCACTACACCGGCATGGCGGCAGCGGACTTCGTCTGCACCAGCCCCAACGCCCAGGGCTTTCCGCAAGGCTTCGGCTACGTGCC
>CAZZAW010000221.1:0-4823 GCA_964652405.1 uncultured Ramlibacter sp.
CGCCCTGGATCTCGTCCTTGCCCAGGCGCGCGTCCCGCAGCGCCTTGCGCACGGCAGCCAGGGTCCTGGCGGTCAGGTCGGCGGTGACGGACTCGAAAAGGGCCCGGTCCACGTCAAACCGGGCTGTAGCCCCCGCCAGCCGGGCACTGACAGCTATTCTTTCTGTAGCAGACAAGGCCTCCTTGGCCTCCCGGGCGGCCTGGTGGATCGCGGCCTTGTCTTCGGCGCTCAGCGCCTGCAGGCCGGCCTGCCGCAGCATGGCGTCGGCCAGGGCCCGGTCGTAGTCGTCGCCGCCCAGGGCGGAATCGCCGCCGGTGGCCACCACCTCGAACACGCCGCGCGTGAGCCTGAGGATGGAGATGTCGAAGGTGCCGCCGCCCAGGTCGTAGATGGCGTAGACGCCCTCGCTGGCGTTGTCCAGGCCATAGGCGATCGCGGCCGCCGTGGGCTCATTGATCAGGCGCAGCACGTTCAGGCCGGCCAGCTGTGCGGCGTCCTTGGTCGCCTGGCGCTGCGCATCGTCGAAGTAGGCGGGCACCGTGATCACGGCGCCGTACAGGTCGTCGTTGAAGGTGTCCTCCGCCCGGTAGCGCAGCGTGGCCAGGATTTCGGCGCTCACCTCCACCGGGGACTTCTCGCCAGCGCGCGTTTGCAGTGCCAGCATGCCGGGCTTGTCGACGAAGCGGTACGGCAGCTTCTCGCGCCCGGCGATGTCGGCCAGGCCGCGGCCCATGAAGCGCTTGACCGAGGCGATGGTGTTCTCGGCGTCCTGGGCCTGGGCCGCCAGGGCCTCGTGGCCGATCTGGCGGCCGCCGCCTTCCAGGTAGCGCACCACCGAGGGCAGGATCACGCGGCCTTGCGCGTCGGGCAGGCATTCGGCCACGCCGTTGCGCACGGCGGCCACCAGCGAATGCGTGGTGCCCAGGTCGATGCCCACCGCGATGCGGCGCTGGTGCGGGTCGGGCGAGGCGCCCGGTTCTGAGATCTGGAGAAGAGCCATGGGAGCCCGCTATTGTCCCAGCTGGTCGAAGCGGGCCTGCACGTCCTGCCCAAAGCGCTCAACGAACATGAGGGCTCTGACCTGCTGGGCCGCGGCCGCCGCGTCGCCCTGCTCGTCCAGGAGGCGTTCGATCGCGGCCAACCGGCCGGCCCGCGCCTGTTGAAGTTCACGCTCCAGCGCGTCCAGGTCGTGTTCGCCCTGGGCCTCATCGAGCGCCTCGCGCCAGGCCATCTGCTGCATCAGGAAGTCGGCAGGCATGGCGGTGTTGTTCTCGGCGTTGATGGGCGCGCCGCGCAGCTCGCACAGGTAGGCGGCACGCTGCAGCGGGTCCTTCAGGCGGCGGTAGGCCTCGTTGACGCGCACCGACCACTGCATGGCCACGCGCTGCGCGGCGGCGCCTTGGGCGGCAAAACGGTCGGGATGGGCCTCGCGCTGGAGCTGCTTCCAGCGCTCGTCGATGGCGGCGCGGTCCTGCCGGAACCGCTCCGGCAGGCCGAACAGCGCGAAGTCGCTGTCGTTGAGGTTCACACCCGGAACGACTCGCCGCAACCGCAGCGGTCGCGCTCGTTCGGGTTGTTGAACCTGAAGCCCTCGTTCAGGCCCTCGCGCACGAAGTCCAGCTGCGTGCCGTCGATGTAGGCCAGGCTCTTGGGGTCCACCAGGACCTTGACCCCGTGGTCCTCGAACACGATGTCCTCGGGCGCGACCTCGTCCACGTACTCGAGCTTGTACGCCAGGCCCGAGCAGCCCGTGGTCTTCACCCCCAGCCGCACGCCCACGCCCTTGCCGCGCTTGGCAAGGTACCGGTTCACGTGGCGGGCCGCCGCTTCCGTCAGCGAAATGGCCATGTCCTGCTTAATGGGAGTGCTTCTTCTTGTAATCCTCGACCGCGGCCTTGATGGCGTCCTCGGCCAGGATGGAGCAGTGGATCTTCACCGGCGGCAGCGCCAGCTCCTCGGCGATCTGGCTGTTCTTCAGCGCCGCCGCCTCGTCCAGGGTCTTGCCCTTCACCCACTCGGTGACCAGCGAGCTCGACGCGATGGCCGAGCCGCAGCCGTAGGTCTTGAAGCGCGCGTCCTCGATCACCCCGGTCTGCGGGTTGACCTTGATCTGCAGCTTCATCACGTCGCCGCAGGCGGGCGCGCCCACCATGCCGGTGCCCACGGTCTCGTCGCCCTTGTCGAACGAGCCGACATTGCGCGGGTTCTCGTAGTGGTCGACA
Organism: uncultured Ramlibacter sp.; assembly: GCA_964652405.1. GTDB lineage: Bacteria > Pseudomonadota > Gammaproteobacteria > Burkholderiales > Burkholderiaceae_C > Ramlibacter. The sequence continues at coordinate 2,223 of CAZZAW010000221.1, forward strand.
ACTTTTTCGGAGTAAGCCATGTCAGTTCCTTCAGTCCTTCAATGAGCCGTCCACTGGATGGTGCTCAGGTCCACGCCGTCCTGGTACATCTCCCACAGGGGGCTCAGCTCGCGCAGCTTGTGCACGTTCTGCCTGATGGTCTGGATGGCGTAGTCGATCTCTTCCTCGGTCGTGAAGCGGCCGATGGTCATGCGCAGGCTGCTGTGGGCCAGCTCGTCGCTGCGGCCCAGGGCGCGCAGCACATAGCTGGGCTCCAGGCTAGCCGAGGTGCAGGCCGAGCCGGACGAGACCGCCAGGCCCTTGATGCCCATGATCAGCGACTCGCCTTCCACGAAGTTGAAGCTCATGTTCAGGTTCTGCGGCACCCGGTGCTCGAGGTGGCCGTTGATGAACACCTGCTCCACGTCCTTCAGGCCGTCGAGCAGCCGCTTCTGCAGCGCGCGGGCCTTGGCGTTGTCCTGCGCCATTTCCAGCCGGGCCAGGCGGAACGCCTCGCCCATGCCCACGATCTGGTGGGTGGGCAGCGTGCCCGACCGCATGCCGCGCTCGTGGCCGCCGCCGTGCATCTGGGCTTCCAGCCGGATGCGGGGCTTGCGGCGCACGTACAGCGCGCCTATGCCCTTGGGGCCATAGGTCTTGTGCGAGGCCAGGCTCATCAGGTCGACCGGCAGCGTCTTGAGGTCGATCTCCACCTTGCCGGTGGCCTGGGCCGCGTCCACGTGGAAGATGATCCCCTTCTCGCGGCACAGCGCGCCGATGGCCGGGATGTCCTGGATCACGCCGATCTCGTTGTTCACGAACATCACGCTGATGAGGATGGTGTCGGGGCGGATCGCCGCCTTCAGCACCTCGTGGTCCAGCAGGCCGTCTTCCTTCACGTCGAGGTAGGTCACCTCGAACCCCTGGCGCTCCAGCTCGCGCATGGTGTCCAGCACGGCCTTGTGCTCGGTCTTCACCGTGATCAGGTGCTTGCCGCGGGTCTTGTAGAAATGCGCGGCGCCTTTCAAGGCCAGGTTGTTGGATTCGGTGGCACCGGAGGTCCAGACGATCTCGCGAGGATCGGCGCCGATCAGCTCGGCCACCTGCACCCGGGCCTTCTCCACGGCCTCTTCCGCTTCCCAGCCCCAGGCGTGGCTGCGCGACGCCGGGTTGCCGAAATGCTCGCGCAACCAGGGAATCATGGCGTCGACGACGCGCGGGTCCACCGGCGTCGTGGCGCCGTAATCCATGTAGATCGGGAAGTGCGTGGTCATGCTGGCTGCTGCTGGCGTTGCGGGGCGATCAGGACTTGGCGAACGAATTGCCGAGGGCAAAGACCGAATTCGGCGCGTTCACGCGGATCGGCTTGACCACCGGCTGGCTGGAGATGGCGCGCTTGACCGCAGGCTTGTCCTCGATCTGGATGCCCTTGGCCAGCTGGTCGTCCACCAGCTTCTGCAGCGTCACCGAATCCAGGAACTCGACCATGCGCTGGTTCAGCGCCGACCACAGCTCGTGGGTCATGCAGCGGCCGCCGTCGCCGGTGCAGTTTTCCTTGCCGCCGCACTGGGTGGCGTCGATCGGCTCGTCCACAGAGACGATGATGTCCGCCACGGTGATCTCCGAGGCCTTGCGGCCCAGGGTGTAGCCGCCGCCCGGGCCGCGGGTGGACTCCACCAATTCGTGGCGGCGCAGCTTGCCGAACAGCTGCTCCAGGTAGGACAGCGAAATCTGCTGCCGCTGGCTGATCGCCGCCAGCGTGACGGGCCCGTTGTTCTGGCGCAGGGCCAGGTCGATCATCGCGGTGACCGCAAAGCGGCCTTTGGTTGTGAGACGCATCGCAAGCTCCTTCTGCTTGGCTGAACTCTTACTGCACCGCAGCAACACCTGCCGCCACGGACCGTCTCCTCATGGGGTTTGGTTGACTGTTTCCGTCAAGTATACCCTAAAACCCACCCATCTGCTCGGGTAAGTAGACTGATTAGTCGCGAGTTGGTTCCCCGCCCTGGGAACTCAGCGTTTGCCGGCCTGGATGGGCACCACGTTGTCGTGGACGGAAGCGCCGAAAGCCTGCTCCTTGAGCAGCGCCAGCTGGTCGCGGACCCGGGCGGCCTTCTCGAACTCGAGGTTGCGGGCGTGCTCCAGCATCTGCTTTTCCAGCCGCTTGATCTCCTTGGCCACGTCCTTCTCGGACAGGTCCTGGGCCAGGGCCCGGGCCAGCTCCTGCTTCTCCATCTCCTTGCTGGCCTTCTCGGAGTACACGCCGTCGATCAGGTCGCGCACCTGCTTCTTGATGCTGCGCGGGGTGATTCCATGCGCCTCGTTGTGGGCGATCTGCCGGGCCCGGCGCCGCTCGGTCTCGCCGATCGCCTTTTTCATGGACTCGGTCATCACGTCGGCGTAGAGGATGGCCTTGCCGTTCAGGTTGCGCGCCGCCCGGCCGATGGTCTGGATCAGCGAGCGTTCGGCCCGCAGGAACCCTTCCTTGTCGGCGTCCAGGATGGCGACCAGCGACACCTCGGGAATGTCCAGCCCCTCGCGCAGCAGGTTGATGCCCACCAGCACGTCGAAACTGCCCAGCCGCAGGTCGCGCAGGATCTCCACCCGCTCCACCGTGTCGAT
>CAZZAW010000222.1:0-4801 GCA_964652405.1 uncultured Ramlibacter sp.
GCGCTCTGGCACGGGCAGCGTTACCGGGCCGCCTTCCCGCAGGACTACCAGCGCTGGCTGGCGGGTGCCGGAACGGCTAGGCCTTGAAATCCCCGGACTTGCCGCCGCGCTTTTCCAGCAGCCGCACGCCCGTGATCACCATGGCCCGGTCCACGGCCTTGCACATGTCGTAGACCGTCAGCAGCCCGACCTGCACGGCCGTCAGTGCCTCCATTTCCACGCCGGTGCTGCCCACGGTTTCTGCCGTGACGCGGCAGGTCACGGCCGGAGGCTGGTCGGCGGTGTCGAATTCCACGGCCACGCGCGTCAGCGCCAGCGGATGGCACAGGGGCACGAGCTCACTGGTGCGCTTGGCGCCCTGAATGGCGGCGATCCGGGCGACGCCGAGCACATCGCCCTTGCGCGCCGTGCCCGACCGGATCAGCGCCAGGGTGGCCGGCGCCATCTCGATGCGGCCTTCGGCCACGGCCACGCGGTGGGTGGCGGCCTTGCCGCCAACATCTACCATGTGGGCCTGGCCCTGGCTGTCAAAATGGGTGAGGGAGTTCATTGGCCGTGTTGCGCACGGGTTCAGACCATGCAGTTCGTCCATCATAAGACCGCCGTCCAATGGCGCCCGCGCCTGCGCGCGTCGGGCCTGCACCTGGCCATCAGCCTGGCCATCGCCTGCCTGGCGGCGCTGCTGGTGTTCGGGCTCTGGTATCCCTACCCCTACCGGGAGATTTCCGGCGGGCGCGAGCTGTTCCTGATCGTCGTGACCGTGGACGTGATCCTCGGGCCGCTGATCACGCTGGCGGTCTTCAACACCGGCAAGTCCCGCCGTGAGCTGGCCATGGACCTGTCGCTGGTCGCCGCGATCCAGCTCGCGGCCTTGGCCTACGGCTTGTGGACAGTCGCGATGGCGCGGCCCGTGCACCTTGTGTTCGAGTTCGACCGCTTTCGCGTGGTGCACCGCATCGAAGTTGACGGGGACTTACTTGCTAGGGCGCCGCCCTCACTACAGGGTCGGCCCTGGGGCCGTCCAACGTCCTTGGCCGTGCGGCCCTTCCGCAACAACGAGGAACAAATCGAAGCAACCTTCGCCGCACTCCAAGGCGTAAGCTTGTCTTCACGTCCCGACTTGTGGGAGAGCTATGCCGATGCCAAGCCTCGCATCCTGGCCGCAGCCAAACCGGCGGCGCAGTTGAAAACCCGCTTCCCCGACTGGGCCGGCCGCATCGACCAGGCCGCGGCCGGCGCCGGCCTGAATCCGGCCTCGGCGGTCTACCTGCCCATGGTCGGCCGCAAGACCTTCTGGACGGTGCTGCTGGACCCGGCCACGGCCGAAGTGGGCGCCTTCCTTCCCCTGGACTCTTTTTGAAGCCATCTTCCAAGCCAAACCGACCCGCAGCCCGCCTGCGGAGCTCGCTGCTTGCTAGCGTTTTGATAGCGGTGGAGGCCGCGCCAGCGACCGCGCAGCTGCCCACCCTCGGCGACCCCAGCGAAATGACGGCGGCCGCCGAGCGTCGGCTGGGTGAGCGCATCGTCAAGGAGCTGTACCGGGACCCGGACTACATCGACGACGCGGTGCTCGCCGAGTACGTGCAGGCGATCTGGGAGCCCCTGCTGGTGGCGGCGCGGGCGCGCGGCGAGCTGTCGGCGGAGCTGCAGGACCGCTTCGCCTGGCAGGTGCTGCTCGGCAAGGACCGCAGCATCAACGCCTTTGCCCTGCCCGGCGGCTGGCTGGGGCTGCACCTGGGGCTGGTGAGCATCACGGCCAACCGCGACGAGCTCGCCTCGGTGCTGGCGCACGAACTCAGCCACGTCACCCAGCGCCACATCTCGCGCCTGATGAGCCAGGAGAAGAAGCAGGCGCCCTGGGTGATCGGGGCCATGATCCTGGGCGCGCTGGCCGCCAGCAAAAGCCCGGACGCGGCCAACGCCGTGGTGGCCGGGGGGCAGGCCCTGGCGATGCAGAACCAGCTGAATTTCTCGCGTGACATGGAGCGCGAGGCCGACCGCATCGGCTACGGCGTGATGACGCAGGCCGGCTTCGACCCGCAGGGCTTCGCGACCATGTTCGAGAAGCTGCAGCAGGCCTCGCGGCTGAACGACAACGGCGCCTTCCCCTACCTGCGCACCCACCCCATGAACACCGAGCGGATGGCGGACATGCAGTCGCGCAACCAGCTCGGCCCCCGCAGCAGCACGCCCGCGGCGCCCGACCTGGTGCACGCGCTGATGACGGGCCGCGCACGGGTGCTGTCGAGTGTCGGGCCCGATGCCATGCGCAGCCAGTTGGCCGAGGCCGAAGCCTTGCCGGCGTCCGCGCCTCGCGCACGGCAGGCCTCGGTGTTCTATGCCGCCAGCCTGGCGGCGGCGCGGCTGCGCGAGCCGGCGGCAGCCGGCCGCTGGTCCGAGCGCCTGGCGCGGGCGGTGGACGGCGATGCGGGGGCAGCCCGCCTAGCCCGGCTGCTGGCCGCCGAGACCGCCCTGATCGCCGGTGACGCCGCGCGGGCCGGCAGCCTGGTCGATGCCAGCGCCACCGGCCGGCCCGAGCTGATGCTGTGGACGCAGGCCAAGCTGCAGACCGGCCGCCCCGCCGAGGCCGCGCAGCGCCTGCAGACCTGGGTGGCCGAGAACCCCCGCGACGGCACGGCCTGGCAGCTGCTGGCGTCGGCCTACGCCGCCCAGGGGCAGACGCTGCGCGCGATCCGGGCCGAGGCCGAGGCGCAGGTGGCCTGGCTGGATTACGCGGCGGCGGTGGACCGCTTCAAGGCCGCCCAGGACCTGATGCGCCGCGGCGGCGCCGGGCAGGACCACATCGAGGCGTCCATCATCGACACCCGGGCGCGCCAGGTGGAGCAGCTACTTCGAGAACAGGCGCTCGAGCGCTGACTCGATCACGATGCCGATCACCGAGTAGATCAGCGAGCCGATCAGCGCGGCCACGAAGCCGCGCACGTGGAAGCCGTCCAGCACGCCCGCGGCGGCCCAGAACATGAGCGCGTTGATGACGAAGAGGAACAGGCCCAGGGTGATCACCGTCACCGGCAGCGTGAGCACCACCAGCACCGGCCGCACCACGGTGTTGAACAGCCCGATCACGAAGGCGGCGATCAGGGCCGCGGTGAAGCTGCGCACTTCCACGCCCTCGTACACGTAGGCCACGAACAGAAGCGCCGCCGCGCTGAGCAACCACTTGACAAGCAGTTTGACCATACGGATGAGCATAGCACCGGGCGGCGGCGCGGCTATCATCGCTGCCCCTGTCCCCGCACCATGGCCGGAATCCACATCACCGACATCGAGGCCGCCATCAACTACTGGCGCGACCGCAAGCCCTCGTCCGATGGCGTGACGCTGGCGCCGGAGCTGCGCGCGCTCGCCGAGGTCTACGCGCTGATGGTCTTCTACCGCGAGGACGAAGCCGACGAGAAGGGCTTTCCGCCCCAGGCCTACGAGGCCTGGAAGGCCTGGTACGAGAGCACGCCCGACACGCCCTGCATCGCGATCTGCTCCACCAGCCAGGGCGACGATGTCTGCAAGGGCTGCGGCCGCACCTTCGACGAGGTGCAGCACTGGCCGGAGATGAGCCCGGCGCAGAAGCGCCAGACCTGGCGGCGCATCACCCTGCAGGGCAATGCCTGGCGCTTCAACCGCTACTCGGAGCGCGCCGCCGAAGGCCCGCAGGAACCGGCGGCGTCCTGATGCGGCGGCTGGCCCAGGCACCGAACATCGCGATCGCGGCGCTCTGGGTCGATGCCTTGCGGCACGGTGGGATCGAGGCGTCGGTCCAGGGCTATTTCCTCGGGGCGGCCGCCGGCGAGCTGCCGCCCGACCAGTGCCTGCCCCAGATCTGGCTGATGGACGATGCGCAGGAGGCCGCCGCCCGGGCGCTGCTGCACGACCTGCAGCACGTGCCCCAGCGGCGCTGGGCCTGCGCCTGCGGCGAGATCGTGGAAGGCGGCTTCGAGCAGTGCTGGCACTGCGGGCGCCTGATGGGCGCCTAGGGCCCGGTCACTTCCACCGCACCGGCTCCACGTCCACGTTGGTGGCGCCGTCCCCCAGCATCAGCGCGCCTTCCTGGATGGTGGCCTGCAGCTGCATGCTGCGCTGGGCCAGCCCGGCCAGCGCCTGGGAAGCCTCGGTGGGAATGCGCCAGACTTGCAGCTTGTCCAGGCGCGTGAGCTTGTTCCCGATGCCGCGCCACCACACCTCGGCGGCATGGTGGAAGCAGTAGACCTGCACCGCGTCGGCCTTGGAGCAGGCCTTGGCCAGCGGCTTGTCCTCGGGCTGTCCGACCTCGATCCACAGGCGCGTGCGGCCGGTGAAGTCGCGCAGCGACACGTCCGGGTCTTCCGGGTCGGACAGGCCGGCGCCGAAGGCCAGCGTGCCGTCCCCGCCGCACACCGTCTGCAGCGCGTGCGCGTTCAGCGCCAGCGCCACCAGCCGCACCATCATGCGTTCGTCGGTCTCGCTGGGGTGGCGCGCCAGGGTCAGCGCGTGGTCGGCGTAGTAACCGTGGTCGATGTCGGCGACCTGCACGGCGGCCTTGAAGATCGTGGATTTGAGGGCCACTAGCAGCGCCGGGCGAGTTCAGCCGCCTTGCCCACATAGCTTGCCGGCGTCATGGCCAGCAGCCTGTCCTTCTCGGCCTGCGGGATCTCCAGCGTGCGGATCATCGCGTGCAGGTCCTCGGCGCGCACCGACTTGCCGCGCGTGACTTCCTTGAGCTTCTCGTACGCGCCCTGCACCCCGTAGCGGCGCATCACGGTCTGGATCGGCTCGGCCAGCACTTCCCAGGCGGCGTCCAGGTCGG
>CAZZAW010000223.1:0-4797 GCA_964652405.1 uncultured Ramlibacter sp.
TGGCAGCCCTGCAAGGTGGAATCCGTAGCGTTTTCGGCCGCCAGCGCGCACGACGCGGGCGCAGCGTGCTATGAAACCAGGAGCGACCGGGGCGCCGTGGCGGCCCGCAGCGTGGTGGTGGCCACCGGCGGCCTGTCGATCCCCAAGATCGGCGCCACCGATTTCGGCTTCCGCATCGCGCGGCAGTTCGGCCTGCGGGTGGTGGAGCCGCGGCCGGCGCTGGTGCCGCTGACCTTCGACGGCGAGGCCTGGCAGCCCTACGCGCAGCTGGCGGGCCTGGCGTTGCCCGTGCGCATCGCCACCGGGCCGAAAAAGGGGCAGGCGGCGTTCGACGAGGACCTGCTGTTCACGCACCGCGGCCTGTCGGGCCCCGGCGTGCTGCAGGTCTCCAGTTACTGGCAGCCCGGCGCGCCGCTGGCCATCGACCTGGCGCCCGAAGGCGACCTGGCCGGCGCGCTGGCGCGGGCCAAGGCCAGCTCGCGCAAGCTGATCGCCAACGAGCTGGCGGCCTTCGTGCCCGCCCGCCTGGCCGACGCCTGGGTCCAGCAGGATGCGGCCTGGCAGCGGCCGGTGAACGAGGCCAGCGACAAGGCGCTGGCCCAGCTGGCCGAGCGCCTGCGCCGCTGGACCCTGGTGCCCACCGGCACCGAGGGCTACAGGAAAGCCGAGGCCACCGCGGGCGGCGTGGACACGCGCGACCTGTCGTCCCAGACCATGGAATCGAAGCAGCCGGGCCTGTACTTCATCGGCGAGGTGGTGGACATCACGGGCTGGCTGGGCGGCTACAACTTCCAGTGGGCCTGGGCCAGCGCCTGGGCCTGCGCACAGGCCCTCGCGGCGCGCCGCTAGCCGCGCTGGCGCAGCCGCTCGATGGCCTGCACCAGCTGCTCGAACGCCACCGGCTTGACCAGGTGGTCGTCGAAGCGGGCCTGCAGCGCGCGGGCCCGGTCGTTCTCGCTGCCGTAGCCGGTCAGGGCCACCAGCTTGATGCCGCCGCCGGCCGGGCGCTGGCGGATCAGGCCGGCCAGCTGGTAGCCGTCGATCTCGGGCAGGCCGATGTCCAGCAGCGCCAGTTCGGGCTGGAACTCGTCCAGCACCTGAAGCGCCGCCCGCGCGTCGGCCGCCGTGCGGGTCTGGAACCCGGTCACGTCCAGCAGCGCCGCCAGCGTCTCGGCCGCATCGGTGTTGTCGTCCACCACCAGCACGCGGCCGCCCGCGGACGCCGGCGGCGCGGCCCGGCGGCCGGGCACGGTGGCGTCCTGGCTGGCGTCGCACAGCGGCAGCCGCACCGTGAAGGTGCTGCCCTGCCCTTCGCCAGCGCTGTGCGCGCCGACGCTGCCGCCATGCATCTCGACCAGGCTGCGCACGATGGCCAGGCCCAGGCCCAGGCCGCCGCCCTTGCGGTCCAGCGTCTGCCGGCCCTGCACGAACTGGTTGAACACCTGCGGCAGCAGCGAAGGCGCGATGCCGCAGCCGGTATCGGCCACCACGATCTCGGCCTCGCCCCCCGAGGTGCGCAGCTCGAGGGACACGCGGCCGCTCGCCGGCGTGAACTTGGCGGCGTTCACCAGCAGGTTGGTCAGCACCTGGGCCAGGCGCACCGGGTCGCCCTCCACCTGCGCCGGGCCCGGGTCCAGGCGCACCTGCACCGGCCGCTCGTGCTGCTCGAAAACGGGGCGGGTCAGCTCCAGCGCGTTGGCGATCACGGCCCGCAGGTCCACCGGCTCTCGCTTGAGCTGGACCTTGCCCTGGGTGATGCGCGAGATGTCCAGCAGGTCGTCGATCAGCCGGGACAGGTGCGCCACCTGCCGCCCGATCACCCGCCGCTCCTCCACCGCAGTGGCCGGACTGCGCCGCGCCATCAGCTCCAGCGTGGTCGCGATCGGCGCCAGCGGGTTGCGCAGCTCGTGGCCCAGCACGGCCAGGAATTCGTCCTTGGCGCGGTTGGCACTCTCGGCCTGGCGCCGGGCCGATTCGGCCTCGGTGAACAGGCGCGCGTTGTCCAGCGCCAGGGCGGCGCGGCGGGCCAGCTCGTCGACCAGGGCGCGGTCGTCCGAGGACAGGTCGCGCCCGGATTCGGCCTGGATCACGGCCATGGCCCCTACCACCCGCCCGCGCGCCAGCAGCGGGACGATGTAGTAGGTGTTCATGCCGAAGGTCCCGGTGTACAGGCGCAGCTGGGGGTCGGCGTGGGCATGGGGCGCGTCGAACCGGCCGAAGTACGGCTTCTGGTGCTGGAGCACCCAGGCCATGGAGCCTTCCGTGGTGGGCGCAGCCCGCAGCTGCCGCGCCATCTGCAGCGCCTGCTCGGCCCGTGCCGGATCGCTGTGGAAGGCGACGCCGCGCTGCAGTTGGCCATCCTCGTCCATGAGGTCGATGCGGCACCAGTCGGCGATCGCGGGCACCACGGTGCTGGCGATGGCCCGCAGCGTCTCCTGCGGATCCAGCGAGCGCGCCAGCACCGCGCCGGCGCTGGCCAGCAGTTCCAGGCGGCGGCGAGCGGACTCGGCCTCGCCGCGGGCCCGGCGCTCGGCCGCCAGCAGCTCCACCCGCTCGGTCACGTCGGTGCTGGTGCCCACCATGCGCAGCGGCTGCCCCGCCGAGTCGCGCACGACGTGGCTGCGGGTGGCGATCCAGCGCACCCGCCCGTCGGGGTGCGGCGAGCGGAACTCCACGCTGTAGGGCGCCCCGCCGGCCAGCGCTTCCTTGAGCGCGGCCTCGACCCGGGGCAGGTCGTCCGGGTGCACCCGGGCGCGGAAGCCCTGGTAGCCCCCGGTGTCGCTGCCCACCGCCATGCCGTGCATCTGGTAGACCCGGTCGGACCAGCTCACCTGGCCGGTGGCCACGTTCCAGTCCCAGATGCCCACCTGGCCGGCTTCCAGCGCCATGCGCAGCCGCTCCTCGCTGGTGCGCAGAGCCGCCTCGGCCTCGCGGTGCTGCTCCAGCAGCCGGGCATTGACCACCAGCGGAGCCGCCAGATTGGCCAGCTCGGCCGCGAAATCCAGGTCCGCCGGCCCGTGGCGCCGGCCCGAGCGGCCCATGAACAGCGTGAGCGCCCCCAGCAGCTCGCCGCGGTAGCGCATGGGCACGGTGATCATGGAGCGGAAGGCGAGCTGCCGCAGCAGCGCCAGGTGGCCCTCGTTGGCGGCGATGCGCCGGTACCAGCCGTCGTCGGTGTCGGGGTGCAGGCCCGGCTGGCCGGTGGACAGGCCGCACAGGTTGAGCTCGGGATGCTCCTGCTTCACCCAGCCGGTGGGCGCCAGCAGGGCCTCGATGTCCGGTGCCTGGTGGGCGGCGACCGTGCGGCGCACGGAGCCGTCGGCCAGCACGGCGTCGAAGAAGCCGAAATCGCCCAGGCCGGGCAGGCAGACCGCGATCGCCTGGCGCAGGGCGGCGTCGAAGTCGGGCGCCGACGCCAGGCTGCCCGCGGCCCGACTCAGCAGCGCGCGCTGGGCCTCGGGTGTGAGGGGCGCGCCCGAGCCAGGAGTTGAGGGTGGAGCCACCCGCCAATTCTGGCCGATCGCGGGCGCCTGCGGTTCGCCCGGCGCTCAGCCAGGCAGGAAGATTCCGCTGTCGAGCATCCCCGTCAGCCGGATCTGCATCTCCTGCGATTCCAGGAATGCCTGCGCAGCGAACACATAGTTGTCGGGCGCAGGCGTGCGGGCGAGGAACTCGGTCCATACGGCCAAGCCTGCGGCATCGGCCTTGCGGCCCAGCCCCACCTCGTACATGTACGTCAGGAAGGTCTGGCTCGGGTCGGGACCCGCAAGCACCTTGTCCTTGAATTCCTGGCTGTTCACGATGCCCCGGATCAGCGACCGGGGGCTGACGCTCTCGTACAGGTTCGCATGGAAATCCAGCCCGTTCTCGTCGGGTTGCCGGCCCAGCAGCACGTTGTACATCGCGGCTACGTTGCGCTGGGCCGGGGTGGGCAGCACCAGGACGCCATCGGCGAAGGTGATCCGCTCGACATCGGTGGTGGTGAACGAGCCGCCGTTGCCGGTCACCTGGTACAGGCCGTTGCCAAGGTGCCTGATGATGTAGGCATCCCGCGCGCCCGTGAGCTCCACCGTGTCCCGGCCCACCCCGCCGATGAGGACGTCCGAGCCGCCCCCGGGGCGGAAGACGTCGTCGCCGTTGCGGCCCATCATGTAGTCATTGCCTGGGGTGCCCTGCAGCGGCCCGCCGGCCGGCGAGGCGACCACGACGGATTCCGGAGGAGCGCTGGGGGGAGGCGGAGGCGCCGGGGCGGGGGCCGGGGGCGCGGGCGCCGCCACGGTGGAGGTGAGCACCACGTCGTTGCCCGTGCCCCCCACGTACGAGATCCTGAAGCTGGTGCCTGCCACGTCCACCGTCGCGCCCTCGGCCAGGCCGGCGAAGGTGCCGACGACGGCGTCGGTTCCGTCGTTGTCGATCAGGGTGAAGCGCTCGCCGCCGGCGTTGGTGAAGCCCGTGGTGTCGAAGGTGAGCGTCGCGCCGCCCAGGTTCACCGTGCCGGTGACCTGCACCTTGTCCTGGGAAGCGGTCCGCAGGTCCATGTACAGGATGGCCGAGGTGTCCATCGCGAGGTTGCCGGTCCGCAGCGTGCCCACGGTGCTGCCGGCGTTGAGCACGCCGTTGGAGGCAACGGTGACCTGGCCCACCGTGCCCGTGCCGGACAGGCAGCCGTTGGCGTTGACGGTCACGGCGCCGGCGCCCCCGGCGGTGTCCAGGGTGGTGTCCACCTGCAGGGTGCCGGCGTTGATGACGAACAGTCCCCAGGTGCTGGTGGTGGCGCCCTCCAGGGTCAGCTGGCCG
>CAZZAW010000224.1:0-4796 GCA_964652405.1 uncultured Ramlibacter sp.
TCCGCGGCACCAGCCCCAAGGTCTGGAACGCCTGGAAGGGCAAGCTGCTGGAGGACCTGTACCGCTACACGCTGCGAGCGCTGGGCGGCCACGCGCCCAACCAGGACGCCGACATCGAGGCCCGCAAGCACGAGGCCCTGGTGCAGCTGCAGCTGTTCGCCCTGCCCTTCGAGGCGCACAAGAAGCTCTGGGACACGCTGGACGTGGGCTACTTCATGCGCCACGAGGCCGGCGAGATCGCCTGGCACACCCGGCACGTGTCGCGCCACGTGGGCACGACCAAAGGCCTGGTGCGGGCCCGGCTGTCGCCGGTGGGAGAAGGCCTGCAGGTGCTGGTCTACACGCCCGACCAGCCGGACCTGTTCGCCCGCATCTGCGGCTACTTCGACCAGGCGGGCTTCTCCATCCTGGACGCCCGCATCCACACCGCGAACAACGGCTACGCGCTGGACACCTTCCAGGTGGTCACCTCCATGCTGCCCGAGCACTACCGCGAGCTGATCAGCATGGTCGAGTCCGAGCTGGAGCAGACCATCCAGGCCGCCGGCCCGCTGCCGCCGCCCAGCCGGGGCCGGGTGTCGCGCCGGGTCAAGAGCTTCCCGATCGCCCCGCGCGTGACGCTGGCGCCGGACGAGAAGGCCCAGCGCTGGCTGCTGTCGATCTCGGCCAGCGACCGCGTGGGCCTGCTCTATTCCGTGGCGCGGGTGCTGGCCAGGCACCACATCAACCTGCAGCTCGCCAAGGTCTCCACGCTGGGCGAGCGGGTCGAGGACACCTTCCTCATCGACGGCGCCGAGCTGCAGCAGAACCGCCGCCAGATCGAGATCGAGACCGAGCTGCTGGAAGCCCTGGAGGCCTGAACCGGCCCGCTCAGTCGTCCTCGGCCGCGTCCAGGCCGGGGAACAGGACCTCGGTGAAGCCGAATTTGCTGAAGTCGCGCACCCGCATGGGGTACAGCTTGCCTACCAGGTGGTCGCACTCGTGCTGCACCACGCGGGCGTGGAACCCGTCGACCGTGCGGTCGATCGGGTCCCCGTAGGGATCTAAGCCGGTGTAGCGGATGCGCCGCCAGCGTGGCACCACCCCGCGCAGGCCCGGCACCGACAGGCAGCCTTCCCAGCCCTCTTCTTCTTCGGCGCCGATCGGGGTGATCACCGGATTCAGCAGCACCGTGCGCGGCACCGGCGGGGCGTCGGGGTAGCGCGGGTTCACGGTGTCCGTGCCGAAGATCACCAGCTGCAGGTTGACGCCGATCTGGGGCGCCGCCAGCCCGGCCCCGTGGACCGCGTGCATGGTGTCGAACATGTCGGCCACCAGCCGGTGGATCTCGTCGGTGTCGAACGCCGCCACCGGCTCGGCGATGCGCAGCAGGCGCGGATCGCCCATCTTGAGGATGTCACGAATGCCCATGGTCAATGACTATTGGCGTCCAACCACATCCGCCTGTACGCAGCTTCAATCGACGCCGTGATTCGAGGCCCGTCACACAATTCAGACGCACTCATTCGAGTTCGCAAACTCTGGCGCCACTCGGAGAGACGCCCGGGTTGCGAGGCGAGAGCGACCACACGGTCGATGTAGCCTCCTGCGTCTGAGGCTACGAGTTCGCCCAAGCCGACGCGGCCCAGGATGCTCGCGCCAACTCGTCCTGCATGGCGGTCTCCTTCGAGAGTAACGACGGGCACCCCCATCCACAAGGCCTCACAGGTAGTCGTAGTCCCGTTGTACGGAAACGGGTCCAACGCGATGTCCACCTCGCTGTAGAGCTGCAAGTGCTCGCGGCGGTCAGCGGTCATGGCACGCATATCGAGGCGGTCTGCCCCGATGCCGCGGGCCTGGAACGCGTCAGCGACCCGTACCCGGTGACCGGGATCGGAGAAGGCTTTCCCCTTGAGCAAAAGCCGAGCCGAAGGCAGTAGCCTCAGGACTGCGGCCCAGACATCAAGCGTTGGGTCAGATATCTTGCTCGGATTGTTGAAAGACGCGAGGGTAATTCGGCCTGGATCGGCGATTCGCGGAAACGGGGGGTCGGACGGGCCCTCGTAACAGAGGAAGCCACTTGGCAGCCGGACAAGCCGCTCACTTGCGCGCCTATCGGACGCTCCTTCGGGGTCGGTCACCTCGTCGACAAGACGATAGTCCATTGCGCGCAGCCCGGTGCTATGAGGGTAGCCGAGCCAGCTGACCTGCACTGGAGCGGGTTTGCGGGCAAACACTAGCAAGCGGTTGCCATTCGTGTGGCCGGCCAGATCAACCAGAATATCGATGCCGTCACGCCTGATCTGCTCCTCAAGCTCCACATCGCCAATTCCGCATGTGTCGACCCATCGGTCGGACAAGGCCCGTAGCCGTGCCGTAACAGAGTCTGGGCGCCGAACCTCAGCAAAGCACGTCACTTCAAACAGATCTCGATTGTGCTCGCGCAGGACCGGAGCGATGAAATAAGACACGGAGTGCTCGCGGAAGTCGGGCGACACGTACCCTATGCGCAGCTTCCGTCCTGGACTCCCGTCCTTTGGACGATGTGCGGCCCTCCGCAACGGGGCAGCAAAACGCGCGTCCCACTGCTTGTGCTCACGTGCCACCACGTCCGGGTCAGCTGTCGGGTCATAGTTGAGGCAGAAAAGTAGATTGCTGAATGCGCTCACGTACCCTGGTCGGGCTGTCAGGGCCGCCCGGAATGCCTCCAGCGCAGCATGGTAGCGCCCAAAGTCGATGCACACGTTTCCGAAGTTGTGCAGCGCCTCGGCATAATCCGGTCGCAGTTCTATCGCGCGCTGGTAACTATCCGCGGCTTCGCTATAGCGCCCCAGCACTGCCAATGCCACGCCAAGATTGCAATGAGGCTCCGGCGCGTCGGGCCGAAGTTCCAATGCCCGTCGGCAATACGCCACAGCTGCTTCCGCATCACCCAACTCGCGTAGAACGTTGCCAAGATTGGAAGCGGCAAGCCACGAGTCACTGTCAAGCGCAAGCGCCAACTGCCAACTCCGAACAGCCTCTTGGGGACGGCCCAGGGAATGAAGGACGACGCCTAGATTGACGTGGAACTCCGGCTGCGCCGGATCGCCGTCGACTGCTTGCGATATGAGATTCAGGGCTGCCGCGGAATCGCCCATCTGGTGGGCCAGAACGCCTTTTACATGGAGTGCACGAACATGCAGAGGCTCCATTGCCAGGATTTCGTCGCACATTGCTGAGGCCTGAGGGAACCGCCCTGCTTTTTGCTCGGCCAATGCCCGAGCCAAAAGCTGCGAGGCTGGACTGCTCGCGGCAATCGCAGCCTGCCGTGCGGAGACAAGCTCCAGGCGCCGGGCCATGCTTGGGCTCAACGGCTTAAGCTGGGCCAGCTTTGCGATCCGGGCCTTTGACTCGTCCGGCGTGAAGTAAGAGGAGAAAGTGGCGGCCTCCTCCCATCCTTCGAAGACTGCCGCGCGGATCCAATTCGACAGAGGCTGCGGCGGCACCTCGAAGTCATATCGCGCACACGGCACCAAGAACGGCTCAAGCAGTCCTTGCGATTCCGTCCACGGTGAACTTGCCAAGCGGGAGAGTGCCGCCGCAGCTACCGCCCGCTTGCCCCAAGCAAGCGCGATCCGCGCCAGCGTCGACAGGCGCAGCCGCGACCCGTCAGTCGTGCAGAGAGCCAGCATGTGTTCGAACGCTGCGCGCAAAGCGGCCACTCTTTGCGCCGGCACGGTTCGAACATCACGACTTTGGAGGTAGAGCGAAATGGCTTTCTCAAGCCCGTACCGACCCGGGTTCGAAGGGGCAGCCTGCCACGCCGATTTGAACTGCCGGACATAGGGCATCTCGCTGCCGGCGTCATCCCACCATCCCTGCATCCCCGGACACGTCCGCGCGGCAATCTCGCGCAGTTCCAATTGCTCGCGATCCGGGTCCTGATCGACCAGCATTCCCCGTGCGGCGAGCCCTGCGGCACGGTCCGCTTTACAGCCAAACAGGTTCAGCAGAAATCCGTCCGGAGGTTGATCGCGATCGAACGGGACCAGCAATCCCAGCCCAGGCACAAGCCGATAAGTGCGGTAACCCAATCCCTGGAACTGATCTGCCAAATCAAGGTGGAACTCGGTGCCATTGCGAACCTCGAAGAGCACGACCGGCGACTGCTCGGTGAAGAATCGCTTGCCACCTTGGATGATGCTTTGCTCTTCGCCTTCTGCGTCAATCTTCACGAAATCGATAGGCGACCACTTCAACTGCGCCATCGCTGCATCCAAGGTCGTCGCCATCACGGCTTCGGCGTCGGGAGCCTCGACGTGGACCGGACTCAGCGCGTTCAGCTCCGCATTCGCGTTCAGTTTCAGCCACCGAGGTCCCGGGGTGGAACTCACTGCCTGGCGCAGCACGCTGACGTTCGTAAAGCCATTCACCCGAATCGAGTGCTCCAGAGCGGTTGCCGTGGCCGTTGCCGGCTCAAACGCGTAAACATGACCAATTCGTCCCACGGCTCGCGCTGCAGCCAGCGTGTAGACCCCGAAATTGGCGCCAATGTCGACAACCTTCTGCCCCTCTTGCAAGAGGGTACGAACAAATGGAAGTTCTTCCTCAAACCAATCGTCTTGCTCACTCAAAACATACGACGTGATGAGCTCAAGCGAATGAGGCGCAGCCACTCGGGTGCCGTCCCGAAGACCGAACAAGTTGAGGCCCGTCATCAGCGTCAGCCTCCTGACCTTGGCTGCAGTCTCAGCATCGCCCGCAGCCCTTCCTCGTCCAGCACTGGAATGCCCAGCTCGCGGGCCTTGTCCAGCTTGCTGCCGGCCTCGGCGCCG
>CAZZAW010000225.1:0-4770 GCA_964652405.1 uncultured Ramlibacter sp.
CCTCTGAGAGGTATTCGTGTCCAGGCCACGCTGCCAGCCTTGCGTGGACTCGCTGAGCGATCAGTGTGCTCATTGCCATATTCTGGCATCCGCGTTCTGAGTCCGCCGTTTGACGCCTCAGGGGAGATCGCGGGCGGCCGGCAGGTGCAGCGAACCTGAGGTGACCGCGGTCGCAGCGTACACGGCCCGCACCACCGCGATCGCCGCCACCTCCGCCGCCATGGTCGCCAGCAGCATCATCTCCGCGGCCTTGCCCGAGGCCCCGGTGCCCAGCGCGAACAGCGTGTCGCCATCCAGCAGGGTGTGGGCCGGGTTGATGCTGCGGGCCAGTCCGTCGTGGGCGGCGGTCGCGAGGCGCGCCGCCTGGGCCTTGGTCAGCACCGCATCGGTGGCGATCACGCCGATGGTGGTGTTGCTGCCGGCCACCAGCCGCTTGGGCGGCTCGCCTCGCAGCAGGGCGCGGCGGGAATCCAGGAAGCCCTTGCCATCGGCGGTGCGCGCGCCCGCGATCACTCGGCCGGTGCCGGGGTCGACCACGTCGCCCAGCGCGTTGCACGCGATCAACGCCCCCACGGTGATGCCGTCCACCGTGAGCGAGGCCGTGCCCACGCCGCCCTTCATGGCGCGCTCGGCGCCGAAGATCTTGCCGACCACGGCGCCGGCACCCGCGCCCACGTTGCCTTCGGCGGGCGCCTGGCGGCTGGCGGCCGCGCAGGCGGCGTAGCCGGCTTGCGCGTCCGGGCGGATGCGGGTGTCGCCGAGGTAAAGGTCGAACAGCACGGCGGCGGGGACGATGGGAATGCGGCCGGGACCCACCTGCAGCCCCACGCCCTGCTCGTCCAGCCAGCGCATCACGCCGGCTGAAGCGTCCAGGCCCCAGGCGCTGCCGCCGGCCAGCAGCACGGCATGCACCCGGTCCACCAGGTTCGCCGGATCCAGCAGGTCGGTCTCGCGGGTGCCGGGGGCGGCACCCCGCACGTCGACGCCGGCCACCGCCCCCTGGCGAGCCAGGATGACGGTGCAGCCGGTGGGCCGGCGGGTGTCGGAGAAATGGCCGGCTTCGATGCCGGCCACGTCGGTGATCGCCCCGGCCGGCGGGGAAGCGGGTTCAGACATGCCCGCCGATTATGCGGACAACGCGGGCTGCACGAAGGCGAACCAGCCGCCCACCAGGTAGATGAGCCCGCTGGCCGCGTAGACCCGCCGCGAGGCCTTGCGCGTGCGCAGGCAGGCGTCGCGCAGCCGCGGCTCGACGGGGCAGGGCGCGTGGCGGTGGGACCACTGCAGTGCGCCGCTGGCGGCCAGCATGGCGCCCGCCCCCAGGAACAGCGCCTCCTTGTGCTCGCTCAGCCACACCAGTTGCGGCACGGCCGAGACCAGCGACGAGAGCGCCGCCCCGGCGCCCAGCGCCACCAGCAGCGCCGGCAGCGCACAGCAGACCAGGGTGCCGGAGCTGGCGAACAGCGTGGCCAGTGACGCCCAGAAGCCCGCGCGGGATTCGAACACCCCGTCGCGGCTGGCGCTGCCGTTCACTTGCGGGCCCGCGCCGCCTGGGTCTCGGCCTTGATGTCGGCCACGGACTTGGCGACCGTCTCCACCTTGGTGACGTCGTAGCCGGCTTCGGTGATTTCCGCCGTGACGACCTTGGTGTCGATCTTCTGGCCTTCCTTGGCTTCCACCGCGACCACCTTCTGCTTGAGGTCCACGTAGACCGCCTTGGTGGCGGGCAGCCGGGTCAGGCGCTTCTCGATGCCCTGCGCGCAGAACGAGCACACCATGCCGTTGACGGTGGCCTTGACGCTTTCGGCGGCCAGGGCCGGCAGGGCGGCGGCGAGCGCCAGGGAGATGACGATGTGTTTCATGGCATCCTCTGCTCAAAAAATGTACATGAAGTTGAACCGGGGCTGCTTCATGGTGTTGACCCCGAGCTCGACGAAATAGCGGTTGTGGATCAGGCGCAGCATGGGCGTGACCTCCGTGCGGTGCGACAGCCCCCGCATGCGGCGCGCCTCGACGATCAGCCAGGGCTGCGTCTCCTCGTAGTCGACTTCGTAGAACGAGAAGCCGGCCCGCACCGCGCCGTAGTCGTGGTTCAGGCCCTCGGCGCGGAACAGGCGCGCGGTGGCCGACAGGTACAGCCGCGTCGTTTCCCAGTCCACCGACAAGCCCGGGGACACCATGGTCCTTGTCTTGCCGAAGCCGTTGACGCCGGGGGCGGAGCCGCTGCTGCCCGGGCTTTCCGGCGCCTCGTGGCCATGCCCGGCCGGGGCTGCGACGACGGGCGCTCCGGGGCTGGCGCCGTGGTCGTTCCCGCGCACGGGGCCGGCACCCGCCAGCAGCCACACGTTGGCCTGTGAATGCTCGCCGTTCCAGCGCTTGAGCAGCCGGGTGTAGGTGACCTCGACGAATTCGCGCCGCAGGCGCTTGTCGTCCGAACGCATCCACGTGGCGCCCAGCCCCACGGCGTCCCGCGAGGTGAACGCGTGGTTCACCCAGCTTTCGCGCCAGTTCGGGCCGAAATCGCCCATGGCCATGGTGCTGTCCTTGAAACCCATGGGCCCGGCCTGGGCCCAGGGCGCCGCGGCCGCCAGGGCGGCCAGCAACAGTGTCCTGATCAAAACAATCTCCTTGCATCGCGCGGCCTCTGAGCCGCGAATCCCACGCCCACGCCGGGGCGTGGACGCACTCGGATGAGGGCCTTCAGGAGATGGGCGGCTTGAACAAGGGCGCCGGGGGAGCGCTGTCGAAATGCGCGCCTCGCGAGGGCGGCACGGCCTGGCCCGCGCCGGCCGGGGCGGGCTCCGCCGCCGCGGGCAGCACCAGCACGGAACAGACCTGGCACTGCACGCAGGACGCGCAGCTGCCCTCGGCCGGAGCAGCGAGCGGAGCCGCCGAATGGCAGTCATGCGCCGCCATCTGGGTGTCCGAATGGCCTGCAGCCCGCTCGGCGTGGGCGCTGGCTGCTACGGATTCGATAGCATCCAGCTGCTGCGCCAGCATCTGTCCGGCCATGGCTTCGCCGACCCAGCCCCTCAGGGGCACCAGGGCGATCAGCAGGATGAGCAGCCAGCGGTGCATGGCACTGATGATAAGCGCGCGCCCGCGCAAGCTCCAGCCGTCCGGCGCGCCGGCAGGACTGGTCCTACAGGGGGACTCCCGCTTGGACGACAGGTCCGCAACGCTGGGCTTCCTACAGTGGGCTTTTCCCGCCGGGCCACTCCGGCTTCCAGTTTCCAAACGCGCGAAAGAGGAACCGCCATGAACACCGAAACGTCCGAGAGCCCCTTCCCCACCAGCACCAGCACCGGCGCGTCCGGCAGCCTCAACGGCAGCGATGGCAACGTCCGCCGCGTCGCCCAGAAGGCCCACGAGGCGGTCGACCGCCTGGAGCAGACCCTGAGCAGCGGCAGCGAGCGCATGATGGGCCTGCACCAGGAGTACAGCGAGGTGGCCCGCGAGCAGGTCCGCGCCAATCCGCTGATGGCGGTGGGTGCCGCCTTCGCCGTAGGCGTCATTTTCAGCAAGCTGTTCATGCGCTGACCGCGCCGCGGCGCCTCAGTGCGCCGCGCGCCACTCGCCCCGGGCCTGGCGCAGCACGGCCCAGCCCGAGGTGAGCGCCAGGCTCGCCATCACGGCGGCGACCGCCAGGTCGGGCCAGGCCGTCCCCGTCCCGAACACGCCCAGGGCCGCCGCCACCACGGCCAGGTTGCCCAGGGCATCGTTGCGTGTGCACAGCCAGACGCTGCGCATGTTGGCGTCGCCCTCCCGGAACCGGAACAGCAGCACGGCCACGGCCACGTTGGCGGCCAGCGCCAGCAGGCCCACCACGCCCATGGTCACGGGTTCGGGCGTGATGCCCTGCCAGGCCGACCAGGCGGCGCGGCCCAGCACGGCCAGGCCGAAGGCGAGCATGCTCGCCGCCTTGAGCATCGCGGCGCCCGAGCGCCACGCCACCCCCATGGAGAGCACGGCGATGGACAGCGCGTAGTTCGCGCCGTCGCCGAAGAAGTCGATGGCGTCGGCCAGCAGCGAAACGGAGCCCGCCTGGACGCCGGCGCCGATTTCCACGGCGAACATGAGGAAATTCACGACCAGGGCGACCCAGAGCACGCGGCGGTAGCCGGGCGGTTCGCCGTGGCGGGGCGGTTCGGGGGTGTGGCAGCAGTGCGCGGACATGAGGCTCCTTGTTCCTGTCCAGGACATTGGAAACCTTGGAGCCGCTCCAACGTCAAGCCGCTAGGATGACCCCATGAAGATCAGCGAATTGAGCCGCGCCAGCGGGGTGGAGGTGGAAACCATCCGGTTCTGGGAGAAGTCCGGCCTGCTGCCGCCGCCCGCCCGCCAGGCCAACGGCTACCGCCACTACGGCCCCGCCGAGCTCGAGCGAGTGGCCTTCGTGCGTCATTGCCGCGCGCTGGACATGCCGCTGGCCGACGTGCGCCGGCTGGCGCGGGCGCTGGAGGGCGGCCAGGCCGACCCGGGCGACACCCATGCCCTGGTCGCGCGCCAGCTCGGGCAGGTGCGCGCCCGTCTCGCGGGGCTGCAGGAACTGGAGCGCCAGCTCACGGCGCTGCAGGCGCGCTGCGATGCCGACCACGCGGCGCACGAATGCGGCGTGCTGAGCGAGCTGGTCGCGGCCGCGCGCGATCCGGCCTGAGCTAGGAGCCTGCGCGGCAGAGAGGCGGGCCTGCGCCGCGGCTGGAAAAGCGCCAGGTTAGGCGCAGCCGACGCTGTGTAGCCGGTCTACATGAGGAGGCTGTAACACCGCAT
>CAZZAW010000226.1:0-4761 GCA_964652405.1 uncultured Ramlibacter sp.
CCGCGCTGGAGCCAGGCCACCGAGCGCCGCATCGGCGAGGACGGCCTGTTCGCCAAGAAGCGCAAGACGCTGATGTTCAACGGCTATGAGGCGCAGGTCGGCCAGCTCTACGCCGGCATGGACCTGCAGAAGCTGTACTAGTGGCCGGCGGCAGCGCAGGCGCGGCGCCGGGCGCCAAGGTCCGCATCGGTCGCGCGCTGCTGCATCCGGCGGCCTGGCCGGTGCTGCTGGGCCTGTGCCTGCTGCCCTTCGCCTGGCTGGTGTTCGGCGCGGCCACGGATCGCCTGGGTGCGAACCCGGCAGAGGCGCTGATCCGCTCCACGGGGGACTGGACCCTGCGCTTCCTGTGCATCACCCTCGCGGTCACGCCCCTGCGCGTGCTGGCCGGCCTGCCCACGCTGGCCCGCTTCCGGCGCACGCTGGGCGTGACGACCTTTGCCTACGGCCTGCTGCACCTGCTGGCCTATGGCTGGCTGGACATGGGCTTCGACGTGGCGGACATCGCGCGCGACATCGCCAAGCGGCCGTTCATCCTGGTCGGCTTCCTGGCCTTCGTGCTGCTGCTGCTGCTGGCAGCCACCTCGTTCAACCGCGCCATCCGCGCGCTGGGCGCGGCCCGCTGGCAGGCGCTGCACCGTGCGGTGTACGTCATCGCGGGGCTGGCCGTGCTGCACTTCTTCTGGATGCGCGCCGGCAAGAACGACTTTGCCGAGGTGGCGGTCTACGCGGCGGTGCTCGGCGTGCTGCTGGCGTGGCGCCTCTGGCGCCGCTTTCGCACGGCCGCGTCACCGGGGGCCGGGCCGGCCGTGCGCGGACGTTGACAGGGGCCGGAACGCGTCAGGCCAGCAGGCGCTCCATGCGCATCTGGTCGGCCGCATCCTCGCGTGCGCGGATGAGATGCGCGGCATCGCCATCCACCAGCACCTCCGCCGCGCGGCCGCGCGTGTTGTAGTTGCTGGCCATGCTCATGCAGTAGGCGCCGGCGGAGAGCACGGCCACGCGGTCGCCGGCCTGCACGGCCAGCTCGCGGTCGCGGCCGATCCAGTCGCCGCTCTCGCACACCGGGCCCACCACGTCGTAGCTGGCGGACGGTCCCTCGCGGGGCGTGACCGGAACGATGGCGTGGAAGGCCTGGTACATGGCGGGCCGCGGCAGGTCGTTCATGGCCGCGTCCACGATGCAGAAGTTCTTCTGCTCGCCGGGCTTGAGGTACAGCACCTCGGTCACGCAGACCCCGGCGTTGCCCACCAGCGAGCGGCCGGGCTCGATCATGAACTGGCGGTCGCCGAAGCCACGCGCGTCCAGCTTGTCGAACAGCTGCTGCCACAGCGCATCGGCGGCGGGGGGCTTGTCGCCCTGGTAGTCGATGCCCAGGCCCCCGCCGAAATCGATGTGATGCAGGGGGATGCCGGCGGCCTCCACCGCTTCGACCAGGTCGAGCACGCGGTCCATGGCGTCGAGGTAGGGTCCGGTCTCGGTGATCTGCGAGCCGATGTGGCAGTCGATGCCCACGACCTTCAGGCCGGGAAGCGAGGCGGCCCGCCGGTAGGCCGCCAGGGTGCGCTCGTGCGCCACGCCGAACTTGTTGCCCTTCAGGCCCGTGGAAATGTACGGGTGCGTCTTGGGATCGACGTTGGGATTGACGCGGATGCTCACGGGCGCGATGGCGCCCATGCCGCTGGCCACTTCGCTGAGCACCTCGAGCTCGGCCTCGCTTTCCACGTTGAAACAGGCGATGCCTGCCTGCAGCGCCCGCTTCATCTCGGCCCGGGTCTTGCCGACCCCGGAGAAGATGACGTCTGCGGCCTTGCCGCCAGCGGCCAGCACGCGCTCGAGCTCACCGCCCGAGACGATGTCGAAGCCGCAGCCGGCCTGTGCGAACACCTGCAGCACGCCCAGCGAGGAATTCGCCTTCATGGCGTAGCAGACCTTGCCCTTGCGGCCGGCGAAGCCGCGCTGGTAGGCGGCCAGCGCCTGCAGCATGGCAGCCTTGGAGTACACGAAGAGCGGCGTGCCGTGCTCGCTGGCGAGCTGCGAGAGGCTGACCTGCTCGACCTGCAGTTCGCCGCCGCGGTACGCGATGTGCGGATGCCCCGGAAGCGCGCTCATGGCGTGCGCACCGGTGCGGCGGTGCCGGTACCGCTGCCGCCGGCAGGCTGCGAAGCGGCGGGGGCAGGCGCGGTCGGCGTGCCACCGGGCGACAGGGTCTGCGGCAGGGTGGCGCGGTTCTGCGCGGCCGGGCCGGTGGGCAGGTACAGGTCGCCTTTCTGGCCGCAGCCTGCCAGCGCGGCCATTGCGCCGGCAAGGACAAGCCGGGGCCAGGGGGCGCTGACTAGAATTTGCGGAACCTTCAACATCGCGAAATTGTATGACCGACCCCGAATTCATGGACCGTGCGGAGGCGCTGCTGAAGGACGTGGAGGCCTGCTGTGACCGCATCAACGACGAGAGCGATGCGGACATCGACAACCAGCGGGTGGGCGGCATGGTGACGCTCACGTTCGGCAACGGCACGCAGATCATCGTGAACCTGCAGAAGCCCTTGCACGAGGTCTGGATGGCCGCCAAGGCCGGGGGCTTTCACTACCGGTTCGATGGCAGCCGCTGGATGGACACCAAGGGCCAGGGCGAGTTTTTCGCCCACCTGGGCCGCTATGCCAGCGAGCAGGCGGGCCGGCGGCTGGACTTTTCGCCGAGCGCCTGAGGCGCTCCGGCTCAGTTGCGGAACAGGTCGAGGATGCTGCGACGCTCTTCGGCCGCGGCGGGACGGCTGGGCGGCAAGCCGTCCGAATTCATCAGGCTCTTGTCCCCGGGCACGCCCGGAGTGCCTTCGCCCGAGCTTCCCCCCGGCCGCGGCGAGCCGTTGGCCGGATCGCCGGCCGGCATGCCCAGGTTGCCGACGCCCGAGCCGCGTGCGTATTCCTCGTAGTACCACTCGCCACCCATGTTGATCAGGCCCTCGGGCGCCGAGGGTTCGACCACCGGCAGGCCCTTGAGCGCCGATTCCATGAACGACATCCAGACCGGCAGGCTCAGGCTGCCGCCGGTTTCGCGGTCGCCCAGCGAGCGCGGGTTGTCATACCCCATCCAGACCACCGCCACCAGGTGCGGGTGGAAGCCGTTGAACCAGGTGTCGATGGCATCGTTGGTGGTGCCTGTCTTGCCATAGAGGTCGGCGCGCTTGAAGGACTGGTACACCTTGGCTGCCGTCCCCGCGCGCGTGATCTCCTGAAGCAGGCGGTTCATCACGAAGGCGTTGCGGGCGTCGATGGCGCGCACGGTCTCGTTGGGCAAGGCCGGTTGGCTTTCCACCAGGGTCTTGCCCCGCTGGTCGGTGATCTTGCTGATCAGCCAGGGATTGACGCGGTAGCCGCCGTTGGCGAACACGGCGTAGCCGGTGGCCATCTGCAGGGGCGTGACCGACCCGGCGCCCAGGGCCATGGTGAGGTAAGGCGGGTGCTTCTCGGGCTCGAAGCCGAAGCGGGCCACCCAGTCCTGCGCGTTCTGCGTGCCCACGGCCTGCAGGATGCGGATGGACACCATGTTCTTGGACTTCGCCAGGGCCGTGTGCAGCGGCATGGGGCCGTCGAACTTGCCGTCGTAGTTCTTGGGCTCCCAGGGCTGCCCGCCGGTGACGCCTGAATCGAAGAACAGGGGCGCATCGTTCACCACCGTGGTCGGGGTGAATCCCTTTTCCAGGGCCGCCGAGTAGATGAACGGCTTGAAGCCGGAGCCCGGCTGGCGCCAGGCCTGGGTGGCGTGGTTGAACTTGTTCTTGTTGAAGTCGAAGCCGCCCACCAGCGCCTGGATCGCGCCGTCGCGCGGGTCGAGCGCCACGAACGCGCCTTCCACCTCGGGCAGCTGGGTGATCTCCCAGGTGTTCTTGGGCGTGCGGGCCACCCGGATCACCGCGCCGCGGCGGATCTTGATCTTGGGCGGCGCCTTGTCGGACAGGCCCGACTGCGCAGGCCGCAGGCCCTCGCCGGTGATCTCGAACTGCTCGCCGTTCTGGCGAACAGCGACGATGCGCTTGGGGTTGGCTTCCAGCACCACGGCGGACATCACGTCGCCGTTGTCCGGGTGCTCGGCCAGCGCGTCGTCGATCGCGTCCTCCAGTTCCTTCTTGCCGTTGGGAAGGTCGACGAACTCCTCGGGACCGCGGTAGATCTGGCGGCGCTCGTAGTCCATGATGCCCTTGCGCAGGGCCTTGTACGCCGCGTCCTGGTGGGTCGACTTCACCGTGGTGAAGACGTTCAGGCCACGGGTGTAGGTTTCGGGACCGTACTGGGCGAACACCAGCTGGCGCACGGTCTCGGCCACGTACTCGGCGTGCATGGCGACGCCGCCAGTGCTGGAGCGCAGTTTCAGCTCCTGCTTCTTGGCCGCCTCGGCCTGCTCGGCGGTGATGAAGCCGTTTTCCTCCATCCGCTCGATGATGTACAGCTGGCGGCTGCGCGCGCGCTTGGGATTGCTGATCGGGTTGTTGGCCGAGGGCGCCTGCGGCAGGCCGGCCAGCATGGCGGCTTCGGCGATGGTCAGGTCCTTCATGGACTTGCCGAAGTAGGTGTCGGCCGCGGCCGCGAAGCCATAGGACCGGTTGCCCAGGAAGATCTGGTTCATGTAGATCTCGAGGATCTGGTCCTTCGTGAGCAGGTGTTCCAGCTTGAAGGTGAGCAGGATCTCGTAGAGCTTGCGGGTGAAGGTCTTCTCGGACGACAGGTAGACGTTGCGCGCCACCTGCATGGTGATGGTGGAGGCGCC
>CAZZAW010000227.1:0-4601 GCA_964652405.1 uncultured Ramlibacter sp.
AAGTTCGAGCTGGCCACCGGCGGCTTCAGCGTGAAGTACGGCGACCGGCTCGCCAGCCTCCTGGTGGTCGAGAACCGCGACGGGCGCTCCGGGCGGGTCGGCGGCACGGCCGCCCTCAGCGCGACCGACGGCAACGTCGTGGTGGAAGGCGGACTGCCACGGCGCATTCGCGGATCCTGGCTCGCGACGGTGCGGCGGACGTACTACGACCTCGTCGCCGAGCGCTTCGTCGATCAGAGCCTGCCGGGCTTCCAGGACGTGCAGACCCGCGGACAGTGGTTGCCCACCGACCGCTCACGCGTCACGGTATTCGGGCTGCGCAGTCGTCAGGCCGCCAACGTGACGCTGGACGAGCCGAAGGTCACCGGCAGCTTCCGCGACGACACCGCCAACGACCTGGGCTGGACACGCCTGGACCTGCCCATCGGTCGCCACGGCACCTCGCAGAGCACGCTCGGCTGGTCGCGCACCCAGGCGAGGTTCGGCTTCGGCCTCGCCATCGACAGCGGCAACCTGCGGTCGAACCGCCCGAGCGACGACGATCCGCCGCTGCTCGAGAGCGCGTTCGACTACGGCCTTCGCATCGACGACCGGTCGTTTCGTCAGGACGTCGGCTGGGTCACGGGCGCACACGCCATCGACGTCGGCTTCGACGTGCACGCGCTGACGACCCGGATGCGCCTCGCGTTCGCGGGCGACCGCAATCCCATCGCGGCCAACGGCTCGAGCGTCCAGGGCGGGTCCGGCCTGCCCGACCTTCTGTCGTCCACGCCGACCGCCTCACGCGGCAGCGCGTGGCTCCAGGATACCTGGCATGTGCATCCGACCCTCACCCTCCAGGCCGGTGTGCGCCTGGACCGATCGTCGACCACGCGACGCACGACGATCTCGCCTCGGGCGACCGTATCGTGGGCCGGTGGGCACGGCACGACGGTCACGGCCGCGACGGGCCTGTACACGCAGAGTCCCGGCTACGAGAAGCTGTCGAACAGCGACTACATGCTGGATCTGACTCATCCAGAGGCCGATCGTCTTTCGAGCGAACGCGCCTGGCTGACGTCGGTGGCGGTCGAACAGCGTCTGCCGCGTGGCTTCACCCTGAAGGCTGAGGGGTACCTGCGGCGGCTCGACGACCTCCTCATCGGACGGCTCGAGCCCGAGGGCGAGCGCCTCGCGCGGGTGTCGCAGTACGACTTTCCATCCGACCTCCTCCACCACATTCCGTCAGCACCGTCCATCACCGTGGTGCCCACCAACAGCGGCGCCGGTCGCGCCCACGGATTCGACGTGATGGTCTCTCGCACATCGGGTCCGCGGGTGAGTGGCTGGGCCAGCTACACCTGGGGGCGCGCGGTACGCGAGGCCTACGGCCGTGAGTATCCGTTCGAGTACGACCGCCGCCATGCCTTCACCTCGGTCGGCGCCCTCCAGCTGACGCCGCGCTGGTCGATCGCGACGACGGCGCGCCTGGCGTCTGGATTCCCGTACACGACGCCCCGCGGCGTGCGAGTGGTGGGCGTCGAGGACATCCACGACGGCGATCTCGATGGCCACACCGACGAACTGGTGCCGCGCCGGGACGCGGCCGGCCTGCTGGTCTACGCGCCGGACCTGGGCACGGTGGCGGACCTTCGCAATGCGCGCCTGCCGGTGTTCGCCCGGGTGGACCTCCGCGTCACCTGGCGCCCTCGGGGGACCGACGGACGGTGGGAGCTGTACGTGGAAGCCCTGAACGTACTGAATCGCCGGAACGCGTCAGGGCTCGACCCACGCCTCGAGCACGACCCGACGTCCGACCGCCCCCGAGTGGTCGAGGAGCCCATCGGGTCGATTCCACTCCTGCCGACGATCGGCGTACGATTTCGCTTCTGATGCCCTTCGCACCAGTCCTGGACCACGGATGCGCGGCGTGGTGACGATGCGAGCGGTGGTCGTGGACAGATACGGTCCACCGGACGTCGCGCGCATCGCGGAGGTGCCGCGGCCTGTTCCCCGAGAGGACGAGGTGTTGGTGCGCGTGGTCGCCGCGGCGGTGACATCGGGCGACGCGCGCATTCGCGGCGGGAGGTTCCCTCCAGGATTCGCGCTGCCCGCGCGGTTGGCCTTCGGCCTGTGGGGGCCGCGGCGCCGCATCCTCGGCATGGCCTTCTGCGGCGTCATCGAAGAGGTGGGCCCGGGTGTGACCGACGTCGGGCCAGGACACACCGTGTGCGGCATGACCGGCATGTCGATGGGGGCGCACGCGGAGTACGTCAGTGTGCCGGCGCGAAGGGTCGTGGCCGTGCCGAGTGGCGTGAGTCACGCGGATGCAGCGGGCCTGCTCTTCGGCGGCTCGACTGCCCTGTACTTCCTCCGCGACAAGGCGTCGGTCGGGCCCGGCATGACGGTGCTGGTCAACGGCGCGTCCGGGGCCGTGGGCTCGAACGCCGTGCAGTTGGCCGCGCACTTCGGAGCGACGGTGACAGGCGTCACGAGTGCCGGCAACGCCGACCTCGTCAGCCGTCTCGGCGCTGATCGGGTGATTGACTACGCCGTCAGTGACGTCCGCGCCCTGGCCGACCGGTTCGACGTCGTGTTCGACGCCGTCGGCAACCTGTCGATCGCGTCGGGCCGCCGGCTGTTGCGCGATGGCGGCGTGCTCGTGCTGGCCGTCGCGAGTTTGGGGGACATGCTGCGCGCTCGTCGTGGCGTCGTGGCCGGTTCGGGGCCCGAACGGGCGGCCGATTTCGAGTGGTTACTGCAGCGCGTGGCGGCGAACCAGCTGACCGTCGTGATCGATCGCACCTTCCCCCTGGACCGCATCGGCGACGCCTACCGGCTCGTGGACAGCGGGCACAAGCGGGGGAACGTGATCGTGCGGCCGTAGCCGGAGCTCTTCAAGACCCGGCGTTGGGTAGCGGTCCGCCCAGCTCGCGCAGCACCCGATTGTCGTCGGCGCCTGGTCATTGCTCGGCGAGCAGAACTGCGATTCACTGGTCAGTGTTCGCCGAGCGCTGACACATGGATCGGACGTCAGGGATTCGGTCCCGCTCGCGACGAGCCAGCGAGTCGCGGCGTGACGCACGTTCCCTGCGGAGCAGCCAACGAGCGAGTGAAACGAGTGAGTTGGCTGGGTGTTAGGGACGAACTTCGCAACTGGCTGGCGACGCCGGCCGCCTGAGGGTAGGCCCGGCGCCTACCGCTTGCGCGACCTTGCGATGACTGGCTGCGCCGGGAGTTCGTCGCCGGCCATCGGTGGCTGACTCGCGCCAGCACGCGCCAGGATCCGGAGTGCTTTCCGGACGTCGCCGTGCTTCGCCCGCTCGGCAA
The DNA here is from genome assembly GCA_964652405.1 of uncultured Ramlibacter sp. GTDB lineage: Bacteria > Pseudomonadota > Gammaproteobacteria > Burkholderiales > Burkholderiaceae_C > Ramlibacter. Next base: position 3,310 of record CAZZAW010000227.1, read on the forward strand.
AGTACTCTTCGGTGCGCAGCGCCGACACTTTTTCGGCAACGGCGACGTTGATCAGCTGATTGACCGCGACGCCCTCGGCCTTCGCGACCTTTCGGGCTTCTTCCATCAGTGAGGGTTGAAGCCTCAGCGCAAAGTTGCTCTTCTTCATGACCGCCTCCGTAGTTGCGCCACGGCCTCGGCCGGCGATGCGATCCGGACGCCGAACTTTGTCGCGGCCTGCCCGAAGTCTCGAGCGTTCAGCGTCACGAGCAGCTCGGCGCGTCCGTTGACCGCCGTCTCGAGGACCATGTCGTCATCCGCGTCCGCCAGGACTGGTCGCCACAAGTAGGCCAGCCGCACCGGCTCGACCACTGTCGCCAGCGCGTCGAGCACCACCTGCATGTCTGCCTCCGACAATCGAGACGCCTGCAAGTGCTCCTGGCGGGTCGCAACCGCCTCGTACTCGAGCATCAACGGCACCGATGCCAGCAGGGTGAACCGTCGTTCCAGAGCATCCCGCAGCAGGATCCGGGAAGCGCCGCGGTCACTGCGCAGGGCCGCGACGAGCACCGTGGTGTCGAACACCACACGGTCAGACACGGCAGGATGATATCGCAGGCGATATCACTTTCGCAAGCCGTCGTTCACGGCATCCTCAGCACTGTCAGCCCGCCGCCGGCGCCTGCCAGCCCGCCCCCCGCACCCTGATTGGTCGTTTCGACGGAAATGGTCTCACCCGATGCGAGCGACATGACCGTCGCGCCGGTGAGCACCAAGTACCCTGTTGACGCTCGCCCGGGACTGACCATCTGCGCTCGGTGAAGACTGACCACCGTTACCGCGCCTTCTGATACCCCGCGGGCCCCCGAGCGCCGTAGCCGCCTTGGTCATTGCTCGGCGAGCAGAATTGCGGTTCCCTGGTCAGGGTTCGTCGAGCGACAACATGATGGGTCTGGTCACTGACGCCGCCAGGCGTAATGCAGCAGGAGCGGCGCGTAGGGCTTGGTGCTAAGGTCGGGCGAGCCTGGTCCGACCGGCATCTTGAGATCGCACCCTCGGGGCTGCGTATTCGCGGTGACCTGCGGGCGGACACGCTCCTGCCGATCCTTCGGCGGCCATCGCAAGATCGAGGCTGCATCAAGCGTTCTTACGAGCAAGGGAGAGTGTGGCTGGGACGCAGGGATTCGGTCCCGCTCGCGACGAGCCTGCGAGTCGCGGCGTGACGCACGTTCCCTGAGGAGCAGCCAACGAGCGAGTGAAACGAGTGAGTTGGCTGGGACGCAGGGATTCGAACCCCGATAACCGCGTCCAGA
>CAZZAW010000228.1:0-4575 GCA_964652405.1 uncultured Ramlibacter sp.
GGCTGGCTCAAGCGGCATCCGGAAGTGAACGCCACCGACTGGGCCAACTGGCTGGGCGTGGCCACGGGCCTGGGCGCCCTGGTGCTGTGGGCCGCCGCGGGTTCACCGCTGCATGAGCTCGCAGCCCGCCCGGGATGGGCGCTCTTTGCTATCCTTTGCATAGCAACCGGGTTCGGCTCGGCCTGGCTGGCCACCATCCTGTGGAACCTGGCGAGCCAGCGCCTGTCGGCCAGCCTGTGCGGCCAGCTGATCGTGAGCGAGACGCTGTTCGCCCTGCTGTACTCCTTCGCCTGGGATGGCCGCTGGCCCACGGCCGCCCAGGCCGCCGCCTGCGTGCTGTTCACGCTGGGCATCCTCGCTTCCATCAAGGCGCACCGATGAAACTCGAACTTCCCGAACACAAGAAGCTGGTCCACGAGATGGTGATCCCCATCCGATGGGGCGACATGGACGCCATGGGCCACGTGAACAACACCGTGTACTTCCGCTACCTGGAGACCATCCGCATCGAGTGGATGCGCTCCATCGGCTGCCAGCCCGACCCGCGCGGCGAGGGGCCGGTGATCGTCAACGCCTTCTGCAACTTCCACCGGCAGCTCGAGTACCCGGGGGACGTACGCGTGAAGATGTACGTCAGCGACCCGGGCCGCAGCACGTTCGAGAGCTGGGGCACCATGGAGCGCACCGACACCCCCGGGGTGGTCCATGCCACGGGCGGCGCGACCACGGTGTGGGTGAACTTCCCGGCGCAGAAATCGGCGCCGCTGCCCGACTGGATGCGGCGGCACCTGGAGTGAAGGCAGGCTCCTAGGCCGGCACCGGCGTGGCCCGCAGGGCGTTCACCCGCCGGTTCACCACGTTCGCGCCCACCATCCACTTGAAGCGGCTGGACCAGTTGAGCCGGTCGCGCACGTAGGGCACCGACGAGTAGAACTGGTAGGGGTCGTCGAAGGCGCCCCAGTCGTGCAGCGGCATGCTGGCCGGGTCCTGGAGGCTGAACTGCGCGAACGAGCTCGACCGCCCGTCCCAGGTGATGGCGCCGTCCCGGTGCATGCCGTAGCCCACGCTGCGGCCTTCCTCCTTCAGCCGGGTCTTGGCGGCCATCGCCAGCCGCACGTCCACCACGTAGCTGTCGATCGCCTGCCATTGCCCGTCCAGCAGCACCTCGGTGCAGGCGTGCTCGATCGGCTGGCCGCCCGTGTCGATGATGCCGAACAGGAAGTCCGGCTTGAGCGTCACGAAGCGCATGCGCGAGGGGATGCCGAGCGAACGCAGCAGCGCGAGCAGCAGGGTGCTCTTGCTGTGGCAGTCGCCCCGGTTGGCCCGCAGCACCGCCAGTGCGGAGGTGCCGGTGCTGTCGGCGATGCAGCCGAAGGGCATGGCCCGCAGCCAGGTGAAGCACGCCACCGCCTGGTCGCGCGGGGTGGCCTTGAGCGCGGTCAGCTTCTTGGCCAGCAGGCGGATCTTGGGGTGGTCGAACTGCAGCAGCGGCGTGTTGACCAGCCAGCGTTCGGGCCGGTCCGCGTCCGGCGACGGCGCAACGAACGAAGTGGCCGGCGGGACGCTGCCGAAGTCGCTGTCGTCCAGGCGCTCGGGCCGCCCGTCCGGTCCCTTGCGGGGATAGAAGTCGAGGGTCACTCACTCTCCTTCGGGCGCCATCCGCCCTGTTCCGGGCGGATACGCAAGCCGCGTGCCGCCGGATTCATTTTGCCTTGGGAACGCGGCCCATCAGGTAGAACTCGGGATTGGGCTGCATGCCCGAGAAGCTCGCCATGCGGTTGGACAGGCCGAAGAAGGCCGTGATCGCCGCGATGTCCCAGATGTCTTCGTCCGAGAAGCCATGGGCATGCAGCGGCGGGAAGTCGGCCTCGTCGATCTCGTGCGAGCGCAGGCAGACCTTCATGGCGAATTCCAGCATGGCCCGCTGCCGGGGGGTGATGTCGGCCTTGCGCCAGTTCACCGCCACCTGGTCGGCCACCAGCGGCTTCTTCTCGTAGATGCGCAGGATCGCCCCGTGCGCCACCACGCAGTACAGGCAGTTGTTGGCGGCGCTGGTGGCCGTGACGATCATCTCGCGCTCGCCCTTGGTGAGGGACCCGTCCTCCTTGAGCATCAGGGCGTCGTGGTACGCGAAGAACGCGCGCCACTCGGCCGGCCGCCGGGCCAGGGCCAGGAACACGTTGGGCACGAAGCCGGCTTTTTCCTGCACCTCCAGGATGCGGGCGCGGATGTCCTCGGGGACGTCCTTCAGTTCGGGGGCGGGGTAGCGGGTCGATGTCATGGGTACGGCTCCTGGGGGGAGGATATCCTCTGCCGACCTCAGGAGAAACCCATGGAACTGCCCAACGACCCCGACCTGCAGGCCGGCCTCGCGACCCGCCGCGCCGTCCTTGGCAACGACTACGTGCAAGGCGCCCTCGACAAGGCGACCCCGTTCACCGCACCCCTCCAGGAACTGGTCACGCGCCATGCCTGGGGCAACACCTGGCAGCGCAAGGGGATCGACCTGCGCACCCGCAGCATCGTCACCGTCTCCATGCTGGTGGCGCTGGGGCGCATGCATGAGCTGAAGATCCACGTGCGTGGCGCGCTCAACAATGGCGTGACCCCGCAGGAGCTGCAGGAGATCTTCCTGCACGCCAGCGTGTACTGCGGGTTCCCCGCGGCGGTCGACGCCTTCCGCGCGGCGGCCGAGGTGGTGGACGCGCCCAGCCCGGCATAAGCGCGCGACTACAGCCCGCAAGGGCTGCGGCTTGCTTGAGCACGGGGGAGGGCGGGGTACGGTGGGGCACCTCAGACAAGGAGCGCTACATGCCCCAGATTGACGCCATCACCATGCTCGACGACGACCACCAGCGCGTCGAGCAGCTGTTTGCCGACTTCCAGGCCGCCACGGACGCCTCGCAGAAGCAGTCGATCGCGCAGCTCATCTGCCTGGAGCTCACCGTGCACGCCCAGCTGGAGGAGGAGATCTTCTATCCCGCCTACCAGAAGGCCACCGGCGACCAGGACCAGGTGGAGGAAGCGCGCGACGAGCACCAGGAAGCCAAGGAGCTGATCGCCCGCATCGAAGGCAACCCGCAGCCCGACGACCTGGTCACGGAGCTGCAGCAGGCCATCGAGCACCACGTGCAGGAAGAGCGCAGCGAGATGTTCGCCAAGGCCCGCACGGCCCAGCTCGACCTGGCCGGGCTGGCCCAGCAGATGGAGAAGCGCAAGGCGGCGCTGGTGAAGGAACTGCAGGCGGCTTGAAGCCCGCCCTCAGTTTCCCGCCATCAGCTTGTGCACGAGGTCAGCCGTGGTGCTGGCCTTGTACTTGCGCATGAGCCGCGCACGGTAGATCTCCACCGTGCGGTGGCTGATGTCCAGCGTCTTGCCGATCTCCTTGGACGTCATGCCGTCCAGCAGGCGGGCGGCCACCTCGCGTTCGCGCGCGGTGAGCTCGGCCTTCACCGGGCGCTGCGAGCTCAGGTCCTCGAACGACCAGATGCCGGCCTCGTGCGGCTGCTCGCGGTTGAGCGCGCGGCCGGTCACGTGGCACCAGAACACCTCGCCGCTGGCGCGCTTCATGATGCGGTCGTCGGCGTAGTGCCCCTTGGCGTTCAGGATGGGCGCCATGCGCGCGCCCAGCCGCTCGTACTCGTCCGCGCTGGGGTAGAGCGTCTGGAATGACTGCCCGATCAGCACCTCGCGCGAGAAGCCGAACATCTCGCACAACTGCTGGTTGCAGTCCACGATGGCGCGGTTGCGCGAGAGGCACAGCCCCACGGGGGCGAGGTGGAAAGCCTGGCGGTAGTCCACGTCCATGGTGCTAACCTTTACGGAGAACTACGTAGCTCATTAGGTAGTATCGTAACGGCAATCCCCAGCCCCCTCTCTGCGGGTTTTTATTGAGGAGTTCTCCCCCGTGAACAAGCTCTATCCCAATGCCGCGGCGGCGCTGGACGGCGTGGTGCGCAGCGGCCAGCTGCTGGCCGTGGGCGGCTTCGGCCTGTGCGGCATCCCCGAGGCCCTGATCGACGCGCTGCGCGACAGCGGCGCCAGGGACCTCACCGTCATCTCCAACAACGCCGGCGTCGACGACTTCGGCCTGGGCAAGTTGCTGCAGACCCGGCAGATCAGGAAGATGATCTCGTCGTACGTGGGCGAGAACAAGGAGTTCGAGCGCCAGTACCTGGCCAAGGAACTGGAGCTGGAGTTCACGCCTCAGGGCACGCTGGCCGAGAAGCTGCGCGCCGGCGGCGCCGGCATCCCGGCCTTCTTCACCAAGACGGGGGTGGGCACCATCGTCGCCGAGGGCAAGGAGCTGCGCGAGTTCGACGGCGAGACCTACGTGATGGAGCGTTCGCTGACGCCCGACGTGGCGCTGGTCAAGGCCGACGTGGCCGACAAGTCGGGCAACCTGCGCTTCCGCCTGACGGCCCGCAACTTCAACCCGGCCTGCGCCATGGCCGGCAAGGTCTGCATCGTGGAGGTGGAGAAGGTGGTCGAGGTCGGCGAGCTCGCACCCGACGACATCCACCTGCCGGGGATCTACGTGCACCGCATCGTGCACAACCCGACTCCCGAGAAGCG
>CAZZAW010000229.1:0-4532 GCA_964652405.1 uncultured Ramlibacter sp.
CGGCAGCGACTTTTCCAGGTTGATGATGTGGATCTTGTTGCGATGGCCGAAGATGTACGGGGCCATCTTGGGGTTCCAGAAGCGCGTCTGGTGCCCGAAATGGACACCGGCTTCCAGCATTTCGCGCATGGTCGCGGGCATGATGTTTTCCTTGAGGTTGGGTCTAAAATCCAGCCCGCAATCGCGTCCTGCGTGGCAGGGGCGACACCTTGATGGGTTGGATTCGCGATTTGCTTTGCTGACAGCGTTGGCACACCGCGTGCCGCCACCCAGCAAAACCCAAAGATTATAGCAGTCCACCCCAAGCGCCATGCTTCCCGACCTCATCGCCACCCGCGAGCGCCTGCTCGGCCGCCAAGCCACGGCCCAGCAGGAGTTCGAGCGCGCCGCCGCCGTGGCCGGGTCTGCTGCCTGCCGGCATGCCTTCGTCCGGCCGCTGATCGGCGAAGCCCGGGCGGTGGCGCTGGACCCGGCCAGCCGGACCCTGGCGCTGGCCGGGCTGGCGGTCTCGGTCAAGGACCTGTTCGACATCAAGGGCCAGGCTACGGCCGCGGGGTCGCGGGTGCTGGCCGATGCGCCGCCCGCCACCGCGGACAGCGCGGCCGTGGCGAGGCTGCGCGCAGCCGGGGCGGCCATCATGGGCCGCACCAACATGACCGAGTTCGCCTTCTCGGGCGTGGGCGTGAATCCCCATTTCGGCACGCCCGCCAACCCCGCGGATCCGGCCGTGGCCCGCATCCCGGGGGGCTCCTCGTCCGGCGCGGCCGTCTCCGTGGCCACGGGTGCCGCCTTCATCGGCCTGGGCTCGGACACCGGCGGCTCCATCCGCATCCCCGCCGCGCTGTGCGGCATCGTCGGCCTCAAGAACACGGCCCGCCCGACGCCGCTGGCCGCCGCCCTGCCGCTGTCCACCACACTGGACACCGTGTGCGCCATGACGCGTTCGGTGCGCGATGCCATCCTCGCGCATGAGCTGCTGGCCGCCCGCAAGGTGGCAGCGGTCACCAAGCCGCTGTCGCAGTGCCGCTTCGCGGTCGCCCAGACCCAGCTGCTGGACGGCGTGGACGCCGGCGTGGCGCGCGGCTTCGAACGCGCGCTTCGCGCCCTGAGGGCGGCCGGTGCACAAATGGAAGACATCGCGCTGCACGAGGTGCGCGACCTGGGCACCATCCAGGCGACCGGCGGTTTCTCCGCCGCGGAAAGCTATGCCTGGCACCGGTTGCTGCTGGCCGAGCGCGGCGAGGGCTACGACCCGCGCGTGAAGGTCCGCATCGAACGCGGCTCGCAGATGAAGGCCTGGGAGTACCTGGACCTGATCCGCGCCCGGCAGGCGTGGATCGCCCGCATCGAAACCGCGCTGCAGGGCTACGACGCGGTGCTCTCCCCCACCGTGCCCATCGTCGCGCCTCCCATCGCCCAGGTGGCGCCGGGACCCGGGCGCGACGACGAGTTCTTCCGGGTGAACGCCCTGCTCCTTCGCAACACCAGCGTGGTCAACATGCTGGACGGCTGCGCGATCAGCCTCCCCTGCCAGCCGCCGGGCGAACTGCCCGTCGGCCTGATGCTCTGGCACGCGGCACTGCGCGACGACGAACTGCTGAACATCGCCCTGCAGGCCGAGGCCGCGCTGCAATGAGGGTGGCCGTCATCGGCGCCGGCATCATCGGCGTCACCACAGCATACGAACTCGCCGCCGACGGCCATGAGGTGACGGTGTTCGAGCGCCGGGGCGCCGTGGCCGAGGAAACCAGCTTCGCCAATGCCGGCGTGGTGGCGCCGGGCTACGTGACGCCCTGGGCCGCACCCGGCATGCCCGGCAAGGTCCTGCGCCACCTGTTCAGCCGGCACGCGCCTGTGAAGCTCGCGTTTCCGCTGTCGGTGCACGACCTGCGCTGGATGTGGAAATGGTGGCGCGCCTGCAAGCTCGAGACCTACCTGGCCAACCGCGCCCGCCTGCAGCGCCTGGCCTTCTACAGCCGAGAGCGGCTGCACTGGCTCACCGATTCCCTGCAGCTGGAGTACGACCGCAATCCCGGCTACATGGTGCTGCTGCGCTCGGAGAAGGACCAGAAGCTGGTCCAGCCCGGGCTGCAGGTGCTCAGGGACGCCGGCGTCAACTTCAGGGAGATCGACGCCCCGGCGGCCCGTGGCCTGGAGCCCGCGCTGAACCCCGACACCGACTTCCTGGGGGCCATCCACCTGCCCGACGACGAGGTCGCGAACTGCCGGCAGTTCGCCATCATCCTGAAATCCGCTGCGCAGGCGCAGGGCGTGAAGTTCGAGTTCAACACCACCGTGGCGCCGCTGGACCGCGGCGCCCCGGCCTCGCTGTGGGTGCGCTCGGGCGATGGCCCCGCGCACCAGCGCCCCTTCCACGCGGTCGTGGTATGCGGCGGGGTGGAGTCGGCGGCGCTGCTGCGCCCCCTGGGGTTGTCCATCCCTCTCGCGCCCGTGCACGGCTATTCGATCAGCGCCCCGATCCGCGAGCCCCTGAATGCGCCCCGCAGCGCCCTGATGGACGAGCGCTACAAGGTCGCGATCACCCGCCTGGGCAACCGTGTCAGGGTCGCCGGCAGCGCGGAACTCGGAGGCTCCTTGGGGAAGAAGCGGCCCGCCGCCGTGCAGACCCTTTACAAGGTGCTGCACGACTGGTTTCCGGGGGCGGCCCAGCTCACGAACACCGGGGCCGCCGTGCAGGAGTGGAAAGGCGCAAGGCCCATGCTGCCCGACGGCCCGCCGGTGATCGGCGCCACCGGCATCCCGGGGGTGTGGATCAACCTGGGCCATGGCTCCAGCGGCTGGGCGCTGTCCTGCGGCAGCGCGCGGGTGGTCGCCGACCTGATGTCGGGGCATGCGCCGCTGCTGGACATCGAAGGCCTGGGCGTGGAACGCCTGGCCGGCTGACACCCAGGGGCACAATCGCCCCATGCAACGCATCATCCCTGGCCGTGCCTGGCCCCTGTTCGACGCCGCCGCGACGCGAGCCCTCGAGCAGGCGGCTGCCGGGGCCTTGCCTCCGCACACCTTGATGCAACGGGCTGGCCTCGCCGTGGCGCGGCTCGCCCTGGCCCTGGCCCCACACGGGCGCACGGTCCGGGTGGCCTGCGGCCCGGGCAACACCGGGGGCGCCGGTTTCGAAGCCGCCATGCACCTCGCGCGCTGGGGCCGGCAGCCGGTGGTCAGCTGGCTGGGCGACGAGGCCCGCCTGCCCGCCGACGCGCGCGCCTCCTGGGAACGGGCACGCCAGGCCGGTGCCGTGCTGTCCGCCGAGCCGCCCGCGCGCTGGGACCTGGTCATCGATGCCCTGCTCGGGCTGGGCGCCACGCGCTCGCCCGAGGAGCCGCTGGCCGGCTGGATCGCGCGCATGAACGCCGGCCCCGCGCCCGTGCTGGCGGTGGATCTGCCCTCCGGGCTGCATGCCGAGACCGGCCAGGGCGCCGGGGTCCGGGCCTCCCATACGCTCAGCCTGCTGACGCTCAAGCCGGGCCTGTTCACCGGCGCCGGCCGCGACGCCTCGGGGCAGGTGTGGTTCGACGACCTTGGCGTGGAGCCGGACGGGCTTGCGCCCTGCGCGGCACTCGCGGCCCCGCCGGCGCCGAGGCCGCGCCCGCACGCCTCCCACAAGGGCAGCTACGGCGACGTGGCCGTCATCGGAGGGGCCCCCGGCATGGCAGGCGCGGCCCTGCTGGCCGCCTCGGCCGCGCTGCACTCGGGTGCCGGGCGCGTGTTCGTGGGCCTGCTGGATGGCGCCGCCGCGGCGCTGGACGCGGCGCAGCCAGAGCTGATGCTGCGCGATGGGGACAGCCTGCCGCTGGACGGCATGGCCGTGGCTTGCGGCTGCGGGGGGGGCGACGCGGTGCGGCGGGTACTGCCCCGCGTCCTGTCGGAAGCGCGGGCCCTGGTGCTGGACGCCGACGCGCTGAATGCGGTCGCAACCGACCCCTCCCTGCAGTCACTGCTGCGCGCCCGTGGCGCGCGCGGGCGTCCGACCGTGCTCACCCCGCATCCCCTGGAGGCCGCGCGCCTGCTCGGGCAGGACACGCCCCAGGTGCAAGCCGACCGGCTGGCGGCCGCGGGCGCCCTAGCGGAGCGTTTCAGCTGCTGCGTGGTGCTCAAGGGCTCGGGGACGGTGATCGCGGCAGGCGGCGAGCTGCCTGCCATCAATCCCACCGGCAACGGCAGGCTGGCCACAGCCGGCACCGGTGACGTGCTGGCCGGCATGGTGGCGGCGCGGTTCGCGCAAGGCGCTTCGGCGATGGACGCCGCCTGCGGCGCGGTGTATGCGCACGGGCTCGCGGCGGACCAGTGGCCGGGCGGGGAGCCGCTGACGGCGGGCGCGCTGGCCCGCCGCGCCTGAGGTCAGCCGCGGCCCACGAAGGGCATCTTGGTGGCCATCACCGTGTGGAACAGCACGTTGGCTTCCAGCGGCAGGTTGGCCATGTAGAGGATGGACTGCCCGACGATGTCCACGTCCATGAGCGGCTCCACGGCAATCTCGCCGTTGGCCTGGGGCACGCCCTTGGCCATGCGCG
>CAZZAW010000230.1:0-4508 GCA_964652405.1 uncultured Ramlibacter sp.
CGCGGCTTCGAGCACCAGCGAGAGCACGCAGTCCTTGGGGTTGTGGAACTGCTTCCAGTCCCGCGCGTCCCGGAAGGCGAGCACCGCTTGCGTGAGTTCCTCAACTCGGGCCATGGCGCTGCTCCAGCTTGTCGGCCAGCAGCTGCGCCGCGTACTTCAGCCGCCGCAGCTCCGCCAGGTTTTTTCCGGTTTGGCTTCGAAGCTGAAGCAGCACAGCGTGCCGTAGACCGCGCCGTCCTTCATCACGATGGGCGTGCTCAGGTGGGTGCCGATGGAAAAGGGCGCGGCGGGGGCCTGGCCGGACGCGATCAGGGGGGCGGCGTCTTGGATCATCTCGGGCAAGCGGCCGTCCACCACGCGCTGGCACCAGCTGGCTTCCAGCGGGTCGGCGCCGCCTTCCTGGATCACTTCGCGGCCCGGCTTCTGCTCCACTGCCCGGAACACCCGCTGCCCCTGCGTGAACTGCGAGACGAACACCACGTCCATGCTCAGCTTGTCTCGCAGCAGGCGCAGCGTGTCGTGCACGCGGCGGTCGATCAGCTCATCGGTCTGGTCGGGGGTGGCCACCAGCAGCTCGGCAATGCTCACTTCGATGTCGTCGGGGTCGTAGTCCAGGTGCATGGTGCGATTATCCTGACCACGCGCGCTCCGGCCGGGCTATTGCCAAGCCTGCGCGCAACCGTTACACAGGACCATCGTTCGAAAGGCCACCATGCACCGCTTCCTGCTGCCCCTCACCGTGTCCGTGCTGCTGTCCGCCTGCGCCAGCGGCCCCATCCAGACGCAGTCCCGCGACCGCGGCGGCCTGCCGCCGGGCGTGACCGTGGCCCCGGTGGATCCCGTCGGCGTGAGCCCCATCGCGCGCTCGGCCACCTACACCTGCGAAGACCTCACCAAGGTCGTGCTCACCGAAGGCCAGCCCAACGCCACGGTCAACTTCAACAGCGGGCTGTCGCTCAGTTTGGCGCGGCAGGCCGGCATCGGCGGCCTGCGCTTCGGCCAGGCGCCGTACGAGTTCCACGCGGCCGGCAGCGAAGGCACGATGTTCAACCAGGGCCGGCCGGTGCGCTGCCGCGTCCTCTAGCCGCGGCATCCGGTTGTCGGCTGCCGCTGACAGCAGGGCGCGAAGCGCTCCGGCGGAGGCGGCCGCCGAGCAGGGCAGGATGAAGCCATCGTCAGGAGGTTTCCATGGCCGACACCACGCCCGACCCGCGCAACATGACGCGCATGCCCGCCCGGCAGACATTTCCGAAGCAGCCGGCCGATCCGGCCGCCGCAGACAGCAGCGCGCCCGACATCAGCCAGCGCCCGGGCCTGCCGGACCAGCCGCAGATCATGGCCGCCGACATCGAGGACGAAGATGCCGACCCGGTGGTCGACTCCGGTCCCGGCATCGCCGACGGCGAGCTGAACAGGAAGTGACCGTGGCGCCCGCCGACACGCCGGCCCCGGACAACGTGCCGCCCGTGGTCAACCCCGACCCGGGCCCGCGCGAGCCCAAGCCGCAGGCGCCGCCGATCGAGGAAGAGCGCGGCCCGCAGGCACCCGTCGAACTGCCCGGCCAATCGGGCCCGCCCGAGCGCGTGGGCTGAGCCGCCACCGTTGAGCTGCCCCTATGATGGGGCAGCGGGCGCCGGCGTGCCCGCCCAACGAGGAGGCCCCGCCGATGCCATTCACCCGCCAGGGCGCGCTGCGCCTGCGCCCCAGCATCGTGATGCTGTTCATCGTGATGGTGCTGCCGGTCTTCTGCATCGCCATCTGGGTCGGCTACCTGTCCAACGACCGCATGGCGCGCAACGCGGCGCAACAGTCGGTGGAGCGGGCGCGCCAGGAGACCATAGGCCAGACCGAAGCGCTGCTGCATCCCATCGCCTCGCTGGTGCGGGTCTCGGCCGCCGTGGCCGCGCGCCAGCCGGACTTCTACCGCACCGACAAGGCCGGCCCCGCGATGATGGAGGTGCTGGACCACAGCCCCAACATCAGCAGCGTCTACCTGGGCTTCGCCGACGGATCCTACCGCATGGCCCTGCGCGTGCCGCCCGCGCTCAAGGTGCACAACGCGGCGCCGCCGGCCGGCACGCTGTTCGCCCAGCGGTGGATCGACCGGTCCGCCGCGAGCCCGGTCGACCACTACACCTTCCTGGATGCCGGCCGCCAGGCCCTGGGCACCGCCAGCGCGCCGGCCGTGTACGACCCGCGCGTGCGTCCCTGGTACAAGGACGCCGTGGAGCGGCGGGCACTGGTCACCTCCGACCCGTACATCTACGCCACCACCGGCCTGCCCGGCATCACGGTGGCCATGCCGGTCTACGTGGGCGGCCAGGTGGCGGGCGTGCTCGCCATCGACATCCTGCTGGACAGCCTGTCGCAGTACCTGAAGACGCGGCCGGTGAGCGCCAACTCCATCTCGCTGGTGGTCGACCGCCAGGGCCTGGTGGTGGCCCACCCCGACGTGCAGCAGGCGCTGCGGCGCGAAGCCAGCGGCAGCCTCACGCGCGTGCGGCTCAACGAGCTGGCCAATCCGCTGCCGGCCCTGGCCTTCGCGCTGCGCTCGGACGAGGCACGGCGCCAGAAGCCGCAGTTCAGCTTCGAGCATGCCGGGGCCGAGTACGTGGCGATCTTCTCTCCCTTTCCCGAGAGCTTCGGCAAGCCCTGGGACGTGGTGATCGTCGCGCCGCTGTCCGATTTCCTGGGCGAGGCGCAGGCCAACAACCGCAAGCTGCTGCTGTTCGGGCTGGGCGCGATCGCGCTGCAGGTGCTGCTGGTCTACGCGCTGTCGCGCCGGATCGCCCGGCCGCTGGAGCAGCTCGAGCAGCAGGTGCAGCAGGTGCAGGAATTCCGGGCCGCCCAGGGCCAGCCCGTGCGCTCGCCCATCCGGGAGATCGCCGCGCTCGCCACCGCGGTGGACAAGCTGCAGGGCGCCATCACCGCGTTCTCGGCGTTCGTGCCGCGCGACCTGGTGCGCCAGCTGGTGGCCACCGACCAGAAGCTGGAGCTGGGGGGCCGCAGCCGCTTCCTGACCATGATGTTCACCGACCTGGAGTCGTTCTCCACGCTGGCCGAGACCACCCCGGCCCAGGACCTGCTGGTCCGCGTGTCGGCCTACTTCGAGGTGGTCACCCGCGCCATCGGCCAGGAGCAGGGCACGCTGGACAAGTTCATCGGCGACGGCGTGATGGCGTTCTGGGGCGCACCCGCGCTGCTGGACGACCACGCCTACCGCGCCTGCGCCGCGGCGCTGCGCATCCAGCAGGGCATGGAGGAACTCAACGCCCGCTGGGCGGCCCAGGTGTTGCCGCCGCTGAACGTGCGCATCGGCATCCACAGCGATGCCGTGCTGGTGGGCAACATCGGCTCGGCCGAGCGCATGAGCTACACCGTGATGGGCGACGGCGTGAACGTGGCCGCGCGCCTGGAGGCGCTGAACAAGGAGCACGGCACCCGCATCTGCATCAGCCACAGCGTGTACCGCGAGGCCGGTGAGCGGCTGCGGGTGCGGCCGCTGGGCGAGGCGCAGGTCAAGGGCCGGCGCGGCGAGCTGCAGGTGTACGAACTGCTGGGCGTCGACGAGGCAGGCGCTGCCAACCCGGCCGCACGGGGCCTCAGTCCCGCGTCACCCGAAGCACTTCTTCCCGTGACGTGATGCCCTCGCGCAGCAGGCGCTCGCCGTCGTCGCGCATCAGCGTCATGCCCGAGGCCAGCGCCGCATCGCGGATCTCGGCTTCGCTCGCGCGGTTGTGGATCAGCCCGCGCAGGGACTCGTTGGCCACCATCAGCTCGAAGATGCCGGTGCGGCCCTGGTAGCCCGTGTGGCCGCATTCGCCGCAGCCCGGGCCGTGGCAATGCGGGCACAGCTTTCGCACCAGGCGCTGGGCCAGCACGCCCAGCAGCGACGAGGACAGCAGGAAGGGCTCCACGCCCATGTCGGTCAGGCGGGTCACGGCGCTGGCGGCGTCGTTGGTGTGCAGCGTGGCCAGCACCAGGTGGCCGGTGAGCGAGGCCTGGATCGCGATCTGCGCGGTCTCGTAGTCGCGGATCTCGCCGATCATGATCACGTCCGGGTCCTGCCGCAGGATGGCGCGCAGGGCCTTGGCGAAATCCAGGTCGATCTTGGCATTGACCTGCGTCTGCCCGATGCCGGGCAGCTCGTACTCGATCGGGTCTTCCACCGTCATGATGTTGCTGCTGCCGGCGTCCAGCCGCGAGAGCGCGGCGTACAGCGTGGTGGTCTTGCCCGAGCCCGTGGGCCCGGTCACCAGGATGATGCCGTGCGGCTGGGTGATCAGCTGCAGGAAGCGGCTCAGCGTCTCGCCGGTCATGCCCACCGATTCCAGGCTGAGCTTGCTTTCGCTCTTGTCCAGCAGGCGCAGCACGGCCCGCTCGCCATGGGCGCTGGGCAGGGTGGAGACGCGCACGTCCACCGCCCGCGTGCCGATGCGCAGCGAGATGCGGCCGTCCTGCGGCAGGCGCTTCTCGGCGATGTCCAGCTCGGCGATGATCTTCAGGCG
>CAZZAW010000231.1:0-4476 GCA_964652405.1 uncultured Ramlibacter sp.
TGTTCTTCGAGGCCACGCTGATCCCGATGTACCTGATCATCGGCATCTGGGGCGGCCCGCGGAAGATCTACGCGGCCTTCAAGTTCTTCCTGTACACGCTGCTCGGCTCGCTGCTGATGCTGATCGCGCTGGTCTACTTGTACAGCAAGTCCGGTGGCAGTTTCGACATCGCCACCTGGCACAAGCTGCCGCTGCCGGCCACGGTGCAGACGCTGCTGTTCTTCGGATTCTTCGCCGCCTTCGCGGTCAAGGTGCCGATGTGGCCGGTGCACACCTGGCTGCCCGACGTGCACGTGGAAGCGCCCACCGGCGGCTCCGCCGTGCTGGCGGCCATCATGCTCAAGCTGGGCGCCTACGGCTTCCTGCGCTTTTCCATGCCGATCGCGCCCGATGCCTCGCGCGAGTGGGCCTGGTTCATGATCGCGCTCTCGCTGATCGCCGTGATCTACGTGGGCCTGGTCGCGATGGTGCAGCAGGACATGAAGAAGCTGGTGGCCTATTCGTCGGTCGCGCACATGGGCTTCGTGACCCTGGGCTTCTTCATCTTCAACGACCTCGGCGTGGCCGGCGGCCTGGTGCAGATGATCGCCCACGGCTTCGTCTCGGGCGCCATGTTCCTGTGCATCGGCGTGCTGTACGACCGGGTGCATTCGCGCGAGATCGCGAGTTACGGCGGCGTGGTCAACACCATGCCCAACTTCACCGCCTTCGCGCTGCTGTTCGCCATGGCCAATTGCGGCCTGCCCGCCACCGCCGGCTTCGTGGGCGAATGGATGGTGATCCTGGGCGCCGTGAAGGCCAATTTCTGGATCGGCCTGGCGGCCGCGAGCGCGCTGATCTTCGGCGCGGCCTACACGCTGTGGATGTTCAAGCGGGTGTACCTGGGCCCCATCGCCAACGACGACGTGCGCCAGCTCACCGACATCAACGCCCGCGAGTTCCTGATGCTGGGCATCCTGGCCGTGGCCGTGCTCTACATGGGCATCCACCCCAAGCCCTTCACCGACGTCATGGACGCCTCGGTCGCCGACTTCCTGAAGCACGTGGCGGCTTCGAAACTGAACTGACGGGGAAGCCACCATGCTGGACAAACTGAGCCTCATCGTCGTCTCGCCCGAGATCCTGCTGCTGGTCATGGCCTGCGTGATCGCCATGGTCGACCTGGGCGTGAAGACCCGCCTGCGCGGCCTGACCTACGGCCTGACCATGGCCACGCTGGCCCTGGTCGCGTGGTTCTGCGCCGACTTCGCCATCCGCGGCGAAACCCTGTACGGCTTCGGCAAGATGGTCGTGAGCGACCCCTTGGGCAACTGGCTGAAGTTCTTCGCCACCATCGCCGTCATGGTGACCCTGGTCTACGGCCGGCCCTACAGCGCCGACCGCGACATGCTGCGCGGCGGCGAGCTGTTCACGCTCTCGCTGTTCTCGCTGCTGGGCATGTTCGTCATGATCTCGGGCAGCAACTTCCTGGTGATCTACCTGGGGCTGGAGCTGCTCACCCTGTGCAGCTACGCGCTGGTGGCGCTGCGCCGCGACCACGAGCAGGCCACCGAAGCCGCCATGAAGTACTTCGTGCTGGGCGCCATGGCCTCGGGCTTCCTGCTGTACGGCATCTCCATGCTCTACGGCGCCACCGGTTCGCTGGACATCGACGAGGTGTTCCGCGCCATCTCCAGCGGCAGCATCAACCACCAGGTGCTGGTGTTCGGCCTGGTGTTCATCGTCGCCGGCCTGGCCTTCAAGCTGGGCGCCGCGCCGTTCCACATGTGGATCCCCGACGTGTACCAGGGCGCGCCCACGGCCATCACGCTGATGATCGGCGCCGCGCCCGAGCTGGCGGCCTTCGGCATCGCGATCCGCCTGCTGGTGGAAGGCCTGATCCCCCTGGCCATCGACTGGCAGCAGATGCTGCTGCTGCTCTCGGCCGCCTCGCTGCTGGTGGGCAACCTGGCGGCCATCGCCCAGACCAACCTCAAGCGCATGCTGGCCTACTCCACCATCGCCCAGATGGGCTTCGTGGTGCTGGGCCTGTCGGCGGGGGTGGTCAACGGCAACACGCTGAACGCCCAGTTCGCGTACAGCGCGGCCATGTTCTACATCGTGACCTACGTGCTGACCACGCTGGCCACCTTCGGCATCATCCTGCTGCTGGCCCGCGAAGGCTTCGAGAGCGAGGAGATCGCCGACCTGGCCGGCCTGAACCAGCGCAGCCCGCTGTACGCCGGCGTGATGGCCATCTGCATGTTCTCGCTGGCCGGCATCCCGCCGCTGGTGGGCTTCTACGCCAAGCTGGCCGTGCTGCAGGCGCTGGTCGCGTCGGGCCAGGCGCTGTACATCGGCATGGCGATCTTCGCCGTGGTGATGTCGCTGATCGGCGCGTTCTACTACCTGCGCGTGGTCAAGGTCATGTACTTCGATTCGCCCATCACCGCCACCACGGTGTCGGCGCCGATGGACGTGCGGGCGGTGCTGTCGGTCAACGGCGCGCTGGTGCTGATCCTGGGCCTCGTGCCCGGCGGCCTCATGACGCTGTGCGCCAACGCGGTGGTGAAGACCCTCGCCACCTGATTTTGCCGGGATGTCGCAGACCGCCTCGATCTGGCTGGTGATCCTCGCCGCCGTGGTGGCGGCCAACCTCCCGTTCCTCAACCAGCGCCTGCTGGCCGTGATTCCCCTGGGCCGGCCCAAGTCGCTGGCCATCCGGCTGGCGGAACTGGTGGTCTTCTACTTCCTGGTCGGCGGGCTGGGCCTGGCGCTGGAAGGGCGCCTGGGCCAGGTGTCGCCCCAGCGCTGGGAGTTCTATGCCGTGACCGGTGCCCTGTTCCTCACGCTGGCGTTCCCCGGGTTCGTCTGGCGCTACCTGATGAAGCACCGCCATGGCTGAAGGCGACGACAAGCACCTGGTCGAGCGCACGGTTTCGCGCGAGGAGCTGTTCAAGGGCCACTTCCTGCACGCGGTGCGCGACACCGTGGCGCTGCCCGACGGCTCCCAGGCCACGCGCGAGTACATCGTGCATCCCGGCGCCGTGATGGTGGTGCCGCTGCTGGACGACGGCCGCGTGGTGCTGGAGCGCCAGTGGCGGCACCCGGTGGGCCGGGTGCTGATCGAGTTCCCGGCCGGCAAGCTCGATGCCGGCGAGGACCCGCTGGCATGCGCCCGCCGCGAGCTGCTGGAGGAGACCGGCTACTCGGCCCGCGAGTGGGCCCATGCCGGCCTGCTGCACCCGGTGATCTCCTACGCCACCGAGTTCATCGACATCTGGTTCGCCCGTGGCCTGACGCTGGGCGAGCGCCGGCTGGATGCCGGCGAGTTCCTGGACGTGTTCACTGCCACGCCTCAGGAACTGCAGGACTGGTGCCGCACCGGCCGCGTGACCGACGCCAAGACCCTGATCGGCACCTTCTGGCTGCAGAACGTCCTGGCCGGGGCTTGGAAATTGGACTGGCGCTCATAATTGCAGCGCCATGAAAGTCCTCAACCTCCAGTGCGCCCACCGGCACGCCTTCGAAGGCTGGTTCGGCTCGGAAGACGACTTCCAGGACCAGCTGGCCCGCGGCCTGGTCGAATGCCCGATGTGCGGCGACACCGGCATCGCCAAGCTGCCCAGCGCCCCCCGGCTGAACCTCGGCGCCAGGCCTGAACCGGCGGCCCGCCAGGAGGTGGTCTCCATGCCCGACGCCCAGCTGCAGGCCGCCTGGCTGAAGATGGTGCGGCAGGTGATGGCGAACACCGAGGACGTGGGCGAGCGCTTCGCCGAGGAAGCCCGCCGCATCCACTACGGCGAGTCCGAGGAGCGCGGGATCCGGGGGCAGGCGTCTGCCGAGGAAACGCGTGCGCTGCTGGAGGAGGGGATTGGCGTTCTGCCGTTGCCCATCCCGAAGGCGCTGAAAGAGCCGCTGCAGTAGGGCCTCAATCCATGAACTGCAACGCCGCCAGCCGCGCATAAACCCCGCCGGCGGCGACGAGCGCCTCGTGCGTTCCCTGCTCCGCGATCCGCCCGTGGTCCAGCACCACGATGCGGTCAGCCTGCTGCACCGTCGCCAGCCGGTGCGCGATCACCAGCGTCGTGCGGTCGCGCATGGCCGAGGCCAGCGCCGCCTGCACCATGCGCTCGCTCTCCGCATCCAGCGCGCTGGTGGCCTCGTCCAGCAGCAGCAGGGGCGGGTTCTTCAGCATGGCGCGCGCGATCGCGATCCGCTGCCTCTGCCCGCCTGAGAGGCGCACGCCCCGCTCGCCCAGGAAGGTGGCATAGCCCTCGGGCAGGGCGCTGAGGAAATCGTGGGCGAAGGCGGCGTTTGCCGCGGCGACCACCTCCTCGTCGCTCGCCTCCGGCCTGCCGTAGCGGATGTTCTCCATCGCCGAGGCGGAGAACACCACCGGCTCCTGCGGCACGATGCCGATGCGGCTGCGCAGCGCCTCGAGCGCCAGCTCCCGCGTGGGCACGCCGTCCAGCAGGATGCGCCCCTGCGTCGGGT
>CAZZAW010000232.1:0-2705 GCA_964652405.1 uncultured Ramlibacter sp.
CGGAAATCCAGCGTCAGCCGGCGCGGCAGCGACTGCAGGCTGAGCACGCCCAGCACCACGTCGTGCAGCGTGCGTCCCTCGGCCGTGAGTTCGCGGGCCCGCACCGCCATCACCGTCGGCAGGTAGCCCAGGGCCGGATTGGCCGCGGCGCCGCCGGGGCGCGGGACCGCCGGCGTAGCCGCGCCCGTGGAGCCTTGCAGCACTTCCTCCCAGGCGTCCAGGTTGACGTCGGCCAGGTTGACGTTGGCGATCACGCCCTGCTCCGGCAGCGGCGCGGACTCGCCCGGCGCCAGGCCGATGCCGATGCCGCCGCGCAGCACGCGGGCCTCGGGTCCGGTCACGTCGCGCACATAGGTGATGGCCGCCACCCGGCCCAGCTCCAGGGACAGCTGGTCGGCCAGCGGCGCATTGCCCTGGGCGCTTTCGCGCAGCAGCGCATTCTCGAAGCGCAGCGGAAGCGCGGCTTCGGCGGGCTTGGCCAGCGGCGCCGGCAGGTTGAGCGCCAGCCCCTGCAGGCTGCTGGTCACCAGCACCTCCGGCACGCCGCGCCGGAACGAGAGCGTCGCCGCGTAGCCGGCGCCGCCGGCGGCATGGCGCGCCAGGCGCGACACGAAGCCGAGCTCGCGGGCCTGGCGCAGCCCCTCGGCCGTCGCCGTGCCCTGGATCCGCAGCACGATGCTGGGATCGCCCGGCCCCGCGCCCGGCCGGCTGCCGCCCTCGACCCGAACGTCGCCGCCCAGGGCCCGCGCCTGGCCGCCGGCCACCGTGAAGCCCTTCTCGTTGAATGCCACCGTGCCGCGCGCCCGCGACAGCGCCGGGCTGTCCGGGGTGATCTGCAGGTCATTGCCCGCCAGCGTCACGGTGCCCTGCACCCGGGAGCGGTCGATGTTGGCGATGGGCAGGGCCAGCTTCAGCCTCAGGTCGGCCGGCCCCGCAGCCGTGGCCTTGGCCAGCGCCTCGCTGGTCATCGCCGACAGCGGCGACTGGTTCACGATGGCCAGCGATTCGGCCAGCGGCCCGCGCACCTCGCCCGTCACCATCACCGTGCTGTCGGTGAGCTCGGGAATCTCGGCGCTGGCCTTGACCCGCAGGCCTGCCGAGCCCACAAAGCGGCCGGTGGCGTCCTCGACGCGCATGCTGTTGCGGTCGAACACCAGGCCGGCGGACAGCTGGGTCAGCGGCGGCCACTGCGGCCCGCTCTTGACCAGGCTGCGCGGCACGAAGGCGAAGGTGGCATTGCGCACCTGCGCCGTGACGCGGAATTCGCCCTGGCGCGACTTGCCAAAGGGGAACTCGCGCAGGTCGCCCTGCACCCTGAACCGTGCCTGGCTGACCTCGCCGGCGGCGACGGCTTCGCGCACATAGTCGCGGGTGTCCCGGGGGATTTCGTTGGGCAGGTAGCGCCAGACCCGGGCCCCGTTGGCGCGCGACAGGCTGGCCTGCAGGTCCAGCACGCCGGGCAAGCGCGCGTCCCCGTCGCCCGTGCGCCAGCTGGCCTGGCCTTCGCCCTGCACGTCCGCATTGCTGAACCTGAGCTTGTTCACGGCCGCGCTGATGCGGGGCCCCTGCACCTGCCACTGCAGCTCGGCCGAGAGCTGGTCGAAGGGCAGCACCGGGTCATCGAACACGCCGGGAAATTCCAGGGCGCCGCCCTGCAGGGCCAGGCCGGCCTTGCCGCCGGCCTCGGTGAGCTCGAAATCGATGGCTGCGCCGCGCAAGCCCGGCCGGGCCTCGGTGCCGGGGGAGGCGGCGCGCGCCGCGACCTGCAACTGGGAGACCCGGCCCTTGGCCTCGTATTTCTGCGGCGCGCTGGGCGGGCCCTGCCAGCGCGCCTGCAGCGCTTCGACCAGCCCGGCGGGCGCGTACGAGGCCAGGGCGGCATGGGTGGGGGTGCCCAGCGGCAGGCGCGTGGCGACCTGGCTCAGCACCGCCAGGTCCAGCCGGTCGGCCCGGAGTTCGCCTTGCGCCGGCCGCCGGCCCTCGGCCTCGCTCCAGGCCAGGAACAGGTTGCCGCCGGGCCAGCGCTGCCCTTCGGCGGTCTGGAACTGCAGTCCGCGGGTTTCGAACTCGAAGCCGGTGGCCGACCGCTTGCCCGCCAGCCGCCCGGACAGCGACGTCAGCGCCAGCGGCTGCAGCCCCTCGCCCAGGGTGGTGGTGACGTCCGCCAGCACCAGGTCGGCAGCGCCCCCCACCGCCTGGCCCCGCGCCACGTCCACCCAGGCCCGCACCGCGCCATGGCCGCGGGCGAGGTCGACGCCCAGGCTGGCGTGCTGGCGCAGCTGGGACACGTCCACCCTCGGAAAGTCCCCGTGCACCTGCCCTTCCCAGTCGCGCCAGCGGCCCGGATGCGTGGACAGCAGCGGCTGGCGGAACACCCCGCGCAGGCTGAAGCGCTCGCCCCATTCGGCCGGCGGCGTGGCATCCAGCCGCATGGCGTGCCGGCGCGCCGAGTTGCGCATCACGATGTCCACGTCGGCCAGCGAAAGCGGAGGGGCGCCGCGCAGTTCGTCGGTCCAGCGCAGGCTGCCGCCGCGCACCACGAATTCGGCCTGGCGGAAGAACCAGTCGGCCGCCTGCCCGTCGCCGCCGCCCTGCGAGAAATCGAGGCCCGCGACGTAGAAGCGGCCGTCGGCCGCGCGCCGGATCTCCAGCGCCGGCCGCTCGATGTACAGCTGCGCGAAGCCCAGGTTCCACAGCGAGCGGGG
>CAZZAW010000232.1:2715-4432 GCA_964652405.1 uncultured Ramlibacter sp.
CGGGGCGACAGCGCCGCCACCACGCGCGGCAGGCGCAGCGCCTCGCGCCCCTGCGCGTCGAGCAGCACCACGCCATCGAGTTCCAGCGTGGGGATCAGGCCTTCGCTGCGCGCGGAGATCGCGGCGATGCGCACCGGCACCCCCAGCACGCGTGTGGCCTGGCTTTCCAGCGCGGGGCGGAACTCGCCGATTCGCGGCACAATCCAGCCATGCAGCGCCCCCCACGCCAGCGCCAGCACCAGCCAGAATGCCGCGAGGAGCCACAGCGACCACTTCGCGCAGGCGGCAAAGGCCTTGAGCAGGCCTGAGGGAAGCGGCGGCGAATCGTTCATGAAAACTACGATGTGGCAGGAATTATGACCCTCGGGGGTCTCGCTGGTTCTGCGGATTCCGGGCCTGTTTCGGCTTTCAACGCCGCGGGCGCGCCGGGCGTCGACGCCCCGTCCGCGCCGGCCTCGGGCCATTCGCGGTTTGCGCAACGCCTGCGCCGCCGCTATGCCGCCGAACTGCCGCTGCTCGCGCCCGGCGTGCCCGGGCCCGACTCGCTGCAAGCCACCTACGAAGCCCTTCGCCGCCGCGGCGACACGCCGTCCACCGCGCTGCGCATCCTGCGCCAGCTGGTGCTGGAACGCCTGATGCGGCTGGACTGCGACGAGCAGGCGCCGCTGGGCGTGGTGACGGGCGCCATGACGCACCTGGCCGAGTTCGCGCTGGACGTGGCCTGCCGCGAGGCCCAGCAGGAGCTGGACGCGGTGCACGGCGCGCCGCTGGGCCCGGACGGCCGCCGCGCCGAGCTGTGGGTGGTGGGCATGGGCAAGCTGGGCGCGCGCGAGCTCAACGTCTCCAGCGACATCGACCTCATCTACATCTACGACCAGGACGGCGAAACCGCCGGGGTCAACGGCCGCGGCCGCATCTCCAACCACGAGTACTTCGGCAAGGCCGTCAAGGCCATCTTCGGGCTGATCGGCGACACCACCGAGCACGGCTTCGTGTTCCGCGTGGACCTGGCGCTGCGGCCCAACGGCAACTCGGGCCCGCCCGCCGTGTCGCTGGACGCGCTGGAAGACTATTTCCAGGTGCAGGGCCGCGAATGGGAGCGCTTCGCCTGGCTCAAGAGCCGGGTGGTGGCGCCGCGCGCCGCGGTGGAAAGCTGCTCGGCCCAGGGCCTGCGCGGCACGGTGCTGCCCTTCGTGTTCCGCCGCTACCTGGACTACGCCGTGTTCGACTCGCTGCGCGTGCTGCACCGGCAGATCCGCGAGCACGCGTCGCGCCGCAGCGCCGGCCGGCCCGAGCGCGCCAACGACGTCAAGCTCTCGCGCGGCGGCATCCGCGAGATCGAGTTCATCGTGCAGCTGCTGCAGGTGGTGCGCGGCGGCCAGTTCCCCGAGCTGCGCACGCGCTCGACGCTCAGCGCGCTCGAGCGGCTGGTCGCCGTCGGCGTGATGAAGCCCGAGACCGCGGCGAAGCTCGCCGAGGCCTACGTCTTCCTGCGCCGCGTCGAGCACCGCATCCAGTACCTCGACGACCGCCAGACCCATGTGCTGCCGACCGAGGACGCCGACCTCGCCTGGATCGGCCGCTCGATGCGGCTGGTCTGCACCGCCGACGCCTGCGAGCTGTTTGACGGCCTGTGCGCGCACCGCGAGTTCGTCGCGATGGAATTCGACGCGCTGCTGCACGACGGCCGCGCGCGCGGCAGCTGCAAGAGCTGCGG
>CAZZAW010000233.1:0-4383 GCA_964652405.1 uncultured Ramlibacter sp.
AGGAGGGGAGTGTGTTCGTGGGCGGCGCGGTCGTGCAGTGGCTGCGCGACGGGCTGAAAGCCATCGACACCAGCGCCCAGGTGCAGGCCCTCGCCGAGAGCGTGCCCGACGCCGGCGGCGTGATGATGGTGCCGGCCTTCACCGGCCTGGGCGCGCCCTACTGGAAGCCCGACGCGCGCGGCACCATCACCGGCCTCACGCGGGGCACCACGGTCGCGCATATCGCCCGCGCGGCGCTGGAGAGCATCGCCTACCAGAGCGCCGCGCTGCTCCAGGCCATGAGCCGCGACGCGGTGGCTGCGGGCGGCCAGCCGGTCAGCGAGCTGCGGGTGGACGGCGGCGCCTGCGTGAACAACCTGCTGATGCAGTTCCAAGCCGACCTGCTGGGCATCCCGGTGGTGCGGCCCGCCGTGACCGAGACCACGGCGCTGGGCGCGGCCTACCTGGCCGGGCTGTCATCGGGCGTGTTCCGGGGCACCGACGAGCTGGCGGCGCAGTGGCGCGCCGAACGCACCTTCACTCCCACGCTGGCCCCCGGAAGAGCCACCGAGTTGATGCAGAAGTGGGAACATGCGGTCAGGCAAACCACGCTCCAAGGAGATCCCGCATGAAAGCTCCCGTCCTCCTGGCCGCGGCCCTGTGCCTGCCGGCCGCCGCCCAGACCCTCAAGCCCGGCCTGTGGGAAGTGCAGCAGAAGATGCAGGGCAGCGGCGAGATGAACCAGGCCATGGAAGAGATGCGCAAGAACATGGCCAACCTGCCGCCCGGGCAGCGCAAGCAGATGGAGGCCATGATGGCCCAGCAGGGCGTGCAGATGAAGCCCGGCACGGGCGGCGGCATGAGCATGCGCATGTGCATGAGCAAGGAGATGGCCGAGCGCAACGAGATCCCGGCCAACCAGGGCGACTGCAAGACCACCAGCCAGCAGCGCAGCGGCAACACCATGCGCATGGCGTTCACCTGCACCCGGCCCCCTTCCACCGGCGAGACGCAGTTCACCTTCACCAGTCCCGAGGCCTACACCATGCGGATGACCGCCACCACGACCGCGGGCGGCAAGTCCGAGAAGGTGACCATGGACGGCACGGGCAAGTGGATCTCGGCCGATTGCGGGACGCTCAAGCCGATGGTGCCGGCGGCCGGGAAGTGACGCGCCACGGCGCTACGATGGAGCCGATGGACTTGCCCGCCTTTGCCCGGATCGCGCTGGTCACCGGCCCCGACGGGCGCGCGTGTTTCGAAACCTCCCGCATCGCCCTTGACCAGGGCACGGCGCAGTCGCGGCTCTCCGCGCTGTTCGCCAGCGGCGGCTACCAACTGCGCGAGAGCCCGGTGGGGTTTCGCAGCAGCATGCACTGCTCGACGCACACGCAATGGGTGTTCATCCTGCAGGGGCAGATGGAGATCGGCCTGGCCGACGGCACCAGCCGCGTGTTCGGGCCGGGCCAGCATTTCTATTCGGCGGACCTGCTGCCCGAAGGCGCCACCTTCGACCCGGCGGTGCATGGGCACTGGAGCGCGCAGCGCGGCGACCAGCCGCTGGTGACCTTGTTCGTGCGGGGCTGAGTCAGGGCGAACGGGGCGCGCGCGAGCCGAAGATGGCCGTTCCCACGCGCACCATGGTGCTGCCCTCCAGGATCGCGGCCTCCAGATCGGCGGTCATGCCCATCGACAGGGTGTCCAGCCCCAGGCCGGCCTCGTTCAACTGATCGAACAGGGCCCGGGCCCGCGCGTGGAGGGCACGCTGCGCTGTGAAATCAGGAGCGGGTTCGGGAATGGTCATCAGCCCGCGCAGTTTCAGGCGGGGCAGCTGGGCGACCTCCCGCGCCAGCGCGAGGGCCTCGGCCGGGGCGACGCCGGACTTGGTGGGTCCCTGGTCGATGTTCACCTGGAGGCACACGTTCAGCGGCGGCAGGTCCTCGGGCCTCTGCTCCGACAGGCGCTGCGCGACCTTGAGCCGGTCCACCGTGTGGGCCCAGTGGAAATGCTGCGCCACCAGCCGCGTCTTGTTGCTCTGGATCGGGCCGATGCAGTGCCATTCCAGCGGCAGGTCGGCCAGCAGGGCCATCTTCTCCACGGCTTCCTGCAGGTAGTTCTCGCCGAACGCGCGCTGCCCGGCCTCATGCGCCTCGCGCACGGCCTCGGGGCCCCAGGTCTTGGAGACGGCGACCAGCGTGACTTCGTTCACGGGCCGTTGCGCCTTCGCACAGGCCCCGGCGATGCGCTCCCGCACGCTCTGGAGGTTGTTACGAATCGTGGTCATAATCAACCGGCGGAATTGAACGACAAAGAGGGAATCCGTGGATATTACCCAGCTGCTCGCTTTCAGCGTCAAGAACAAGGCGTCGGACTTGCACCTGTCGGCGGGGCTGCCGCCCATGATCCGGGTGCACGGCGACGTGCGGCGCATCAACGTGGATGCGCTGGACCACAAGCAGGTCCACGCCATGGTGTACGACATCATGAACGACACGCAGCGCAAGAACTACGAGGAGTTCCTGGAAGTCGACTTCTCGTTCGAGATCGAGGGCCTGGCCCGCTTCCGCGTGAACGCCTTCAACCAGAACCGCGGCGCGGGCGCCGTGTTCCGGACCATTCCTTCCAAGATCCTCACGCTGGAGCAGCTGAACGCGCCCAAGATCTTCGGCGACCTGGCGCTCAAGCCGCGCGGGATGGTGCTGGTGACCGGCCCCACGGGTTCAGGCAAGTCGACCACGCTGGCCGCGATGATCAACTACTTGAACGAGACCGAGTACGGCCACATCCTGACGGTGGAAGACCCGATCGAGTTCGTGCACGAATCCAAGAAGTGCCTGATCAACCAGCGCGAGGTCGGGCCCATGACGCTGTCGTTCGCGGCGGCCCTGAAGTCGGCGCTGCGCGAGGACCCGGACGCGATCCTGGTCGGCGAAATGCGCGACCTGGAAACCATCCGCCTGGCCATGACCGCCGCCGAGACCGGCCACCTGGTGTTCGGCACGCTGCACACGTCCAGCGCCGCCAAGACCATCGACCGGATCATCGACGTGTTCCCCGCCGAAGAGAAGGAAATGGTCCGCGCGATGCTGTCGGAGTCGCTGCAGGCGGTGATCTCACAGACGCTGTGCAAGACCAAGGACGGCTCGGGCCGTGTCGCGGCGCACGAGATCATGCTGGGCACCTCGGCCATCCGCAACCTGATCCGCGAGGCCAAGGTGGCGCAGATGTACTCCGCCATCCAGACCGGCAACAGCTTCGGCATGCAGACGCTGGACCAGAACCTCACCGACCTGGTCAAGCGCAACATCATCAGCCCGGCCGAGGCGCGGTCCAAGGCCAAGATTCCCGAGAACTTCCCGGGCTAGGCCGCAGCACCATGAAAGGCGTCCTCGACCTGCTGCGGCGTTCCACCTCGCAAGGCGCGGGGGAGGAGCGCGCCGATTCCCAGCTGTTCACCACCGCCTTCGCCGACCAGGGCGTGGACCCGTCCATGCTGGTGCCCTGGGAGGCGCGCGCCAACGAGGTGGGCGCCAAGCGCCTGTCCGCCTCCCGCGGCGTCAAGCTGCTTCAGCAGCTGTGGGCCAAGGACAAGTACATGAGCCGGCTGGAGACGTCGGCCGTGCAGCGCCTGGAGCGCTTCTTCGATTTCGCCACCGTGCCGGCCGACCGCGACGTGATCCGCCAGGACGAGTACGGCAACTTCATGATCGTGCTGCTCACCGGCTCGATCGCCGTGGACCGCGTGCAGCCCTGGGGCGAGCAGATGCGGCTGACCGAAGCCCGCCCCGGGGACATCCTGGGCGAGATGTCGCTGCTGGACAGCGGCAAGCGCTTTTCCCTGTGCAGCACCCTCGCGGAGAGCGAAATCGCCATCCTGGGCGCCGAGGCGATGGACGAGATGATGAACAGCGAACCCCAGCTCGCCGCCGGGCTGGTGGCCCTGCTGGCGCGCAAGCTGTCGATGCGGCTGCGGGTGGTGGGCGCCCGCCTGTCGGACCGCCCCAACTGAATTCAAGACGAGGACCAGCGCCATGGAACGCGATCAGGCCAGCAAATTCATCAACGACTTGCTCAAGCTGATGGTCAGCCGCAACGGCAGCGACCTGTTCATCACCGGCGACTTCCCGCCCGCCATGAAGGTGGACGGCAAGGTGACCAAGGTCTCGCCGCAGCCGCTGAACGCCGGCCACACCCTGGCGCTGGCGCGGTCCATCATGAACGACAAGCAGGCCAGCGAGTTCGAGCGCACCAAGGAGTGCAACTTCGCGATCTCGCCGCCTGGCATCGGCCGCTTCCGCGTCAACGCCTTCGTGCAGCAGGGCAAGGTCGGCATGGTGCTGCGGGTGATTCCGCAGACGCTGCCCACCATCGACAAGCTGGGCGTGCCGCAGGTGCTCAAGGAAG
>CAZZAW010000234.1:0-4343 GCA_964652405.1 uncultured Ramlibacter sp.
GCCGCGTGGCCACGGTGCAGGCCCTGGGCGGCACCGGCGGCCTGAAGATCGGCGCCGACTTCCTGCGCAAGGTGAACCCGGCGGCCAAGGTGCTGATCAGCGACCCGAGCTGGGAGAACCACCGCGCCCTGTTCAGCCAGGCCGGCTTCACGGTCGAGGCCTACCCCTACTACAACGCAGCCAGGCGCGGCATCGACTTCGACGGCATGCTCACCGCCCTGGACCAGGCACCCGAGGGCACCGTGGTCGTGCTGCACGCCTGCTGCCACAACCCCACCGGCTACGACATCACGGCCGAGCAGTGGGACCAGGTGATCGCCAAGGTCAAGGCCCGCAAGCTGGTGCCCTTCCTCGACATGGCCTATCAGGGCTTCGGCGCCGGCATCGCGGAAGACGGCGCCGTGATCGGGAAGTTCGTGGCCTCGGGACAGAACTTCTTCGTCTCCACGTCCTTCTCCAAGAGCTTCAGCCTGTACGGCGAGCGCGTGGGCGCCCTGTCCGTGCTGTGCCAGGACAAGGAAGAAGCCTCGCGCGTGCTGAGCCAGCTGAAGATCGTGATCCGCACCAACTACAGCAACCCGCCCACCCACGGCGGCACGGTGGTGGCCACCGTGCTCAACACGCCCGAGCTGCGCGCCCTGTGGGAGAAGGAACTGGGCGACATGCGCCTGCGCATCAAGCAGATGCGCCTGGCGCTGGTGGAAAAGCTCAAGGCTGCGGGCGTGAAGGAAGACATGGGCTTCATCACCACCCAGGTGGGCATGTTCAGCTATTCGGGCCTGTCCAAGGACCAGATGGTGCGCCTGCGCAACGAGTTCGGCGTCTATGGCACCGACACCGGCCGCATGTGCGTGGCCGCGCTCAACAGCAAGAACATCGACTACGTCTGCCAGTCGATCGCGAAGGTGATCTAACCCCAAATTGCCGACCGCATCGAGATCGACGCGGCCTGGAAGCCTTCGTTGAAGAAACGCACCGGCTCGCCGGGGTGGGCGGCGCCCGCCGCGTACAGCAGCGGCAGGAAGTGCTCGGGCGTGGGCTGCGACAGGCGGGCCTTGTCCCCTTGTGAAGCGAAGTTGGCCAACTCGTCCAGTGAGCCCAGGGCAATGTGGTCGGCCACCCATTTGTCGAAGGACAGGGCCCACTCATAAGCCTGGTCGGGCGGCAGGTCCGGCCGCATGGCGCGCAGGTTGTGGACCGTGTTGCCGCTGGCCAGGATCAGGACGCCCCTGTCCCTGAGCTGCGACAACTGGCGGCCCAGGGCGAAATGCTCCGCTGCAGGACGCCGGACGTCCATGCTCAGTTGCACGACAGGAATGTCCGCGGCCGGAAACATGGGCTTGAGCACCGACCAGGCGCCGTGGTCCAGGCCCCATTCCCGGGTGTCCAGCGCCAGGGGCGGCTCCTGGATGAGCCGGCTGATCGCCTCGGCCGCCGCCGGGAACCCCGGCGCGGGGTACTGCTGGTCGAAGAGTTCCTGCGGAAAGCTGCCGAAGTCATGGATGGTCCTGGGGCGGTCCATGGCCGTGAGCGCCCAGCCATCGGTGAGCCAGTGGGCCGACACGCAGAGAATGAGCTGGGGCTTCGGGTACTCGCCCAGCAAGCGCGCACCCAATGCCTGCCATTCGCGCCGCCAGGGGGTGTCCTCGATCGCGTTCATGGGGCTGCCATGGCCCACGAAGAGCACGGGCAGGCGGGGGGTGGGTTGAAGGATGTCCATGCGGCATTGTGTGGCGAACTTCGCGCCTGCGCCGGTGCTCTGTCCTCTAGGGAGACTGCTCCTGCACGTGCTCTTCGGTAGCTGTTATATTGCACTGCACAACCCGAGGTCCGCCCCATGCTTTACCAGATCTTCGAAGCCCAGCGCTCGCTGATGGAACCCTTCGCGGACTTCGCGCAGGCCGCGGCCAAGCTTTACAGCAACCCGCTCTCGCCCTTCGGACAACACCCCTTCGCGCAGCGCCTGTCGGCCGGCTACGAGCTGATGTACCGGCTGTGGAAGGACTACGAGAAGCCGGCCTTCGGCATCCAGACCGTGGAGGTCGACGGCATCGACGTGGTGATCCACGAAAGTGTGGAGATCGACAAGCCGTTCTGCGAGCTGCGCCGCTTCAAGCGCTTCTCCGACAACGGCGAAGTGCTGGCCAAGCTCAAGGGCCAGCCCGCGGTCCTGATCGTGGCGCCCCTGTCCGGCCACTACGCCACGCTGCTGCGCGACACCGTGCGCGAGATGCTCAAGGACCACAAGGTCTACATCACCGACTGGAAGAACGCCCGCATGGTGCCGCTGGAAGACGGCGAGTTCCACCTGGACGACTACGTCAACTACGTGCAGGAGTTCATCCGCCACCTGCAGGGCACCTACGGCAACTGCCACGTGGTCAGCGTATGCCAGCCCACGGTGCCGGTGCTGGCCGCCGTGTCGCTGATGGCCTCGCGCGGCGAGGTCACGCCGCTGACGATGACCATGATGGGCGGCCCCATCGACGCCCGCAAGTCGCCCACCGCGGTGAACAACCTGGCGATGAACAAGAGCTTCGAGTGGTTCGAGAACAACGTGATCTACCGCGTTCCGACCAACTTCCCGGGCGCCGGCCGCCGCGTCTACCCCGGCTTCCTGCAGCACACCGGCTTCGTGGCGATGAACCCCGACCGCCACCTCTCCAGCCACTACGACTACTTCAAGCACCTGATCGCCGGCGATGACGCCAGCGCCGAGGCCCACCGCAAGTTCTACGACGAGTACAACGCCGTGCTCGACATGGACGCCGACTACTACCTGGAAACCATCCGCACGGTGTTCCAGGAGTTCGCGCTGGTCAACGGCACCTGGGACGTGATCAGCGAGGACGGCGAGCTCGAGCGCGTGCGGCCCGAGGACATCACCACCACCGCGCACTTCACCATCGAGGGCGAGCTGGACGACATCTCCGGCTCGGGCCAGACCGAAGCCGCGCACGACCTGTGCGTCAGCGTGCCCAAGGCGCGCCAGAAGCACCTGGAGGTCAAGGGCGCCGGCCACTACGGCATCTTCAGCGGCCGCCGCTGGCGCGAGGTGGTCTATCCGCAGGTGCGCGATTTCATCGCCCGCTTCAACAGCGGGCCCACGGTGGCCGCACCCGCCAGGACCGCCCCGGCCAAGGCCAGTTCGCGCCAGAGGGCCTCGGCGCCGGCCGCCTGATGAACGGCCTTGCGGCGCGGCTGCATGCCGCGCTGCCCCAGACCCAGTGCACCCGCTGCGGCTACCCGGATTGCGCCGGGTACGCGCAGGCCATTGCCGCCGGGGAGGCCGCGATCAACCAGTGCCCGCCGGGTGGCGCCGAGGGCGTGAGGCGTCTGGCCGCGATCACCGGGCACCCCCCTGCCCCGCTCAATCCGGCCAACGGTGTCGAGGGCCCGCGAACGGTGGCCGTGATCGACGAGGCCTGGTGCATTGGCTGCACCCTGTGCCTGGACGCCTGCCCGACCGACGCCATCCTGGGCAGCAACAAGCGCATGCACACGGTGATCGAGCGCTGGTGCACGGGCTGCGAGCTGTGCGTGCCGGTCTGCCCGGTGGACTGCATCTCGCTGGAGAACGCGAGCGGCCAGCGCACCGGGTGGGACGCCTGGTCGGCCGAAGACGCGGCCTGGGCCCTGGAACGCTATGAATTCCATAGCGCCAGGCGCGCGCGGGACGCGGGCGAGCAGCAGAAAAGGCTGGAAGACAAGGCGCAGGCCAAGCTCGCCGACCTGCCCGCCCACACCCACGGTGCCGAAGGCGCGGAAGCCGATCGCAAGCGCGCCGTCATCGAAGCGGCGCTGGCGCGGGCCCGCGCGCGCCGCGACAATGGATGAGCTCCTCGCTCATCCACCATGACAGCCGCCGCCGACCCGCCCTCCTCCTCCGCACCCGCTCCCGCCGCCGACCAGTCCGGCCGGCTGCTGCGCCCGGCCCGGCGCCTGATGGACCGGCTGACCTACCCGCGCAAGTTCCTCCTCATCTTCCTGCTGTTCGCGCTGCCCCTGGGGCTGACGCTGTACCTGCTGGTCGGCGAGATCGGGCGCTCCATCGCCTTCGCCGAGAAGGAACTGGCGGGCACGCGCTTCCTGCGGCCGCTGCGCACCCTGCAGGAGGACGTGGCGCGCAGCCGGCTCACGGCCGCGGCCTACGCCGCCGGCCAGAACGGGCAACGGCCCGAGCTGGTCCGCGCCCTGGCCGGCGTGCAGGCCTCCCTGGAGGCGCTGGACGCAGCCCAGGCCCGTGACGGCGCCGAGCTGCAGACCGCGGGCAAGCTGGGCGTGGTCAAGGAAAACGCGGCTTTCCTGCAGCGCCGCCTCACGCAGGTGCCGCTGCCTCCCGA
>CAZZAW010000235.1:0-4317 GCA_964652405.1 uncultured Ramlibacter sp.
TGCATGTCGTGGCGCGCTTCCTTCGTGAGCTCTTCGATCGTGAGATTCGGGAGCAGGATCGACTCCGGCGCGCGCGCGGCAGCCTGGATCGAATCATCATTCTCGACCTTGGGTTGATCTGCGAGACGTACTTCGAAGGCAGCCTTCGCGAACTGCGATTGGTCAACGACCGGCTGGCGTCGGCGAATCGCTCGCTCGAGGAAGCGAACCGGGTCAAGGCCGACTTTCTCGCGACCACCTCCCACGAGCTTCGGACGCCTCTGACCTCGATTATCGGATTCTCGCGAATCCTCGTCGACGGCTACGTTGACGATCCGGCCGAACAGCGGGATCTCCTCGGCGACGTGCATCGAAGCGCGCTGCATCTGCTCTCGCTCGTCGACGACATACTCGACCTGTCACGCATCGACGCCGGTCGACTCGACATCACGGTTGAAAGCGTGGATGCCGCCGGCCTGATCGCCGAGGTCGTGACGCTCACAAAGGTGCAGGCCGACGAGAAAGGACTGGCGCTGATCACGGACGTGCCGAACACGTTGCCGAACATTCTCGTCGACTGGTCTCGCATGCGCCAAATCCTCCGTAACGTGATCGGTAACGCGATCAAGTTCACTGACCGTGGGGAGATCCGCGTCAGCGCCGCGGCGGACGGCGACGGCGCGCACGTCCGTGTGGACGTGGCCGACACGGGGATGGGGATCGCCCTGGACAACCAGCGGCTCTTGTTCGAGAAGTTCCGTCAAATTGATACCTCCCACACCAGACGACATGGCGGGAGCGGCTTGGGTCTGGCCATCAGTAAGGCCCTCATCGAGCGGATGAGCGGCCGAATCCAGCTGCGGTCTGCTGGCGAGGGAATGGGGACCACCGTGACGCTCGTGGTGCCCGTCGCGTGCGAGACCTCTACGGAGACGGCCCCGCATACGCATAGCGCAGGGGGGATGCTCTCGTCCGTGCTCCTGGTCGGACAGGATGACGACACGCGCAAGCTCATAGCGATCTCGCTGACGAGGGGCGGCTACCTGGTGCGGGAAGCGGCGACGGCTGACGGTGTCCGAGCGCGCGTACGCCTCGACCCGCCGGACGTCTTGCTCGTCGACCTCACATCCGCCGACAGTCCCGAAGGCGTACGGGAGTGGCTCGATCTCCTTGTGGCGCTCCACGCGGACTCTCGGACCCGCCCAGTTCGGCCAGTGGTGTTGATCGATCGAACTACGCATATGGCGACGCGCGTGCAGCTGGAACTGCTGCCGATCCGCACTACCATCCTGGATGCGCCACTGGACGCAGCTGATGTGCGGCGAGCGTTGGAGCAGATCGCATCGTCGCCGCGTGCCACTCCCTTCCGCGTCCTCGTGGCGGACGACGATCCACTAGTGTTCAAGTTCGTGACCAGCATCCTGCCGCCTCACGAGTACGTCCTGCACTATGCCTCCAGCGGCGCCGAGGTACTTCGTGCCGTTGACACGCAGCAATTCGATGCCGTCCTGCTGGACTTGCGCATGCCGGACCAATCAGGATACGACGTCATTCGGTCCCTGAAGTTGGAGGGACGGGCGCCCGACCTGCCGATCCTCGTAATCACGAACTACCCCGAGCCGGCCGATTCGCAGGAGCAGATGCTGCTGTGCTCGCCCCTGGTCCTGGAGGTACTTGCGAAGCCGACGGTCGCCGAACGGCCCGAGGTTCTGTTGGAACGGCTCGATGTCATCCGGAGTCACCAGTGAAGCGAGTGGTGATCGTCGAGGACAACGCCTCGGTGGCCAAGTATTTTCGGTATGTGCTCGAGCACGAAGGTTACACCGTTGCGATCACCGAATCCGGTGACGAGGCGGTCAGGCTGGCACGCGACGCCGAGACAGTGGCGGTACTCATCGACATATCCCTGCGTGGCACGCAGTATGAGGGGCGATACATCGACGGCCTGGAGTTGAGCCGCATCGTGAAGGACGACGAGCACACCACACGCGTGCCGGTGATCATTGCCACGGCGCATGTGATGTCCGGCGACCGCGAGCGGTTCCTGCGGGAATCCAGAGCGGATGGGTTTCTGCGCAAGCCCATCGTCGATCCCGAGGAGTTGGTGTCTCTGCTGAGCCGCCTGAGGTCCGGCGCCATCGTGTAATGCCGCCCCAACCGCGACCGCGCCGATGCCGCACGGGCTACTGCTGACGCGGACGCGTCCCGACGTTTACTTGTACGTCAACGCGCTGTCGGTCGCGCCAGAGCGTGAGTGTCAATCGCGCGCCGGGAACGGTGTCACGGATGCGACGATACACGTCCTGCGACGTCGCCGGCCCTGGGCCGGCGACGCCGAGTACGATGTCTCCGACACGGATGCCCGCGCGAGCGGCCGGCCCGTCGTCCGCGAGCGCGATCACCATCAGGCCGGAAGCGATCCCCAGCGTGCGCGCGCCGCTCCGGCTGATGTCCACCATCCTGATTCCGATCCAGCCGTGCACGACGTGTCCCGCGCGCAGTTGCGGGAGAACCTCCTTGACGACGTTGATCGGGATCGCGAAGTTCAAGCCGATGTTCTCGCCGCCCCCAGAGACGATGGCGGTCGTGATGCCGACGAGCGCTCCCTTGAGATCGAACAACGCCCCGCCGCTGTTGCCTGGGTTGATGGCGGCGTCGGTCTGTAGGAACTCGAGACCGGAGTCGTCCAATCCTCGCGCCTTCGCGCTGATGATGCCGGCAGTCACCGTGTGGTGCAGGCCGAGCGGACTGCCGATCGCGACGACCCAGTCGCCCACATCGACACGAGCGGAGTCTCCCAGCGCCGCCGGCTGCGGTACGGTAGGGGTCTGGGCCCGGAGGAGCGCCAAGTCGGAATCTTGGTCGGTGCCTACGACGATTGCATCTCCATCGTCTCCGTTCGATGTGCGGAAGTGAATCGCTTCGGCGCCCTCGATCACGTGGGCGTTGGTGAGGATCAGGCCGGAGGCGTCGATGATCACGCCTGAGCCGAGCCCCTCTTGAATCGTGCGAATCGTCCGTGGCGGCGATTGCTGTGGCGTGAGGAGGCCCACGAGGGGGGCTGGTTCTTGCGAACTCTCGCGCATCGTGTGCAGGAACACGACCGACGGTGTCCGCGTGCGGGCCACGCGCGCGATCGTGTCCGTTCGCAACGCAGGGGGCGTCGCGCGCGTCTGCTCGCTGCCGGTGACGTCGGCGAGGACTAGAATTGCCGCAGCACCGGTGGCCAGTAGCAATACCCACTGTGTCGTCCCGGTCGTCATGGGTGCCTGCCCTTTAGTCGCGGACCTGGCGCATAGTAGCCGGTTCGCGTCTGGACACGTGCATCACGCGAAAGCACCCGAACCGCGACGTTGCGCCACTGGCCATTGTGGCGTTCGTCACTCGAGACGAAGCCAATCCGGTAGAGGTGCCGCACCTCGGCGTCGATCTCGGCGTAAAGGGCCGGAAGTGCATCAAGGCTCGGCAAGCCCAACGCGCGAGCCCCGGTGTCGCGGGCGAGGGCCAATAGGGGCCAACTGGCGCCAAGCCACTCACCCTTGGCGCTCTCGCGGAGCGACACCGTGTAGACCAGCGCCCCGCTTCGTCGTAGCACCGGCAACACCTCCTCGAAGCCCACGAGGCTCGCCGTGTCCTCACCGTCGGACAGGACGATCACGGCTTCACGAGTCTTCGGCGGGGCGCCAGCCCTCGCGCGGGTGATGTCGTTCGCAGCCACGAGCAGCGCGTCGTAGAGGGACGTCGAACCCATGGCTGTCACCGAAGCCAAGGCCGCAGCCACTCGCGCCGGATCGGTGTGGAACGCGTGCACCCGGGCTGCCTGCTGATTGAACGCAATGATCCCGAGCTGATCGCGGGGGCCGAGCCGCCGGGCGAACAGCCCCGCGGCCTCGACGGCCCGCTCCAGCTTCGGCCCGTGCATACTGCCGCTGCGGTCGATCAGCAGGACCGCTCGTAGTGGGAGTGTTCCTGATGGCATCACGAACGAAATGCGCTGTGGGCTCCCGTTTTCCAGGACGAGGAAGTCTTCTGACGTCAGGTCCGTCAAGAAACGGCCCGACGCGTCCCTGACGCACACGTCCAGAGACACCAGGTCGACACCGCCCTTGAATCGGGGTTGCCCGACGGCCTCGCGCGTGACGGCGGTGGGGCCCCGGGACGGCGCCAGCGCAGGAGGCGCCTGCGCGTTCGATGGAGCGTCGAGCGCCACGAGGATCGTGGCCAGCGCCGCGAAGGATATGGGATAGCGAGTCATCACAAATCTCGTTCAGAAACAATACCCAACCCGACGACCATTACCCGCGCTTGTCCCTCCATCGCCTGGCCCAGCAGCAACGC
>CAZZAW010000236.1:0-4310 GCA_964652405.1 uncultured Ramlibacter sp.
TTGGTGGTCACCATGCGCGCAACATACTCCGGCGAGCGCGGGCGCGGTGGGGCCGACCCACCGCGAGCCCGCCTACCGGTCAACTTCTACGCTGGCGCTTTCGTCCTATCCGGCTTGGCTAGCACCAGGCGGGATGCTGATGCAGCGCGCACCGTCGGCGGCAGCTTCATGTAAGGGAAGAGGGTGCGAATCCGCTGGCGCGAGACTTCTTTCCTGCTGAGCAGGTCGAGGACTTGGTTTTCCCAGCGGATGATGCGTTTGCTCTGGACGTAGCTTTCGCTGTAAGTCAGAGCGCGGGGGGGCATCTTTTTGCCCTCTTCCTGCAGGTACACGTCCCAGAGATCGTGCAGGCCGGACCGGCCACCATCGAGGTCAGACCAAGACGCGATGGCGTTCAGTACGCCAAACAGCTGCTCGGCTTCCACGCTGGACAAGGTGCTGTGCTCGAAGGCTCGACCCGCCCACATGGCTCGTGCCGTTGTGATGTAGCAGGCGCTACGCGGGTTCGCGATAATGCTAAGCAGGCTTTCCCGCGTAAGGGTTGCGCAAACGATCACCTTGTAGCCAGCTTCTAGGGCTGCTTGGATCGAGGGAACGACGGGCAACTGCTCCAAAACATCCTCCTCTGGCTTTGATACGTGTGCCGCGCGGAACGATTCGAGCACCCGTACTGCAGGCCCAAGCAATTTTGTGACGTCTGGCAGTAGCGCGGCTGCCGTGCGCAGACGCAGGTTGTAGCTGCCGCTCTCGTAGTAGGCGCTCGCGATCAGCAAGCCATGAGGCCGCTTTCGCAAGTTGTTCAACACTCGGTCGCTGACGAAAACCGGCCACGGCTGGATCACCGGGCTGAATCGCTTGTCGACCAGTGTCCGGCGATATTGCACGAATGGGCTATGCACCTGCAGATCACCCTGTTCAGTGATAGCACCGGCGAGCGTTGGATCGACGCATTCGGGTTCTTCTTCACCGATGCGCAGCAGCGCAGCAAGGTCCTGGTGCAGCAGATCAGGCTCGGGGGTGCGGCAAACGAGAACAACGCGGCCGCCGGCATCTGCAACATTGCTCAGCGCGATGAGTTTCGACTTGTTCTCCTCCCATTGCTCTTGCACCAGGTCCAGCGGCCCCGCGACGACCAGCGTTCCTGACGCAACTCGCCGCAGTCCATTCGAATAGATGCCTACGTCGCCAACGTCGATCGCGCCGTCCAACTCGTACCCCAATCCCTCGGTGTAGAACAGGCCGCCTGCGGTTGCCGTTTCGTATAGCCCGATCGCCTTGAGGGCCCATTCGGTCTCCGTCGTCACATAGATGCCCGCGCGAGGTCCTTCCGGCCAGATCTGGAGCGTCGCGGCCGGCTGCCCTTGGAGAAGCTGCAGCAGATCGCTTGGCGCCACGTCCAGCTTGTAGCTGACCTTGATCCGTCGTGAGAGGCGCCCAGCGGCGTCAATGTCGAGGGCAGCAGCTGTGACCTTGGCAGGAAATGCATTAACTTCCGGCCAATTACGAAGGCCCGGAAGCGCTGCCAGGAGGTCGAGCACATGCCCGTGTTTGAGTGAAAGTCCGCGTGCTTGAAGCAGCGCGCGCAGGCCGCCAGCCCGCTCCCGAAGGTATTCGAGTTCCATATCAATCTCCAATGGGCGTTGATCCGGTGCACGCTTTGCGGGCCGCCCAGGGGATTGACAGGTTGGGGTAGGCGCATTGCCCGTCTTCGTCGTACCTCGAAAGGCGCGTGCGGCTGGTGACGGGAACCGAGCCGCACGGTAGCACAGGTGGGCCAGCGATGTAAATGCGGCCTCCTGTCCAGACTGTGGTCGCCTAACGTCGCAGCCGGTGTGGAGTTGGGCCGCTCGGGCGTTGGTGAATGACATGCATGCCACCCAGTCACATAATCGTGGAGGAGGATCCGCGTGACGCCACAACAATTTATCCAGAAATGGGGGCCCGGTGGGCCGGCTTTCGGTCTCAACGAGCGACAGGGCGCCCAGCCTCACTTCATGGACCTCTGCGCCGTCCTGGGCGTCCCTACCCCCGGGACGGACCCTGACTATGTCTTCGAGAAGGACACCCTCCTTTTGGGCGCCGCTCGTGGATACGCGGACGTCTTCAAGCGCGGCCACTTCGCCTGGGAGAACAAGGCTCCCGGCAAGAACCTCGATTCGGCTCTCAAGCAACTGCTGACCTACAGCCTGGCGCTCGGCAGCCCGCCACTGCTGGTGGTTTGCGACCGGCTTACGATCCGCATTCACACACAGTTCAACGGCCACCCGAGCGAATCACATTCCATCGGGCTGCAGGACCTTGTAAACCCCGAAGCGCAGAGCCTTCTGCGTGCCTTGTGGACTGACCCGGAGCGTTTCCGCCCGAAGAAGACAACTCGCGATATCACCGAAGCCGCTGCTCGCAGCTTCGCGACGCTGGCCGAGCAGCTGCGCAAGCGCGGCAACGACCCGGAAGACGTGGCTCACTTCCTGACTCAGTGCCTTTTCTGCTTCTTCGCCGAGGACGTGCAGCTGTTGCCCGGAAGAATGTTCGAGCGGCTCGTAAGTAACCGAGGCCTTACCAGCGACAGGCTGAGCGACGGCCTCGCTGACCTCTTTAAAACCATGCGTGATGGTGGCCTCTATGGCCCTGACGAGATCCCGTGGTTCAACGGAGGCCTGTTCGCGAGGATTAAGGTGCCGCGCTTGCAGGTGCCGGACGTTACGGAGCTGCGCAATGCGGCAGACTTCAAATGGAGCGCCATTGACGTCTCAATCTTCGGGACGCTGTTCGAACGCGGCCTCGACCCTGCAAAGCGGAGTCAGCTGGGTGCCCACTACACCGACCCGAACACCATTGTGCGGCTTGTTGATCCGGTGGTGCGCCGGCCCATCCTGAACCTGTGGGCGAGAACTCGGGATGAGATCGCAAAAGCGTTGGCCAAGCGTGATGAGCTTCGCGCAAAAGCTGAGGGAATTGTCGACAAGGTGAAGTACGCTCGCACCCGCACTGCGGCAAACGCGGAGGAGAAGCTGGCGAAGGACTCGTTTGCCCGGTTCCTTGAGGGCTTGTCCTCCTACCGCATCCTCGATCCAGCCTGCGGCAGTGGGAACTTCCTTTTTCTAAGCCTCAAGGTGTTGAAGGACCTGGAGTTGCAGTGCCACCTCGATGCTCACGCACTCGGCCTCGATCGCCCGCAGGACCTCGTTTCAGGGCCGCAGAACGTGCTGGGCATCGAGCTCAACGAGTATGCAGCTGAGCTGGCCAGAGTGACGGTGTGGATCGGCGAGCTCCAGTGGCGCCTCGCTCACGGCTTCGACTTCAAAACCAACCCGGTGCTCGAACCCCTGGACAACATCGAGTGCCGCGACGCTCTGGTCAGTTCAGAGAGGAAGCCCACGGGAGAAGTGGTGTATGCGGAGGCGCAGTGGCCGTTGGCCAATGTCATCGTCGGCAACCCCCCTTTTCTTGGCGACAAGAAGATGCGAAAGGAGCTGGGAAGCGATTACACCGACCGGCTCAGAAAGATCTACAAAGGCCGAGTGCCCGGCGCCGCCGACCTGGTGACCTACTGGTTCGAGAAGGCCCGCAGCGAGATTGAGACCAGAGGATTGGGTGCAGCAGGCCTGGTTGCAACGAACTCGATCAGGCAAGTTGCGAACCGCCGCGTTCTTGATCGCGTTGTGGCCACTTCCAGGATCTTCGAGGCCTGGAGCGATGAACCTTGGGTGAATGAGGGCGCGGCCGTGCGGGTCTCTCTGATCTGCCAAGGCCGGGTGGACGGGCCGGCTTTCCTTAACGGCCAGCCGGTAGCTCAGATTAACTCCGACCTTACGGACGGGTCAGACGGTCATGATCTGACGAGCGCTCGTGGTCTTCCAGAGAACGACAATGCATCGTTCTTCGGCCTCTCACTTGCGGGCGCGTTCTCCATTCCCGGGAGTTTGGCCAGGCAATGGCTGCGCCAGGGCGGCAACCCCAATGGCCGCCCGAACAGTGACGTTCTTCGCCCGTTGCTCAACGGAATGGACATCACCAAACGAGCTCGTGACAGGTGGGTGATCGACTTCGCACTTATGAGCGAAGCGGACGCAGAACTCTATGAGGCGCCCTTCGAGTACATCAAGAAGGCGGTGCTTCCCAAGCGGTCTGAGAACAACCGCAGCAGCCGTGCCAGGAACTGGTGGCGTCATGGCGAGCCGCGTCCAGGCATGCGCGAGCAACTCAGGGGTCACACGCGTTTTATCGTGACGTCCGAGACCTCGAAACATAGGTACTTTGTGTGGTGTCCCGCTTCTGTCGCCCCAGAACACAAGCTTGTG
This sequence comes from uncultured Ramlibacter sp., assembly GCA_964652405.1. Classification (GTDB taxonomy): domain Bacteria; phylum Pseudomonadota; class Gammaproteobacteria; order Burkholderiales; family Burkholderiaceae_C; genus Ramlibacter. Next base: position 4,302 of record CAZZAW010000236.1, read on the forward strand.
GTGATCCCG
>CAZZAW010000237.1:0-4295 GCA_964652405.1 uncultured Ramlibacter sp.
CTGACCGACGGCCAGGGCCGCACCGTGGACTTCAAGAACACGGTGATCGTGATGACATCCAACATCGGCTCGCACATGATCCAGGGCATGGCGGGGCGTCCCTACGAGGACGTGAAGGAAGCCGTGTGGGACGAGCTGAAGAACCACTTCCGGCCCGAGTTCCTGAACCGGATCGACGAGACGGTGGTGTTCCACGGCCTGGACGCCCAGCACATCGCCCGCATCGCCGGCATCCAGCTCAAGGTGCTGGAGCAGCGGCTCGCGAAGATGGACCTCACGCTGCAGGTGTCGCCCGCCGCGCTGGAGGAACTGGCCAAGGTCGGCTTCGACCCGGTGTTCGGCGCCCGGCCCCTGAAGCGCGCGATCCAGCAGCGCATCGAGAACCCGCTGTCCAAGCTGATCCTCGAGGGCCGCTTCCCGCCCAAGAGCGTGATCCCGGTGGAGGTGGACCCGGTGCGCGAGCCCGGCGTGTTCCACTTCGGCGGGCCCCGGGCCCCGGCCGAGGCGATGGCCGCCTGACGGCCGTCAGCGCGGCGCCTGGGCGGCGTGCAGGGCGTGCAGCTTCTGCATCCCGCCCAGCCAGCGGTCGTAATCCTGGGCCTTGGCCTGGAAGTACTTCGCCACCTCGGGGTGGGGCAGGACCAGGAAGCTTTCGTCGCGCATCACCCGCACCACGTCCTCGGCCACCTGCTCGGGGGTGAGCACGCCGTCCACGCCCGCCGAGCCGGTGCCGCCCTGCGTCATGGCGGTCTGCACGGACTGAGGGCACAGGCAGGAGACGCGAAGCCCGCGCCGGCCGTAGGCGATGCGCAGCCATTCGGCAAACGCCACCGCCGCGTGCTTGGTCACGCCGTAGGGCGCCGTTTCCACGATGTTCAGCAGCCCGGCAGCCGACGCCGTGACCAGGAAGTAGCCTTCGCCGCGCGCCACCATGTCGGGCACCACCGCGCGAGCGGCCCACACGTGGGCCATGCCGTGGATCTTCCACATGGCGTCCCACAGCGGGTCTTCCAGCTCGAAGCCCCCCATGCGCCCGAGGATGCCGGCGTTGGAGATGTAGATGTCGACCTGGCCGAAGCGCTCCCGGGCCTGCGCCACCAGCGCCTGGATGTCGGCCTCGCGGCTGACGTCGCACTGGACCGCCAGCGCGCCCAGGGGCTGCGCCACGGCTTGCGCCTGCTCGAGATTGAGGTCGGCGACCACCAGGCCGCGCGCGCCTTCGGCAGCGAAGCGCCGGGCCAGGCCGGCGCCGATGCCGCTGGCCGCGCCGGTGATCACGGCTACTTTTCCACGGATGTCCATCTGCGTTCCTTCGGGAGGTGCGCAGTATGGTGCGCGGGGCAGGCAGGCCTTGCCGCCCAGGTGACAGGTCAGCGCGGCTTGTGGACCGGCACGGCCACGGCGGGCACGGCCATCTTGTAGAGCACGGTGCCGACGGAGAGGGCGGCGAAGCACAGGGTGCCGCACAGCAGCCACCAGGGCCAGCTGGCCGCCAGCCCCGAAGGCCGGGCCAGCCGCGCGGCGCGCTCGGCCTGCAGGCGCGACTGGCGGGCCTGCAGCCAGAGGTCGTAGCCGGCGCGCAGCTCGGGATGCGACAGCACGGCGTAGGCCTCGTTGATTTCGGCCATGCGCTGCTGGGCGTGGGCGTCCCCCGGCTGCCGGTCGGGGTGCCACTTCTGGGCCTGGCGCCGGTAGGCGCGGCGCACCGCCTCGGGCGCGGCCAGGGGCGCCACCATGAGGGTGTCGTAGTGGCTGTGGGGCACGTGGCCCGCGTGCGATGGACGCGTCATGCTATTGAAAGTGTAGCAAGGGGCGGCTGGGCCGGGCAAGCGAAGGACGCCAGCTCGGCCGTGAAGGCGTGCGCGCTTACAACAGTCCGTCGACGCCGTCCTACGCGGCGCCTGCGCACGGTGGCCGAGGATGCGCGCCAGAAACCACCACCGAACGAGGGAGAGATGAGCGCCTGGCACAACCTGGAAGAAACCGAGGAAGCGGCTCCGCATGTGTCCGTCGACCCGCGCGACGAAGACGCGTACTGGAGCCGCCGCTACCGGCAGGAGCGCTATTACCGCGCCGGCTGCGGCTACGAGGACTATGCGCCGGCCTATTGCGCGGGCTACGTGGGCCACTGCCAGTACGGGGGCAGCTTCGAGGACGCCGAGAAATCGCTGCATGCGAACTGGGAGCGCATCAAGGGCGACTCGCGCCTGAGCCTGCACGAGGCGAGGCTGGCGATGCGCGCGGCCTGGGAGCGCGGCACGGCGCTTGCCACCGCGGGGCATGACCCAGCCTTTCCAGCCTGACGACCTCTACCTCCACCAGAAGCTCGGGGACCTGCACTGCCTCCCCGGCCTCGACGTCGCCGTGGCGACGGTCCGCTCCGTCGACCGCGACCAGGACCGCTACCAGTCCTGCGTCTGGACCTTCCCCCTCGACGGGCGGCCGCCGCGCCAGATGACACGGGGGCCCGGCCTGGACCAGTCGCCGCGGTGGTCGCCCGAGGGCGACCGCATCGCGTTCATTTCCGGCCGCGCCGGGGGCGCCCCGCAGCTCTACCTGCTGGACCGGGACGGCGGCGAGGCCCGCGCCTGCGGCCAGCTGGCGCAGGGCGTGAGTTCCCTGCGCTGGGCGCCGGACGGGCGCAGCCTGCTGGTGGCGGGCCCGGTCGCGGTCGACCCCGAGCTGCGCGGGGCGCGCGGCAAGCCGTCGGGCCCGCGGGGGCCCAAGAGCCCGGAGATCGCCTGGAAGCTGCCCTACAAGTCTGACGGCATGGGCTACATGCTGGCCCGCGAAATCCACCTGTTCCGGGTGGATGCCGCCACCGGCGAGCACCGCCAGCTCACCGACGGGCCTTTCGACGTGCTGGGCTTCGATCCCTCGCCCAACGGCCGCCACCTCGCTTATTGCCGCACGCGGGAGGGCCGCTTCGCCCACCGCACCGACCTGTGGGCCTGCGATGCCGACGGCAGCCGCCCGCGCCAGCTCACGCGCGAGCTGGCCACCGTGCTGCAGCCCGTGTGGTCGCCCGACGGCCGCTGGATCGCCTTCGCCGCCGCGCGCGAAGAGGGCGAGGCGCAGAACGGGCTGTACCTGGTCGAGTTCGCCAGCGGCCGCATCGTGCAGCTGGGCGGCAAGGACCTGGAGGTCGCCGACCCTGATTCGCTGCACTGGAGCGGCGACAGCCGCCAGCTGCTGTTCACGCGGGCCCTGCGCGGCTGCCACGAGGTGGCGTGCATCGCGGTGGACGGCAGCGGCCTGCACACCCTGGCTGGCGGCGAGCGGCAGTTCGGCGCTTTCGCCTGCACGGCCGAGCGGCTGGTCTACAGCGTGGACCATCCCGCGCAGCCCAGTGAACTGCACACCTGCGGCCTGGACGGCAAGGGGGAGCGGCAGCTGTCGCAGCTCAATCCCTGGTGGGCCGAGCGCACGCCGCTGGAAGCCCGGCGCCGGCGCTTCGAGGTGCCCGACGGGGAGGGCGGCCACGAGACCATCGAAGGCTGGCTGATCACGGCCCGCGGCGCCCGCGGCCCGCTGCCGCTGCTCAACGACGTGCACGGCGGGCCGGCGAGCTACGCCTTGCTGGACTTCGACACCAACGTCTTCTGGCAGGTGCTGTGCTCGCGCGGCTGGGCGGTTCTGGCGCTCAACGCTGTGGGCTCGGCGAGCTACGGCCACGAGTTCTGCAACCGCCTGGCCGGGCGCTGGGGCGAGCTGGACCTGCCGCAGCACCTGGAGGCGATCGCGCAGCTGCAGGCCGACGGCCTGTGCGACGAGCGCCTGGCGATCTCGGGCAAGTCCTATGGCGGCTACCTCAGTGCCTGGGCGGCCGGGCACACGGACCTGTTCCGCGCCGTGGTGGTGATGGCGCCGGTCGGCAACATCGAGACCCATTACGGCACCTCGGACGGCGGCTACTACGCCGACCCGCGGTACCTAGACGCGCAGCCGCGCTTCGACCGGCAGCGGGCGCGCGAGCTGTCGCCCCTGCAGCACATCGAGAAGGCCGCCGCGCCCACTTTGTTCCTACAAGGCAAGGACGACGAGCGCTGTCCCAAGTGCCAGTCCGAAGAGATGTTCGTCAGCCTGTTGCGGGCGGGCGACACGCCCACCGAGCTCATCCTGTACCCGGGGGAGGACCATCATTTCCTGGGCGAGGGCGCGCCCTCCGTGCGGCAAGACGCGGCGCGGCGCATCGTGGACTGGCTCACGCGCTGGGCCTTGCGGCGCGAGCCGCAGCCAAAGCCGGTGCACACCGGCGAAACCGTGTAGGACAAGACCGACACCCATCCTCGTAC
>CAZZAW010000238.1:0-4293 GCA_964652405.1 uncultured Ramlibacter sp.
TGCGGATTCCTTGCCGGGAGTGAGCGTGAAAGGCAGCTGGCCCTCGTGGAAGGCCTGGACCATCGCATCGCGGTGCTTGAGCACCGCCCGCTGGTTGATCGAGCCCTTGTCGGTGACCTCGCCCTTGTCGATGGAAGGCGGCTCGTGCATCAGGTGCAGCCGCGCCACCCGGTTGGCGCTGCCGGTGGCCTGGCGCGCCAGGCCGTCCAGCACCTGCTGGAAGTGGGCCTGCACGGGCGCGCTTTCCAGCACCGCCTGCAGCGGCGCCGTGTCGGGCAGTCCGGCGAGCTTGCGCACGGCCGGGGTGGTGAAGAGCAGGGCGCCGACCTCATTGCGGTTCAGGCCGGTGATCACCGCATCCTGCACGTAGGGGGCGCCCGCGGCGATGATCTTCGCGCGCAAGGGCCCCACGCTCACGAAGGTGCCGGTGGCCAGCTTGAAGTCCTCGGCAATGCGGCCGTCGAACTTCAGGCCCTGGTGCGGATCGGCCGGGTCGATCCAGAGCACCGCGTCGCCGGTGCAGAAGAAGCCTTCCTCGTCGAAGCATTCGCGCGTGGCTTCCGGCGAGCGCCAGTACCCGGGCGTGATGTTGGGGCCCTTGTAGCGGATCTCGGTCTTGCCGTCGGTGGGCACCAGCTTGAGCTCCATGCCGGGGCAGGGCAGGCCCAGGTAGCCCGACTTCACTTCCGGGTTGGTCACGAACACGGCGAAGGGCGACGACTCGGTCATGCCCAGACCGGTGCCCATCACGATGCGCTCGCCGATCTCGGCCTCCTGCACCTGGTGCAGCAGGTCCCACACCGGCTGGGCGAGCGCCGCGCCGGAGTAGAAGAACATGCGCACCCGCGACAGCAGGTTGCGGCGCAGGACCTCGTCGGCCTTCATGGCGTGCGCGATGGCTTCGAAGCCGGTGGGCACGTTGAAGTAGATGGTGGGCGCGACCTCCCGCAGGTTGCGCAGCGTCTCGGCCATGAGCGCCGGGGTGGGCTTGCCGTCGTCGATGTAGAGCGTGCCGCCATTGAAGATCGTGAGCCCCACGTTGTGGTTGCCGCCGAAGGTGTGGTTCCAGGGCAGCCAGTCCACCAGCACCGGCGGCTCCTCCCCCAGCAGGGGCATGGACTGGCGCATCTGCTGCTGGTTGGCGCACCACATGCCATGGGTGTTGATCACCGCCTTGGGCAGCTTGGTCGAGCCCGAGGTGAAAAGGAACTTGGTGATGGTCTCGGGCCCCGTGGCCTGCATGGCGGCGTCGGCCGCCGGTGTCGGTACGGTCTGCAGCAGCTGGGACCAGGGCGTGGACTCGCGCCCGTCCAGCCGGCCTTGCGCGGTCACGACCTCCACCTCGGGCGCGACGGTGGCGGCGATCGCCTTGCCGTACCGCGCCGCGTCGGCGGCGAACACCAGGCCGGGGGTCAGGGTGGAGAGCACGTGGCGCAGCTTGTCGAAGTCCTGGCTCACCGTGGAATACGCGGGCGACACCGGGCAATGCGGCACGCCGGCGTACAGGCAGCCCAGGGCCAGCAGGGCGTGCTCCAGCGAGTTCTCGCTGAGGATGGCGACGGGCTTCTCAGGCCCCAGGCCGCGGTCCAGCAGCGCCTGGGCGATGCTGCGCGCGGCCGCAAGGGCCTCGCGGTAGGTGACGGTCTGCCAGTCGCCCGTGCTGCCGTCCTCCTGGCGCCGGCGGCGGGCCATGAACACGCGTTCGGGCGCCGTGTCCGCCCAATGCAGCAGCCGGTCGGTCATGCGCATCGGATAGGCCTGCAGTTCCTGGTCGGCGCGCAGGTAGGTCACACCTTGCGCACCCTGGCGCACCACCGCGCGGGTGACGCCAAAGCGCATGGGGCGGTAGCGGGGCGTGGCAGTGCTCATGCGCGGCTCAGCCCTTGCTCACCTTGCTGGCGCGGCCTTCGAGGAAGGCCCGCACGCGCTCCTTGGCCTCGGGGGCGCTCTGCGCGATGGCCGCCATCAGCGCCTCGGTCAGGAAGCCCTGGTCGGCCGGCTGCTCGGCGATGCGGGGCAGGGCGTGCATCAGCGCATAGTTGGTGAGCGGCGCGTTCTGGGCCACGCGCTCGGCCAGTTCCAGCGCCTTCTGGAAAGCCTGCCCGGCGGGCACCAGGTACTGGGCGAACCCGACCCGTTCGCCCTCCTGCGCGTTGTACACGCGGCCGGTCAGCATCATGTCGGCCATGCGCGCCGCGCCGATGAGCCTGGGAATGCGCACGGCGCCGCCCCCGCCCACGAAGATGCCGCGCGAGCCTTCCGGCAGGGCATAGAAGGTGGATTCGTCGGCCACGCGGATATGGCAGGCGCTGGCCAGTTCCAGCCCGCCGCCGACCACGGCTCCGTGCAAGGCGGCGATCACCGGTACCGGGCCGTACTGCACGCGTTCCAGCGCCTCGTGCCACATGCGCGAGTGATGCAGGCCGGCGCCGGCATCGCGCTCCTTGAGCTCCGACAGGTCGAGCCCGGCACAGAAATGGTCTCCCTCGCCGTCCAGTACCGCCGCGCGAACGGTGTCCGGCAGGGTCTGGAAGGCGTCGCGCACGGCGAGGATGAGCCCGTCGCTGAGCGCGTTGCGCTTGGCCGCACGGGTCAGCCGGACCACGGCGATCGCGCCGCGGAGCTCGACGGAAATGTCTTTGCTGGAGGGGGTCATGGGGTTTGCCATTGGGGCTGATTATTGTTATAAATAATAATCAAACCAAGCCACCTCGCCTAGGGCTTTACCCTAGTCATTCCCCCGCCATGGACCACGCCAACCTCATCGCCATCGACGTCCATACGCACGCCGAAGTCAGCTGCTGGAACCCGTTCGACAACTACGGCGAGGAGTACGACCGGGCGGCCGACAAGTACTTCCGGAACTCGCGCCGCCCGACCATCGCCGAGACGGTGGCCTACTACCGCGAACGCAAGATCGGCCTGGTCATGTTCACCGTGGACAGCGAGGCCAAGCTCGGCCGCCGGCGCATCCCCAACGAAGAGATCGCCCAGGCCGCGCGCGAGAACAGCGACATGATGATCTGCTTCGCCAGCATCGACCCGCACAAGGGAAAGATGGGCGCGCGCGAGGCCGAGCGCCTGATCGCCGAGCACGGCGTCAAGGGCTTCAAGTTCCACCCCACGGTGCAGGGCTACCACCCGTACGACAGGATGGCCTGGCCGATCTACGAGGTGATCAATGCCCACAAGATGCCGGCCATCTTCCACACCGGCCACAGCGGCATCGGCTCGGGCATGCGCTGTGGCGGGGGCCTGCGGCTGGAGTACAGCAACCCCATGCACCTGGACGATGTGGCCATCGACTTCCCGGACATGCAGATCGTGATGGCCCACCCCAGCTTTCCCTGGCAGGACGAGGCGCTGTCGGTCGCGACCCACAAGCCCAACGTGTGGATCGACCTCTCGGGCTGGAGCCCCAAGTACTTTCCCAGGCAGCTGGTGCAGTACGCGAACACGCTGCTCAAGGACCGGGTCCTCTTCGGCAGCGACTACCCGCTCATCACGCCGGAGCGCTGGATGAAGGACTTCGAGGAAGCCGGCTTCAAGCCGGAAGTGATGCCCGGCATCCTCAAGGGCAACGCCGTGCGGCTGCTGGGCCTGGCCTGAGTTGTCAAACCAATTAACATCTCGGGCATGACCGCCCCCTCCCGACGCAAGAAGCCCGAAGAACTGAGAAGCCACCGCTGGTACGGCGTGAAGGACCTGAGGTCCTTCGGCCACCGCTCGCGCACGGCGCAGATGGGTTACCACCGCAGCGATTACGCGGGCAAGCCCGTCATCGCGATCATCAATACCTGGAGCGACATCAACCCCTGCCATTCGCACTTCAAGCAGCGGGTGGAAGAGGTCAAGCGCGGCATCTGGCAGGCGGGGGGCTTCCCGGTGGAGATGCCGGCGATCAGCCTGTCCGAGCCGTTCCAGAAGCCCACCACCATGCTGTACCGTAACCTGCTGGCGATGGAGTGCGAGGAACTGCTGCGCTCGTACCCCGCCGACGGCTGCGTGCTCATGGGCGGCTGCGACAAGACCACACCGGCCCTGCTGATGGGGGCCATCTCCATGAACCTGCCGGCGATCTTCATGCCGGCCGGTCCCATGCTGCGCGGCGACTACAAGGGGCAGTACCTGGGCTCGGGATCGGACACCTGGAAGTACTGGGCCGAGCTGCGCGCCGGCAACATCACCGAGCAGGACTGGCAGGACGTGGAGGACGGCATCGCCCGCTCGCCCGGCCATTGCATGACCATGGGCACCGCCAGCACGATGACCAGCGCCGTGGAAGTGCTGGGG
>CAZZAW010000239.1:0-4290 GCA_964652405.1 uncultured Ramlibacter sp.
ACATCTCGCCGTTGCTGTTGGCGTCGCCGGCGACCTGCCAGCCCGACAGGTAGATGGCCTTCAGGCCGGCCTTGACCTGCTGCATCGCCTGGTTGCCGGTCAGAGCGCCCAGCGAGTTCACGAAGGGCTCGGTGTTGATCAGGTTCCACAGCTTCTCGGACCCGCGCTTGGCCAGCGTGTGCTCGATCTGCAGCGAGCCCCGAAGCTTCACGACGTCGGCGGCGCTGTAGCCGCGCTTGATGCCTTTCCAGCGGGGGTTCTCCGCCCAGTCCTTTTCGAGTTGGGCGATCTGCTGTTCGCGGGTCAGGTGGGTCCAGTTGCTCATGGCGTGCTCCGAGTTGAGGAAAGAGGAAAGCGTTGCGATGGGCAGACTTTAAGTCTTGTAGAAGACTTTGTGGACCTCTTGTGTCTTATAGAAGATAGATTTTCTTTTCTTTTTAAATCAACAGCTTAGTAGAATTATTCCGCAATACGAAACTTCATGTCTTGTATTGAGAAATTTTGGCGCGCCGCAGCATCACCATATTCCGTTATGCGAAATGCTCATCCGGCTTCGTGAAAAAGGATCCAGTCACCGTGGCGAAGCCGCTGACCGCTGCGCGCGCGCTCCGGATTGATCTCGTACAGGAAGCACTCGAGGGCCCTGCCCTCCACCTGCACGGGCAGCTCGCGCTTGAAATACTCGCTGTCCGGGCCGGGCACGATCCCTTCGATGCGATCCAGCACGGCCTCCAGCTCGGGGCCGACCTCGTAGACCTCGCCCACCACCGTGACCGCCTCCTCGCCGCCCAGGGTCAGCCCGGGGTACCACTCGAAGTGGTACAGGCAGCCCTGGACCTCGCCCATGCCGACGTACCGGGGCGGCGGCGACAGGCGGTTGATGTCGTTGCGGCCGCCCTTGCGCAGGGTGCCGTAGACGAACACCCGGCGCGGGCCGGCAGTCACTGGGGCTTGGGGCATGATGCGGCGACTTTGCAGCACCCGATTGTCCGATGAACCCCGCGGCGTCCCGGCTCCTCGCCTGCGGCTGCCTGGCCCTGAGCATGGCCTTGGTGGGCAGCTACGTGGCCCTGTCCAAGCCCCTGGTGGCGGCCATCCCCGTTTTCCTGCTCGCCTGGATGCGGTTCGGCATCGGCGGCCTGGCCATGCTTCACTGGCTGCGAAAGCCGCCCAGTGAGCCCCCCCTGGACCGGCGCACGCGGGGCCTGCTGTTCCTGGAATCCTTCCTGGGCAACTTCCTGTTCTCGGTGTGCATGCTGTTCGGCGTCAGCATGACCAGCGCGGTGTCGGCCGGCGTGATCATGGCGTCCATCCCGGCCGTCGTCGCGGTCCTGAGCTGGCTGTTCCTGCGTGAACGCATCGGCGCCCGCGTGTGGGGCGCCGTGGCCTGCGCCATGGCGGGCATTGCCTTGCTGGGCCTGGCGCAGCCGGCCCATTCCGGAGCCGGCACCGGCGCTCCCAACCCGTGGCTGGGCAACCTGCTGGTCTTCGGTGCCGTGCTGTGCGAGGCCGCCTATGCCGTGATCGGGAAGAAGCTCACCGGCACGCTGGGGCCCAAGCGCATCACCTCGCTCATCAACCTCTGGGGGTTCGCCCTGGTCACGCCGCTGGGCCTGTACCAGGCTATGAGCTTCGACTTCGGCGGGGTGGCGCCCGGCACCTGGCTGCTGCTGGTCTTCTACTCGCTGGCCGCCAGCATCTGGACGGTGTGGCTCTGGATGACCGGCCTCAAGCACGTGCCGGCCGCCTTGGGCGGGGTGTTCACCGTGATGCTGCCCGTGTCGGCGGCGCTGGTCGGGGTGCTGGTGCTGGGCGAGCCGCTGGGCGGGCTGCAGGCCCTGGCTTTCGCACTGGCACTCGCCGGCGTGCTGCTGGCGACGTTGCCCGTCAGGCCAGCGCCTTCGCGCTGACGACGATGCCGTCCTCGTCGGCGTAGAGCCACTCGCCGGGCCGCACCCACACCCCCTGGATCTCCACCGCCAGGCCAGCCTGGCCCTCGCCGCGCTTGGTGGAGCGCAGCGGCATCAGCGCGAGCGCCTTGACCGGGATCCCCGCGGCCTGCAGCTCGGCCAGGTCCCGCACCGCACCGTTCACCACGATCCCGGCCCAGCCGTTGCGGGCCGCCGCGGCCGCCAGGTTGCCGCCGACCAGGGCGCGGCGGACGGACCCGCCCCCGTCCACCACCAGCACGCGGCCCTCTCCGGGCGTGTTCACGGCCTCGCGCACGCGTGAGTTGTCTTCCAGGCTGCGCAGGGTGGCCACCGGCCCGCAGAACCGGGCGGCGGCACCGAAGTCGCGGAACACGGGCGGCAGCACCCGGAAGCTGCCCGAGGTGTCCTCCTCAAGGGCGTCGCACAGGTCGCAGGTGCTGAAGTCGGGCTGGCTCATTTGCCGGTCACTTTCCTGATGGCGGGTCGGATGTTCTCGCGCCGTGCCGGCAGCACCGCCGCGTGCTCGCGCGGCATGTTCAGCACGATGGAGGTCGAGGTCTCGGTGAGGATACAGAACTTGGTCACCACCGCGTCCAGGTGCTCCACGTCGATCACCGCGATTTCCAGGATCCAGCTGTCCTCGCCCGTGACGTTGAAGGCATTGATGACCTCCGGGGTCTGCTCGATCAGCTTGACGACCCGGGCGTACTCGACCCGCCCCACCCGCACGACGGCCCGGATGCCGTAGCCCAGCCGCTGGTAGTCCACCATGGCGCGGTAGCCCTTGATCACCCCCTGCAGTTCCAGCTTGCGCACGCGCTCGGTCACGGCGGGCTGGCTCAGGTGCACCCGGCGCCCGAGTTCGGCCATGCTGATGCGGGCGTCCTGCTGCAGCTCCGCCAGGATGCGGCTGTCGTACAGATCGAGTTCGGAGATTTCGGTCGGCAGGGGATTCAACCTTGAAAAGCAAGGCTGAGTCGCCCCGCGACCTTGAATCATGCATGGCCCGCCCGGCGCGGGCAACCTAACATCCCCGCCATGAGTTCCGCCGCCCTTCCCACCGCTCACGGCCGCCCCACCCTGCTGCTGCCCGCCCTGCTCGCCTGCTACCTGGTCTGGGGCTCCACCTACCTGGCGATCCGGTTCGCGCTGGTGAGCTTTCCACCGTTCTTCCAGATGGGCACCCGCTTCCTGGCAGCGGGAGTCGTGCTCATGGCCTGGGTGCTCGCCCGCGGCGGGCCCTGGCCCAGCCTGCGGCAATGGCGCAACGCCCTGGTGGTGGGCACCCTGATGCTGGGGGGCGGCATGGGCCTGACGGCCAGCGCCGAGCAGTACATCGGCTCCGGGCTGATCGCGGCCTTCATCGCAGTGGTGCCCATGCTGGTCTGCGGCTGGGGCCTGCTGTTCGGCCAGCGTCCTTCCCGGCTCGAAGTCGCGGGCATGGCGGTGGGCCTGGCCGGCGTGCTGCTGCTGGTCCGCGGCGCCAGCTTCGCGGCCGCGCCGGTGGGCATTGCCAGCATCGCGGCGGCAACGCTGGCCTGGTCGCTGGGCTCCGTGCTCTCCACGACGCGGCTGCCGCTGGCCGCAGGTCCGGCCGGTTTCGCCAGTGAAATGTTGTGCGGCGGCGCGGTGTTGATGGCCATTTCTCTCGTGCTGGGTGAGCAGCCGCAGTGGCCGCCGCAACCGCTCGCGGCCGCCGCCTGGCTCTACCTCGTGGTGTTCGGCTCGCTGGTGGCGTTCAGTGCCTACCTCTACCTGCTGGCCCATGCCTCCCCCGCCATGGCCACCAGCTACGCCTTCGTGAACCCGCTGATCGCCCTGCTGCTGGGCGTCGCTTTCGCCGGCGAGGTGGTCACCGGCGGCGAGTGGGTCGCCTGCGGCGTGATCCTCCTCGGCGTCTTCCTGATCTTCAGAGGGAAAACAGGCGGCGCAGCCGGCTAAAACACGTTGAAAAAAACAACGCGCCCCAATGAAAAAAGCCATTTTTCCCTTGGAAACGCGTTTTTTCTCCAGTAGCATCCGCAGTGCCAATGGGAAGGTGGTTTTTTCCCCAGTGGTGATCCTCAACTTCTAGAAGGAAATTCAATCATGGCAACTGCGAAAAAAGCTGCGAAGAAAGCCCCGGCAAAGAAGGCCCCCGCCAAGAAGGCGCCCGCCAAGAAGGCGCCCGCCAAGAAGGCCGCTGCGAAGAAGGCCCCCGCCAAGAAGCGCACCCCCAACGCCGCCTTCATGAAGGCCCTGACCCCCAGCCCCCAGCTGGCCGCGGTCGTCGGTTCCAGCCCGCTGCCCCGCACCGAAGTGGTCAGCAAGCTGTGGGCCTACATCAAGAAGAACAAGCTGCAGGACAGCGTCAACAAGC
>CAZZAW010000240.1:0-4277 GCA_964652405.1 uncultured Ramlibacter sp.
GCTGGTACGTGCCGTCCAGCACGCGCGAGCGCAGGACTTCCTTGATCTGCGCATACAGCGGCGCGGGCGCCATGGCTTGAAGGCTGGTGGCTGCTTGGTCCGGCTGGGCGCCAGGGACGACGGCCCGGAGGCCGCCGAAAGACTTCTTGCTGCTCATGGCGGGATAACTCGTTATGACAAGTCATGCCGAGCAAGACATGTGCCAGCCATTTCTCCGGCTTCTGGCCCTGCGTTCGTCTAAATCGGTGCGCCCGGGACGGGCGAGCTCCGGGCCTTGGTGCGGACCGGGCCCGCATTGGTGCGCCCCGAAGCGGCTGGTGTAAGGACGGGCTGGCCTGAACGACAGAGCCCCATGCGAAGGACCCTTTTCCTCTCGGCCACCCACCTCGCCGCCCTGGCCCTCGGCTTCGCCCTGGGCATCTACCTGCTGCCCATCATCGCGGCGCCGCCGGCGCCCGATGCGCAGGCGGTGCAGGCCGCGGCGGCGGGCGCCACCTTTCGCGGCGAGTTCCGCCGCGACCTGAAAGGCAGCGACCCGCTGCACTGGGGCGAGGGCCAGGTCACCGTGGGCCCGTCCGCGGTCACGCTGCAGGGGCGCCTCGCGCCCGGACCGGCCTACCGCCTGTACCTGGTGCCCGAGTTCGTGGAGACGGGCGAGGCCTTCCAGCGCGTGAAGGCGGCTTCCCTGCCGGTGGGCGAGATCAAGACCTTCGACAACTTCGTGGTGCCGCTGCCCCCGGGCGCGCCGCTCGAGCGTTACACGGCCGTCGTGGTGTGGTGCGAGGCGTTCTCGCAGTTCATCACCGCGGCGCGCTACCGCTGACCGCCTGCCGGTAGACGTCGAGGTAGCGCGTGGCGCTGGCTTCCCAGCCGAAAGGCTGGGTCATGCCGTTGACCTGCAGCCGGTGCCACTGGGCGCGGTCGTCCCAGGCCGCGCGCATGCGCTGCAGGGCCTCGGCGAAGCCGGCGGCGCCGGGCTCGCGCATCACGAAGCCGGTGCCGCCCTGCGGGTCGGCGCTCGCGTCCCGCACCGAATCGGCCAGCCCGCCGGTGGGCGCCACCAGCGGGGGCGTGCCGTAGGCCTGGCTGTACATCTGGTTCAGGCCGCAGGGCTCGAAGCGGGACGGCATGAGAAAGCAGTCGGACCCGGACTCGATCAGGTGGGCCAGGCTCTCGCTGAAATCGAAATGAACCGACACCGAGCGCGGGTGCCGCTGGGCGGCCTGTGCCAGCGCCTGCTGCAGCCGGGCCTCGCCCTGGCCCAGCACCACCAGCTGGCCTCCGCCGGCCAGCAGCGGGTCCAGCGCGTCCAGCACCAGGTCGATGCCCTTCTGCGCCGTGAGGCGGCTGACCACGCCGAACAGCGGCGCGCCGGGCTGCACCGACAGCCCGCAGCGGGCCTGCAGTTCGGCCTTGTTGCGGGCCTTGCCGGCCAGGTCGGTGGCGCTGTAGGCATGCGGGATCAGCCGGTCGGTCGCGGGGTTCCAGGCCTTGGTGTCGATGCCGTTCAGGATGCCGGTGAGCTTGTGGGCCTGGGCGCGCAGCACGCCGTCCAGGCCCACGCCAAAGGCCTCGGTCTGGATCTCGCGCGCGTAGGTGGGGCTCACCGTGGTGATCGCGTCGGCGAACTGCAGGCCGGCCTTGAGCATGGACAGCTGGCCCCAGAACTCGACGCCGTCGATGCCGCGCCAGTGGCCCGGGATGCCCAGCAGGTCGGCGTTGTCCAGGGGGAAGACGCCCTGGAAAGCGATGTTGTGGATGGTGATCACGCTGGCGGCGACTCGCTCGCCGGGGAGCCGTTCACGGGCCTGCGCCAGGAACAGCGGCGCCAGCCCCGTCGGCCAGTCGTTCGCATGCACCACCTCGGCCTGCCAGCCGGGCAGCGGGCTCCAGGGCGTGCCCAGCAGGGCCGCGATGCGGCTGAGGAACCCGAAGCGCATCAGGTTGTCCCGGTAATCCTGGCCGCCGGCGTCCACGTAGGGCCCACCGGCCCGCTGGTAGTAGGCCGGGCAGGCGAGCAGCAGCAGGGTGACGCCGCTCTCCGCCTTCACCGAGAGCAGCTGCGCCGCCGGCCAGGGCCCGTAGGCGGGAATCTCCACCGTGGGTCCGGCCTCGCCTGCCACGTTCATGCCCTGGTACGCGGGCAGCAGCAGGCGCACGTCGTGGCCCATCGCCGCCAGGGTCGCGGGCAGGGCCGCGCTCACGTCGCCCAGCCCACCGGTCTTGACGTAGGGCGCGCACTCGGGGGTGGCGAACAGGATCTTCATGGCCGCGCGTCCTCGGGCACCAGCACGGCGAAGGGCAGGTCTTGGGCGCTGTCGAACACGGCGGCCAGGTCCACGGTGGCCGCGCCTGCCGCGAACAGGTCCAGGCGGCGGCCGGTCAGCACGTGCCGCCAGCGCGTCCAGCGGCGCAAGGGCGAGCCCTCGGGCACCGCCAGGCGGCTGCCCTGCCAGGCAGACGCACCCCAGCGGTCCTCGCGGCCCTCGGACAGCGTGCGGGCCAGTCGCGCCGCCACCACCAGCACCGCCTGCCCGTCCCCGTGGCGGCCGAAAGCCACCGCGTGCTCGCCCGCCGGCCCCTCCGCGGGCAAGGGCAGGTAGGCGCCGTCCCGGAACAGCTGCGGGTACTGCCGGCGCAGCTGCAGCAGGCGCCAGGTCACCAGCTGCTTGAGGCGGCCGTCGTGCAGGTTCTGCGTGACGTCCGCCCACAGCGAGGGCTCGGGCACGCCGCCCGGGCTGCGCGACTGCAGGTCCTGCAGGGCCGCGGCCAGCGCGCCGTAGTCCACCGGGCGCCGGTTGTCCGGATCGACCAGGCTGAAGTTCCACCGCTCGCAGCCCTGGTACAGGTCGGGCACGCCCGGCGCCGTCAGCTTGAGCGCCACCTGCGCCAGGCTGTTGCGGAAGCCCCAGGGCGCGAGGAGGGTGGTGAACTTCTGCAGCTCCTCGGTGAAGGGGCCCGCGCGCAGCACGCCGTCCACGTAGCGGGCCAGTGCCTCCTCGTAGGCGGCATCCGGGCAGGTCCAGCTGGTGGCCTGCTTGGCCTCGCGCGCGGCCTTGAGCATGTAGGCCTGCAGCCGCTGCCGCAGCGACTCCAGTTCCGCCGGGCCGGGCGGCTGCGCCGGCCACAGCCCCGCGAGCGTCTGGAAGAACAGCCAGATGTCGTTGCGGCCCGGCGCGCGGCCCGCATCGGTTTCGGTGAGGTACAACTCGGCCCAGCCGGCCCAGCGCTGCACCGTCTCGCGCCAGAGTTCAGGCAGCTCCGACAGCACGTGCAGCCGTGCCCGCAGGTCCTCGCCGCGCTTGCTGTCGTGCGTGGAGGTGGCCAACAGGCAGTGCGGGCGGTGGCGCACGCGGGCCTGATTGGCGCCGTGGAAAGCCGCCACCGACACGCCGAAGCTGGCGGGGTCGCCGCCGACTTCGTTGAGGGAGCACAGCGGCAGGTAGCGGTAGAAGGCCGTGTCCTCCACCGCCTTGGCCATCACGGGCGCGGTGAACTGCTGCCAGCGCGCCAGGAAACGGGCGCGCTCTTCCGGCGCCACCTGCGGGCCGCCGGCCTCGCCGAGCAGCATGTCGCGCACGTGGTCCACCACGGTCGCCTCCGAGCCGCCCAGGCGCCGCTTGGCCGCGGCCACGGCCCAGTCCACGTGGCGCCGGTCCGAAGCGCTGGGCGGCGCGTCGGCCCGCAGGTAGGTGCGGTAGACCGGGAAAGCCGCCGCGACCTCGGCCAGGGCCTGGCGAAGCCGGTTGCGCGTGAAGTCGCAGCGGCGCCGGTCCGCGCGGGTGAAGCGGTACAGCGTCTCGGTGAGCCAGGACAGCTCGGAGTAGAGCGAGCCTTCGATGATCAGCTTCTTGCAGCGCCACACGGTCTCCTCGAGGGAGTCCCGCTCGCCGGTGAAGGCGCGCCAGGCCTCTTCCAGGGGCTGCGCCTGCCGGGAATCCACGAACAGGCCGCCCACCAGGCTGCCGAAGCGGTACCCGGTGTCGCCGTGCACCGGCCACTCGGCCGGCAGGGGCTCGTGCTCGGCCAGGATCTTCTCCACCACCAGGTAGAGCGCGCGCGGCTCGCGCCCGGCCACCTCGGCCTGGCGCGCGAAGCGGGCCTGCAGCCGCTCGAAGTACTGCTGCGGGTCCGACAGGCCGTCCGGATGATCGATCCGCAGGGCCTGGAGGTGCCCGTCCTGCAGCCACTGCAGGATGCGGGCGCGCGCGGCCTCCACCACCCCCTCCCGCTCCCCCCGCACCCCCCCCCCCGCCTCCACTCCCCACAACCCCCGC
>CAZZAW010000241.1:0-4233 GCA_964652405.1 uncultured Ramlibacter sp.
TTGATGCGGCGGCCGGTGGGAGAGGGATTGGGGGCCAAATAGGGCTGTAGGGGGAGCGGGGCGGGGGCGGCCTGCTATGAAAATAGGAGTTGTTTGTCGGCGGGGTGGCCTTGGAGACAGGCGGATATGTCGATAGAATATCCATAAATCGACATTTTCTGGGGGATGTGTCGAGCCGATCGACATTCCCGCTGTCTCATGTCGATGCAGCAGAAACCGCTCGCCATGACGACGTACCACCCTCAGCAACCCTACAACGCCCTGCCGCTCATGCCCCCCGCAGTGGAGCTGGAAACCAAGCGGGTGCTGAAAGCTTGCATCACGGCCAGGGCAGCCGTTGCAGAGCTGAATGCCGCCGTGAGGCTGATCCCCAACCCCGGCGTATTGATCAACTCCATCCCGCTCCTGGAGGCACAGGCCAGCAGCGAAATCGAGAACATCGTCACCACCGCGGATCAGCTTTTCCTGTTCGACGGGGCCAATGAGGCTGAAGCCGACCCGGCCACCAAAGAGGCCCTGAGGTACCGTACCGCGTTGTGGGAGGGCTACCAGGCACTCCGCACCCGCCCCCTGTCCACCAATACGGCAGTGCAGATCTGCCGCGTGATCAAGGGCGTGGACATGGACATCCGCCGCACGCCGGGAACGAGGCTGACGAACCATCGCACCGGTGAAGTCCTCTACACGCCGCCCGAAGGCGAGGGATTGCTGCGCGAGAAGCTCACCAACTGGGAAGGCTGGATGCACGGCACGCTTGCCGGCAGCGAAGACGTCGATCCGCTGGTGCGCATGGCTGCAGCTCACTACCAATTCGAGGCCATCCATCCGTTCACCGACGGCAATGGCCGTACGGGGCGGGTGATCAACCTGCTGTACCTGGTCGAGCAAGGTTTGCTCGACACACCGGTGCTGTACCTGAGCCGGCACATCCTCCGGCACCGCGCGGCCTACTACGCGGGATTGCAGTCGGTCACGGAAACGGGCGCCTGGGAGCCCTGGCTGCTGTATATGCTGGAAGGCGTGGCCGAAACGGCAAGGTGGACCATGAACAAGGTCAACGCTGTGCGGGAGTTGCTGAGCGACACGGCTGAGCGCATGCGCAGGGACGTTCCGGCCATCTACTCGCGCGAGCTGGCGGAGCTGGTGTTCGTGCGGCCTTATTGCCGCATCGCGCACATCGTCGAGGCCGGGCTGGCAAAGCGTCAGACGGCGAGCGTGTATCTGAAGGAGCTTGCGGCCATCGGTGTGCTGCGTGAGCACAAGCTCGGGCGGGAAAAGGTGTTCCTCAATCCAGCCTTCATTGACCTGCTGAAGCAGGACTGACCTGCGCTGTCATCCCTGAACGTACCGCGCGTAGCCCGAGCTGCGCAGCTCGCAGGCCGGGCAGGTGCCGCAGCCGTAGCCCCAGTCGTGCCGGGCGCGGTGGTCGCCCAGGTAGCAGGTGTGCGTGGCCTCGCGCACCAAGTCAACCAAGGCTTGCCCGCCCAGCTGCTGCGCCAGGCGCCAGGTGGCGGCCTTGTCGATCCACATCAGCGGTGTCTCGATCACCAGGCGCGTGTCCAGCCCCAGGCCCAGCGCGACCTGCAGCGCCTTGAGCGTGTCGTCGCGGCAGTCGGGGTAGCCCGAGTAATCGGTCTCGCACATGCCGCCCACCAGCACCGAGAGGCCGCGCCGGTAAGCCAGCGCCGCGGCGAAGTTGAAGAACAGCAGGTTGCGCCCCGGCACGAAGGTGTTGGGCAGGCCGCTTTGCTCGAAGGCGATGGCCTTCTCGGCGGTGAGCGCGGTGTCGCTCACTTGGCCCAGCACGCGCAGGTCGAGCAGGTGGTCGGGGCCCAGGCGGACGGCCCAGTGCGGGAAGGCGGTCTTCAGCCGGGCCAGGAAGTCCTGGCGCACCTCCAGCTCCACGCGGTGGCGCTGGCCGTAGTCGAAGCCAATGGTTTCCACCTGCGCGTAGCGCTCCAGCGCCCAGGCCAGGCAGGTGGCGGAGTCCTGGCCGCCGGAGAACAGGACGAGGGCGCGGGTGTGGGCCATGGCGCGATTGTCGCGCTGGCCCGGCCCGCTTACTTGTTCGGGTGCTTCTTCTGGTGCTGGGCGCGGCCGGTCTGGCCGCTGGGGCCGCTGCTGCGGATGCTGGCCGGCGTTTCGGCCCGGCGGCCCATCTTGGTGCTGCGGCCCGTGCCGGGGTTTTCGCCCTCGGCGGGCACCTTCTCGATGGACTTCTTGGTCTTGGGCTCGGCCACCTCGGCGGCGCGAGGTTTGAGCATGGGCTGGCGGCGTGACACGGCAATCATGGTGGGCGCTCCGGAGACGGGGGGTTGCTTGCCAGTATGCGGATGCGCAGCCCAACCGGTGTAGGCCATGGACGCGCTTGCCGTGCGCTGCGGTCTGTCAGGGCCAACCCGACCATAATCGGCCGCAACTCACAAGGAGACCCCCATGGCGATGCTGATCCTCGGGCTGGTGCTGTTCCTGGGCGTGCACAGCACGCGCATCGTCGCCGACGGCTGGCGCTCGGACATGATGGCGCGCATGGGGCCGGGGGGCTGGAAGGGCCTGTACTCGGTGGTGTCCATCGCCGGCTTCGTGCTCATCGTCTGGGGCTACGGCCTGGCGCGGCAAAGCCCGGTGGTGCTGTGGACGCCGCCGCGCGGCATGAACCACCTGGCGGCCCTGCTGATGGTGATCTCCTTCGTGCTGCTGGTGGCCACCTACGCGCCGCGCAACGCGGTCAAGGCCAAGCTGCACCACCCCATGGTGCTCGCGGTCAAGGTCTGGGCCCTCGCGCACCTGCTGTCCAATGGCACCCTGGCCGACGTGTTGCTGTTCGGATCGTTCCTGGTGTGGGCGGTGCTGAGTTTCCGCTCGGCGCGCCAGCGTGACCGCGCCGCCGGCACGGTGTACCCCACAGGCTCGCCGGCCGGCACGGCCCTCACGGTCTTCGTGGGGCTGGTGCTGTGGGCCGCGTTCGCGTTCTGGGCGCACGCGTGGCTGATCGGGGTGCGGCCGGTCGGCTAGTCAGCGCGAAACGATGTTCTCCACCGCCGCCGACGCCTGCCCGTCTTCCTGGTTGGCGTGCTGCCCCCGCCCCGTGCGGGCCTGCAGTTCGTCGATGCGGCGCGAGGCGTCGGCCTTGCTCAGGTTCTCGTCGAAAGGCTCCTTGGCCTCTTCGCTCAGGGTCTTGAGGTAGCTGCGTTGCGCGCCCGTCATGGGCTCGTCGCCGGTGACCCAGTCCTTGGGGTCCTTTTCCATGTTGCTCTGGCCTGCCATGGATTGCGTCTGCTTGTCGGTCATGGGTGCTCCTGGTGGGGCTGTCGATAAGCACAGTGTCCGCCCCGCCGAGCGCGGCTGTTTGTAGGACCGGTTCAAGAGCTTGCACATTCGCTTGCAGCCCGACACAAGGCATCACGCGGGGCGGCACTTGTCCGACAGCCGGCCCGCGGGCCCGCTCCCAGAATGGTCCGCAACTACCTGGAGCAACGCACATGGACGACATCAAAGCACCGCGGCCACTGGCCGTGGTCACCGGCGCCTCGTCGGGCATCGGCTACCACCTGGCGCGCTGCGCGGTCGAGCACGGTTACGACCTGGTGGTGGCGGCCGACACGCCGCTCGACGACGCGGTGGCCGACTTCAAGTCGCTCGGCGCGCAGCGCGTGGACGCGATCCAGACCGAGCTGGCCAGCAAGCAGGGCGTGGACGAGCTGTGCCAGGCGCTGCAGGGCCGCGAGGTCGACGCGCTCATGGCCAACGCCGGCCACGGCCTGGGCGGGCCTTTCCTGGAACAGGACTTCCAGGCCGTGCAGCACGTGATCGACACCAACGTCACCGGCACCATCTACCTGGTGCAGCAGATCGCGCGCGGCATGACGGCGCGCGGCAAGGGCCGCATCCTCATCACCGGCTCCATCGCCGGCTTCCAGCCCGGCACCTTCCACGCCGTGTACAACGGCAGCAAGGCCTTCATCGACTCGTTCGCGCAGGCGCTGCGCAACGAGATGCAGGACACCGGGGTCACCGTGAGCCTGCTGATGCCCGGGCCCACCGACACCGAGTTCTTCGAGCGGGCCGACCTGCTGGACACCAAGGTCGGCGCCGACATGAAGAAGGACGACCCGGCCATGGTGGCCCGCCTGGGCTTCGACGCCATGCTCAAGGGCGAGGCCGACGTGGTCACCGGCTGGAAGAGCAAGATGCAGGTGATCGCCTCCAAGGTGCTGCCGGCCCAGGCCGTGG
>CAZZAW010000242.1:0-4230 GCA_964652405.1 uncultured Ramlibacter sp.
TAGGCGCAGCCGACGCTGTGTAGCCGGTCTACATGAGGAGGCTGTAACACCGCATGGCGCCTTTCCAGCCACGGCCCAACGCAGGCCCGTCTCTCTGCCGCGCAGGCTCCTAGAGCAGTATCAGGGCCGCACCCGCGACCACGGTGGGCACCAGGGCCCCGATCAGCAGGCCGGCCGCGCCCACGGTCTCGTCATTGAACCCGCGCTTGAGCAGGGCCACCCCCGCCGGGTTGGGTGCGTTCGCGATCACGGTGAGCCCGCCGCCGGTCACGGCGCCGGCCACCAGGCTGTACTTGGCCTCGTCCGAGATGCCTTCGATCAGCGAGCCCAGGTAGGTCAACGCGGCGTTGTCCGTGATCGCGGTCAGGGCCGCGGCGCCATAGAACAGCTGCTGCGGGGTCATGGCGCTGACCAGCGGCTGCAGCCACCATTGCTGCAGCCCGCCCAGCACCACCAGCCCCGCGAGGAAGAAGGCCACCAGCAGCGCCTCGCGGATGATGAGCGGGCTCTGGTGACGGTCGTAGGCCTGCGTGTAGCCCAGGAACAGCAGGAACACGCCCATGAAGGCCACGGGGTGGTGGGCCAGCAGCACCACGGCCGACAGGAACACGAAATGGATGGCGACCACGCTGGCCGGCACCGTGCTGCGGGACTCCGCCTCCCGGGCCACGTTGCCGGCCGGCGCCAGCAGGTGGCGGCGCAGCAGCAGCACCGCCAGCGTGGCGTTGATCACCACGGCGATGGCCGATTTCCAGCCGAAATTGGCGGCCATGAAGGCCGAGTCCCAGCCCCAGGTGCCGGCGACCATCAGCACGGGGGGCGCCGCGAACGAAGTAAGCGTGCCGCCGATGGAGATGTTGACGAACAGGACGCCGAGCGCGAAGTACTTGGCGCGTTCGGGGATGCCCGGGCGGAACACCTGAGGCGCCAGCATCAGCGCCGCGATGGTCATCGCCGCCGGCTCCGTGACCAGCGAGCCCGCCAGCGGCACCACGGCCAGCCCCAGCCAGGCCGCTGCCAGCGGCGTGGGAACCGGCGCGCGTCGCGCGACCACCTGGATCGCGACCAGCACCGCATGGATGATGGGGCGCGACGCCGCCACCACCATCACCACGAACACGAACAGCGGCTCGGTGTAGTGGCGGGACTCGGCATACGTCAGCGCCATGCCCGGTCCACGCAGCGCGGCCATGGCGATCACGAGCACGATGGCCCAGAAGCCGAACACCACCTCCACCTCGCCCAGCAGGTGGAACAGGCCGGCATGCCGCGGGTAGCGGTGCGACAGGCGCTCAAACTGCTTGGCGGTGAAGGTGTGGAGGACGGCGATGCCGAACAGGGTGGCGGCAAGAACCTGGATCAGGCGGTCGGGTGCTTCGGTCATACGGACGGAGGAAGTCCGCGAGGCGGCCCGACCTTCGCGAGAACCTGCCCGCCGCCGGTTGCGGCAGACACCCGGGGGCGAGTGTACTGGTCGCGGGCCCGGCGGGGGCGCTCAGCCCCGCGCCGGCGGCGGCAGCGGCAAGCCCCGCCTGTGCATCACCTCGCGCAGGCGGTCCGGGTAGTCGGTGATCAGGCCGTCCACGCCCCAGCCGATCAGGCGCTCCATGTCGGCCGGGTTGTTGATGGTCCAGGGGATCACCTTGAGGCCGAGCGACTGTGCTTCCTTCACCAGCGCCTCGGTCACGGCGCCGCCGTTGGGCGACCAGACCTTGCCCCCGGCGGCCTTGACCATCCTGGGCACGCTGCCGTGATCGCCCAGCTTCAGGCCCGCGGTCCAGGTGCCGTCGCGGATGTTGTCGTTGTTGGCGGTCTGGATGCTGAGGTAGGCGGTGGGGATCGCCGGCTCGAGCTGCTGCACCAGCTTCAGGGTGCGCCAGTCGAAGCTCTGGATGGTGACCCGGCCCAGCATGCCGGCCTCGCGCACGGTGCGCAGCAGGGCCTGCGTCATCGCTTCGGGGCTGGCCGTGTCCCCGGGCTGGCCCGGGTTGATTTTGGTCTCGATGTTGAAGTGCACGTGCCCGGCCTGGCGCGCCTTGACCAGCGAGAACACCGCCGCGAGCGCGGGGATGCGGGTGCCGTCCTTCGGCTGCTGGCTGCTGAAGGTGGTGGCATAGGGCGTCTCGGGCCGGATGCGGCCGACGTCGTATTCCTGCAGCTGCCTGAAGTCCAG
Source organism: uncultured Ramlibacter sp. (assembly GCA_964652405.1). Lineage (GTDB taxonomy): Bacteria > Pseudomonadota > Gammaproteobacteria > Burkholderiales > Burkholderiaceae_C > Ramlibacter. The sequence continues at coordinate 2,174 of CAZZAW010000242.1, forward strand.
CGACTGGATCAGCGGCCCGCGCGTGCCCGGCAGCCACTGCCCGGCGGCGTCACGCGTGAACACCGGGTTCAGGTACGGGTCGTGCGCCACCACCACCGTGCCGTCGGCGGCCACCCCGATGTCCAGCTCCAGGGTACTGACGCCGATCTCCAGCGCCCGCTCGAAGGCGGGGAGGGTGTTCTCGGGGGCCAGGCCCCGCGCGCCGCGGTGGCCCTGCAGGTCGAAGGCCTGGGCTGCGAGCGCGGCCGCGAGGCCCAGGACAAAAGTGATGCGTGCTTTCATGGCTACCATTGTCCACGCGGCAGATGCAGGCCGTGTGAACAGAGGAGCACGAAGTGGGAACGACAGCGGCACCGGCCATCCAGGCCCTGAAGAAGATGTTCAGGGAGGGTGGCCGCGCGCAGGCCCTTCAGGGCTGCGAGGCGCTGCTGCGCGAGCACCCCGGCGACCTCGAAGTGCTGCGGCTGTGCTCGACCATGCACCTGATGGAAGGCCGGTTCGCGCAGGCGCTGGAGCGGCTCAAGCAAGTGCGCGAGGCCGGCGTGCAGGACGCCGACGTCCTGTTCAACATCGGCCTGTGCGAGCGGCAGCTGAACCATTTCGCCGAGGCCGACCAGTGGTTCGGCACCTATACCGCCAGCCACCCGGCCGACCCCGAGGGCTGGGCCAGCGCCGCGGAATGCAGGTTCCAGCTCGGCCAGTTCGAGCAGGGCCTCGCCCTGGCCGAGCGCGCCGTCACCCTGGATGCGGCATCCCTGGCCGGCTGGACCGTGCGCGGCCATTGCCAGGGCGCGCTGGGCCAGCTGGACAACGCGCTGGCGAGCTACCGCATGGCGGACGGCATCCAGCCGGCCGGTGAGACGGCGTACCAGGCCGCGCTGGTGCTGCTGCGCCTGAACAAGCCGGCGGAAGCCCTGGCCAGCTTCTCGCGGGCCATCGAACTGGCGCCGCGCGTCGCGAAGCTGCGCGTGGCACGCGGCGACGCACTGCAGTCGCTGGGAAGGCTGTCCGAAGCTGCCGCCGAATACGAGGCCGCGCTGGCGCTGGCCCCGGAGGATGGGGCGACGCTGAAGAAAGCCACGCTGTGCCTGCTGGAGCTGGGGCAGGGCGAGCAGGCGCTCAAGGTGTGCGAGGACATGGTGAAGGCGGTGCCGCACAGCCTGACGGCGCGGCTGGGCGCCGAATGGGTTCGCAGCCAGCTGGTGCCGCTGTGGCACGTGCCCATGATGAACGAGCCCGAGCGCAACCAGGCCTACTACGACGGCCTGCGCGCCGTGGTCGCGCCGGACAAGCTGGTGTTTGAGATCGGCACGGGCTCCGGGCTGCTGGCCATGATGTCGGCGAGCCTGGGGGTGCAGCGCGTGGTGACCTGCGAAGCCGTGGGCCTGGTGGCGCGGACCGCCGCGCGCATCGTCGAGCGCAACGGGTTCGCCGGCCAGGTCAGGGTGGTGGCCAAGCCGTCGCAGGCCGTGCAGCTGGGCGGGGACCTGCCGGAGCCGGCCGACGTGCTGGTGCACGAGATCTTCTCCAGCGAGCTGCTGGGCGAGCACGTGCTGCCCGCACTCGAAGACGCCAAGCGGCGGCTGCTCAAGCCGGGCGGGGTGCTCATGCCCGGGGCGGCCAGCATCATGGTCGCCCTGGTCGGCGGCGACGAGTTGGGCCAGAACGTGCACGCGCACCAGAGCTTCGGGTTCGACGTGCGCGAGTTCAACGCGATCTACCCGCGCAAGCGCCCCCTGTACCGCGAGGACCTGATGCCGGTGCTGCTGAGCGAACCCGTGGAGGCGTTCCGCTTCGACTTCAATGCGGACGACACCTTCCCCGCGGAGGGCCGGCTGCTCGAGCTCACGGCCACTCAGGCCGGGCGCTGCTACGGCGTCATCCAGTGGATCCGCCTGGACATGGCCCCCGGTGTGCGCTACGAGAACCGGCCCGCCGAGCGGCGCGCGGTGGCGAGCTGGCAGCAGACCACCTACGGCTTCGAGCAGCCGCTGGACCTGCAGCCCGGCCAGGCCGTGAAGGTGCGGGCCCTGCACGACCGGGCGCGGCCCTGGTTC